>JAPLLC010000298.1 GCA_026387775.1 Candidatus Methylomirabilota bacterium | reverse complement strand
GAAGCTAGCCAAGCACGAGAAGCCTGTCAACCGGAAACGCCGTCGGCTTTCGGCGAGCCTCCCAGACTCCGCCTGGACGCGGAATCTCTGCGGGAGGGGTTGGGCCGTTGACATGCTCCGCCCCCTGGGGGATACTCGCCCCGTTCGCATTTCACACCCGGCTCGGGCCGACCAAGACATCGCACGCAGCACCGGAACACAGGAGCCCCCCATGGCAGCGCAGATCCCCATATCCCTCGCGTCTCTCACCCGCCGGCCCCTCCCGCTGGCCCGGAACCGGGTGTATCGCGTCTGGCGCGGTGGTGCGCTACTCGACCGCATGCAGGGGCAGCCGGACCCGGCAGACCGAAACGTCCCGGAGGAGTGGGTGGGGTCCACCACGGTCTCCCGTCTTCCCGGGCGGCCATCGGACGAGGGGCTGAGCCGGATCGCCCTCCCGGACGGCGGGGCAGTCGTCCTCAAGGAGTTGATCGAGGCCTTCCCCGAGGCCATGCTGGGCGCCGCCCACGTGGCGCGCCTGGGGACCGAGCTGGGGGTCCTCTGCAAGCTCCTCGACTCGGCGGCGCGTTTGCCGATCCAATCTCATCCGAGCGCCGCATTCGCCCGGCAGCATCTCGGCTCGCAGTTCGGCAAGACCGAGTCCTGGCTGATTCTCGGGACACGCACTATCGGCGGCGAGACCCCCCACATCCTTTTCGGATTTCGCGACGGGGTCACGGAGGCCGAGTTCCGGCGCCTCGTGCAGACTCAGGACATCCCCGGCCAGATCGCGGCGCTCAACCGCATCGAGGTGCGGCCGGGCGAGGTGTACCTGGTCAACTCCGGCACGCCGCACGCCGTCGGTCCCGGCGTTTTCCTGGTGGAAGTGCAGGAGCCGACCGACCTCGTGGTCATCACGGAATACGCCAGCGGCGGCCAGCGGACGGAGACCCAGTGCTTCATGGGCCTCGGCTTCGACCTGGGGATGAGCTGCTTCGATTACCAGGGCACGGGAATGGCCTATGTCGCGCGGCACAGGCTCGGCTCGCGGATCTTGCGGGACGACCCGGCCGGTTCCGAAGAGGTCCTGATCGGGCCCGAGCACACCCGCTGCTTCGGCATGGCCCGTCTCACGGTGCGGGACCGGATCCCGGAGCGGGATCGCGGCCGCTGCTACGTGGGGATCGTGATCGAGGGCCGAGGCGCCCTCCTCGGCCCCGGAGGCGACATGCCGGTCGAGGCCGGGACCACCTTCTTCGTCCCGGCGGCCTCGGAGCAGGAGGCGTTCCGGGCGGAGCCGCAGGGGCCGCTCGTGGTGATCAAGTGCTTCCCGCCGGGCTTGTGAGCCGGCCCCTGGCGTGCGCCGACCGAGACACTGGACAACGTCAGGCATCTTTGATATAGGTTTCCCCTCGCGTTAACGGCTTGTCCCCGCTGGTGCGTCCGTCCGGACGCACCTGGCCATCCAGCACCCGGGAGGCGGCATGGAGCAACAATCAGATTCCGAGTATTGCCCCCGCTGCCAGGTTGTCCAGTCCACCTTTCAGTTCACCGAGGACGGCGTGCTCCTGCGCCGCTGCCAGAGCTGCGGCTTCCCGGTGGAGACCGGCCTGACCTTGGAGGCGGCATCGGACACGGACCAGGCCGGCGCGCACGAGATCAAGATCCTGTGTGTGGATGACGACCCGCTGATCCTCCAGATGCTGGGCGACATCCTGCGCTTCCGCGACATCCTGCGCTTCCGCGGTTACACGGTCGTGACGGCCCCGGACGGCGAGACGGGTCTGGAGGCGGCCGGCCGCGAGCGGCCCGACCTGGTCCTGCTCGATGTCATGATGCCCGGCATCGACGGATTCGAGGTCTGCCGCCTCCTCAAGGCGGACCCCGTCTTGAAGGCCATCCCCGTCGTCATCCTCACCGCCATGAACGACCCGAAGCTGAACACCCGGGCCTTCGAGGCGGGGGCCGTCCTGGCGCTGCAGAAGACGGCGGAGACCTCGGCCGTCCTGCGCACCATCGAGGCCGCCCTGGCCCTGAGCGGCCACCCCGCCGGCGCAACGGCCGAGCCGGCCGAAGCGCCCGCGCCGCAGGCAAAGGGGCGGGACGGCGGGGGAGAGCTCAGCGTCCCCATGCGCCGGGTGAGCGCGACGTTCTGGACCGTGGATGGGGCGGCCTTCGAGGGGGCCCTCTTCCTCCACCTGAACGCCGAGACGCACGACGGTCCGGAAACGGTCCTGGATCGTCTGAACGATTCCAACCTGTTTCTGACCCTGTCCGTCGCCGGCGACAGCCCCGTGCTGTTTCTGAACAAGATCCAGCTCGTCCGCGCGGACGTCCCGGCCGAGGAGCGCCCGCCCGAGACCGCGGATCTCTTGGAGAACGCCAGCGTCGAGCGGATCCGGGTGCAGCTCATCAACGGCGAGCAGCTCACCGGAACCGT
>JAPLLC010000236.1 GCA_026387775.1 Candidatus Methylomirabilota bacterium | reverse complement strand
GATCTGGAGGGGATCGGCGTCGAGATCCTCGCCTGCAAGACCTGCGTCGAGCGCTTCGAGCTGCTGGGACAGATCCGGGCCGGGGAGGTCTCGACCATGCCGATCATCAGCGACCTGCTGCTGCGAAGCGACGTCTTGACGGTGTAGATCGATCGCAACTGGTCGGGTCCCGGCCGGCCAGTCGTCATCTTACCGCAAAGCTGGGTCAGTCCATCGCACCAGATGGGCTCGGCCAGAATTTTCCCGATACGCCCCCAGGGGGCTTTCGAGAAATCCCTTGCAGGTCTTGGCGTCCTTTGCGTGCTTTGCGTGAGAACTGCAACGTTCGGGCTGAAGGCTAACGGCTAACGGCCCGCCTTTTCAGTTCCCCGGAATCGAGTGGCCGCTCTCCTCCGGCGGCCGCGCCTTCGACCCCACCGCCCAGTCTTTGTCGGGGTCCTCCATCTCCAGCTTTCGAATCCCGCCCGGGAACCGTTGCTGCAGCTTCTCGTACTCGTGCCAGACGTCGGGATCCGGGTGCTTCCAGTCGTGCATGTAGAACACGGCCTTGACCTTGGCCTGCAGGAGTTCCTTGGTGCAGCCGAAGCACGGGCGCATGGTGGTGTAAAGGACCGCGCCCTCGACCCGGATGCCGAACCGGGCGGCCGAGAGCAGGGCGTTCTGCTCGGCGTGGACGCAGATACAGAGATCGTAGCCTTTGCCCGACCCGTACTTCTCCCGGTTCGCGCAACGATCGCAGCCTCCCTCCTCGCAGTTCACCATGTCCGAGGGGGTTCCGTTGTACCCCGTGGAGACGACGTGCCCATCCAGGACCAGGATGGCCCCCACGTGGTTGCCCCGGCAGTTGGCCCGGGTGCGGACCGCCATGGCGATCCCCATGAAATACCGATCGCGGTCCGGGCGCATCCTCTCATCAGGAGCCATGTGCACCTCCAATGCTGCTGGCCGGTCGAATCCCTCCGAAGACCTCGCCATGCGCCTAGCCCAGCTGCTCCACCAGATACAGTTGCACACCCATCTGCTTGATCTGGTCGATCTGCGCCTCGATCCAGTCGATGTGGACCTCTTCGTCCTTCAGGGTCGACTCAAGCAGCTCGCGCGTGCCGTTATCCGCCACCTCGACAGCCAGGCGAATGGCCTCATTGTAGGCCTTGATCGCCCCCTGCTCCGCTTTCCAGTCATTCTTGTGCTGGCTCTCCACGTCGGGGCCGATGTTGACCTTGTTCAACTTGCTGACGACCGGCGCCCCCTCCAGGAAGAGGATCCGGCCGATCAGCTTCTCGGCGTGCTTCATCTCGTCGATGGCCCGCTTCTCGATCGCCTTGTGAAGCTTCTCGTAGCCCCAGTTGGCGCACATCTCCGACTGCACGATGTACTGGCTGATGGCGGTCAGCTCGTCGGCGAGAAGGTCGTTCAGGGTCGCGATGATCCGGTCGTTCCCTTTCATGATGGGCTCCTTTTCTGCGGGTGAGGTTCGTCAGACGATTTGCCGGCGGCGGAAGAGGATCGCGCCGCCTCTCAGGGTTCGCGGACGAAGTGAGGCATCTCCGCGGGGATCTCCAGCACCAGTTCGACGAATCCGCGGTATTGGCCGTCCTGGTACCAGGGCGTCTGATAGACCAGCTTCTTCTGCCCCCGCTTCTCGATCGTATAGACGTTCGTCCGCCGCGAGTCCAGCAATTCCCGTGTCTTCGTCCGTGCCGGTTCGGGGTGGCAGTCAAGCATGTTGGTGCCGATCAGGGCCCTGCCGCCCTGGTCCTGAAACGACCGGCCAGATTTCTCATTCATCTCGAGAATGATGCCGTTGGGATCGCTGACCGTGACGGCGCCGACAAAGTCCTGAACCCAGGGGTGCTCGCTCATCCTGCCCTCCTGTGCGTCGTGAATGGCTTGCCTGTCTATCCGGCTCCCGGAAGTTGGCGGACGCCGAACAGGAGCGTCGCGTCGCCGCCGAACCATGGAGTGCGCAGGGGGCGAAACCGGAGAAGCCACGGGACCAGCCGCTGATTGCCGACGCGGGCAAAATACGGCTCCGCCCAGGCAAGCGATCCGCCATTCATCTCGCCCACCCAGTCCTGCTGGACTCCCGCCGCTCGCTCGAAGAAGGCGGGATCGTCCAGGCTGTCGATGACCCGGCCGGCAAGCCGGTGGATTGCTCCCCCACCTTCGCCGTACAGGTCGATCCCGTTCTGCGCAGCGACCTCGCCGATCAACACGAGCGGCATGAGGGCGAAGTCGTGATAGTACCGGGCCTTGCTCCGGCGCGCCAGCTCCAGCGGCAAGGTCCCGTCCGCCCGGATCTGCGAGATGCCGAGCCGGTAGCGCTCGATCCCCCAGGTGAACAGTCCCTTGTCGTTGACCGCCACCCCGGCCAGGATCGAGGCCTGCCCCGCCCAGTAGGCCTGGTTGTTGAGGACATCGGAGCCCGTCCGCATCGAATAGTAGGAGGTCACCTCGTTCGCGAGCTGCCGGATCCACGCCTCGACCCGCCGACCCTTGATCACCTCCAGCCCTTCGGCGTCCCGCACCTTCAGGTAGGAGGAGGCGATTGACGAGAGCGCCCAGGTCCGCACCTGGACGCCCTGCGGGCTGATCCGGCCGAGGAGCGCACCCTGGCCGGCCCAGGCGTCCAGCCGCTCTAGGGCGCACCGAGCCGTCGCGGGGTTGGGGGGGCTGCTCCGCACGACGGTGTCGCTGATGGTGGCGATCTGCCACTCGTAGTCCGTGATGGGCTTCGTCGCTTCCCGGTAGCGGACCATGGCCTGGCGGTTCACCACCGAGGCGTCCTTGTCGGTATAGAACCCCTCGACCAGCACGTCGCGCACCGGCGAGAGCGACTGCGGGCAGTCGAACCGGTCGATGCTGCGACCGAAGAGGGCGCGGCGCTCCGCCACGTCGAACGGGCTCCGCAGGCGCTCGGTCACGATGACCCCGACCGGCGGCTGGGTACGTCCGCAGGCCGCCACGGCAAGTCCGATGGCGGCCACGAATAGTGCAAGACAGAGAAGATGGCGGGGGGCCCGGACGGCCGGATGGGTACGAGTCGCACGAGTGGTGCTCGTGTCGCCCGGGTGCGTCTTGGGAAGAAATTGACGAAAAAGCCCGTCAGGGATCTGCATAATCTGGCGTGCATCTTCGCAGAGACACCGCCGGGCGGTCAAGTGAAAGCGCCAGGCGGGCAGGAACAGCGGAAAGGTCGGTCGCGCACCGGGGGAAACGCCGGCGCCGGTCGGATCTCCGGCCGGCGCTTCGGACTCAAGCACAGCCCGCGCTACGCCTTCATCGTCGAGCGGGCGCGCGTCTGGAAATGATGCGCCACCTTGCCGATGCCGTGGGCGATCTCCTGCATGTCCGTGGGCGCGTAGTGCTCGTAGATGTTCATCGTGATCCAGCGATCGAAGGCCTCCTCGGCCACCGGGCAGTCGCCGCGCCGGTAGGTGTAGTCCGTGAGGGGGAACGTGGTCCCGCGGACCGCTTCTGAAAGATGTCATACAGATACACCGGCCGCCCCCCGGTGATGAGGTGGGCCCGGTTCGGGATTCCCTCGGCGTTCAGCGCCTCGGAGAATTCCTGGGTCGTGCAGCCGAGCTCCGGAAGGTCCAGCTTGAACACGTACAAAAAGTAGCCGTGCCGGCACCCCTCGGGTGTCTTCTGCGGGGTGACGCCCGGCACCTGCGTGAGGAGGGCGTCCAGTTGAACGCCCAGCCGGTTCCTGGCGGCCACGACGTTCTCGACCTTCTCCAGTTGCGCCAGCGCCACGGCGCCCTGCAGTTCGGTCATCTGGTAGTTGGGGGCCAGGAAGAACGGGTTCCGGATCCCCTCGTCCCGCTGGTAGCATTTGTCGAGGAAGAGAGAGGCGTGGTAGCGCAGCCGGTCGTCGTTGGTGAGGATCATGCCCCCGGAGCCGCAGCTGATGTGCTTGAAGTGGTTGAGCGAGAAGGAGTTGATCGCCCCCATCGTCCCGGCCAGCTTCCCCCGGTAGCGACAGCAGTACGCCTGTGCGCAGTCCTCCAGGATCGGAAGCCCGGTCTCGCGTCCCAGGGCCAGGAAGCCGTCCATGTCCGCGGCCAGCCCGGCATGATGGACCACCAGAATGGCGCGGGTCTTCGCCGTGATGCGCCGCCGGACGGAAGCCGGAGTCATGTTCAAGGTGTCGGGGTCCACGTCCGCGAAGATGGGCACGAGCCCCTGGTACAGCATCCCCGTCAGCGACCCCATGTCGGTGATGGCGGACGTGATCACCTCGCCGCCGAACGGGAGCTGCAGCGCGGCCACCGCCATGTGGACGGCCGAGGTGCCGCTGCTGCACGCGATGCAGTGCTTCATCCCGTACATCTCGGCGAACCGCTTCTCGAGCGCGCGCACCTTGGTGCCCATGTAAAAGAAGAGCATGTCCGAATCGATGACTTCGTTGAGGTAGCGCTTCTCCAGCTCCCCGTGGCGCTTCCCCGTCGGAAAGGGGGTACGCTTGGCCTTCGGGCCTCCGAGCAGAGCCAGCTTCTCCGCAATGTCGTAACTCATGACGCCTCCCGGTAGCGGGGCGTCGGCACGGCGCCGATCCGTCCCTTTCGTGTCGCACGATTCCAGTGGGGGTGCATGATAGCATCTCCCCGACCCCGCAGCAACGGAGCGCGCTCGGGTATGGGCAGCCGGCTCGGGTTTCGTCTTGACACCGGCGGGGATGATGATAGGTTTCCGTTGCGCCGCCGCCCCGGGGTGCGCCTCACGGGTGTCGTGGCGGCTCGGACGGGATTGGCGGGCGCGCCACTGCGAGCGGAGGAGATTCATGACCAGCGATCAGATCTGGATTGGAAACGACCATGGCGGCTACGACCTCGCCCTGCAGGTCCTGGACTCCCTGGAGAAGAAGGGGATCCCCGCCCAACACGTCGGCTCGTTCTCGGGGGAGATCGTCCGGTATCCGCACTACGCCGCCAAGGTGGCAGGGGCGATCTCGCGGGGCGAGATCCGGCGCGGCATCCTGATCTGCTCCACGGGCATCGGGATGAGCATCATCGCCAACAAGTTCAAGGGAGTGCGGGCGTCCTTGTGCACCAGCACCTATATGGGGAAGATGACGCGGGCCCACAACGACTCCAACCTGCTCTGTCTCGGCGGCCGGATCACCGGCGTGCTCGAGGCCCTGGATATCCTGGAGGCCTGGCTCGCGACCGGGTACGACGGAGGCCGACACGACATCTCGCTCGGCCTGATCAGTGAGGCCGAGAACACCCTCTGCGTTCCCGGCGGCTGGACCCCGGCCGGCCCGATCAAGTGACCCGGCCCGCGCCGCAGACCCCACACGGAGAGGAGTCCAGCATGAAGCTCGCAGTCGCCATCGCCGACACCGCCGCCTCCCCGTCCGCCTTCGTCGTCTGGCGCGGATTCGAGGAGTCGATCCCGAAGGCGGCGGAGTATGGGTACCACGGCGTCGAGCTGGCGCTGAAGACGGCGGACGATGTGAACCGGGCGCAACTGTCACGCTGGCTCGCCGCAAAGAATCTGGAGGTGAGCTGCATCAGCACCGGACAGGTCTTCGCCGCGCTGGGGCTCTATTTCACCCACCCCGACCCGGCCGCCCGCGAGAAGGTCGTGGCCGTCTTTGCGGATCTCATCGACCTGGCCACCGACTTCGGCCGGATGATCAACGTGGGCCGCACCCGCGGCTTCATCGGCGAGGGGGAATCCCGGTCGGATGCGGAGGCCCGCTTCCTGGCCACGGCCGGGCGCATCTGCGAGATGGCCGCCCGCAAGGGGGTCACCATCATCATCGAGCCGGTCAACCGGTACGAGATCAACTTCATCAACTCGGTCGACGAGGGTGCGGCGCTCCTCAAGAGAATGCCGCAGACGAACATCGGTCTGATGCCCGACGTCTTCCACATGAACATCGAGGACGACCATATCGGCGGCACGCTGGCGCGTCACGGGAGCCTGGTCAAGTACATCCACTTCGCCGACTCGAACCGTCACGCCCCCGGGTGGGGCCACCTGGACTTCGACGACGTCTTCGCCGGCCTGCGGCGCGGCGGATTCGACGGCTGGGCCTCCATCGAGATCCTGCCCGTGCCGGACCCGGATGCGGCCGCGCGGCAGGCGGCCCGGTACATCCTGCCCCGTCTTGCCGCCTACAACGCCGGGGCGTAGCAGGCTGCTGAAAAAGGCCCATCTGCAGCGTTGGCGCGCTCGCGCGGCGCTGCGACGTACAGGTAGTACGTCTCGCACCTCGCCTCGCGCGCCGCCTCGCATCTGGACCTTTTTGAGCAGCCTAGGCGGAAATGATTCTTTCAGCAGCCTGCTAGCCTCCGCCGGAGAGGCGAGATCGGTCAACCTCAGCATCGGGAGATAGCCATGGGACTGCTCACAGGGAAGGTCGCGTTGGTGACCGGCGCGGCGGTGGGGATCGGCCGCGCCATCGCGGTGGCCTACGGACGGGAGGGGGCCAAGGTGGTCGTGAACTACTCCAAGTCCCGCGCCGAGGCCGAGGAGACGGCCGCGCTGGTGCGCAAGGCCGGTGGGGAGCCGCTCCTGATCCAGGCCGACGTGTCCCAGGACGCCGAGGTGCGCGCCATGGTGGCAAAGACGCTGGGCGCCTTCGGGCGCGTCGACATCCTGGTGAACAACGCCGGGATCACCGCCTTCGTTGACTTTGCCGATCTGGACGGGCTGACCGACGACGTCTGGGATCGCCTCTACCGGGTGAACGTGAAGGGCACCTTCTTCTGCTGCCGCGCAGCGGCGGCCCCGATGAAGCAGCAGGGGCACGGCCGGATCATCAACCTGGCCTCCGTCGCCGGTCTGTGGCCGCAAGGCAGCTCGATCGCCTACTGCTGTTCCAAGGCGGCGGTGGTCCAGCTCAGCAAGTGCCTGGCGAAGACGCTGGGGCCCGAGATCCAGGTGAACGTCATCGCCCCCGGGTTCATCGCGGAGACCCGCTGGAACGTGGGCCGGCCGAACCTGGACGCCACGCTCGCCAAGGCGGCCCAGGGCGCCCCCCTGAAGCGCGCCGGCACGGCGGAGGACATCGCCGATGCGGCCCTCTTTCTGGCGACCCGCGGCGATTTCATGACCGGCGATGTGATGGTCGTGGACGGAGGGCGGCTCGTCGCGTAGCAGGCTGCTGAAAAAGGCCCATCTGCGGCGTTGGCTTGCTCGGGCACTCGCTGCGGCGTACAGGAAGTACGCCTCGTTCGGCCCTGCGCGCGCCGCCTTGCATCTGGATCTTTTTGAGCAGCCTGAGTGAAAGCGGGTTTTTCAGCAGCCTGCTATACGAAGTGGGTGGCCCGCCCGGCAGGGCGAAAGCCGCGGGGCAGGGGAACGGGTCTCCTGCACCGTCCCGCCGTGCCGTGTTGTTGTTGCCCGTTTTCGGACAATTCACATTCTGCTCTCGCGTCGGACGCGCCTCGATGTTAAGGTAGCGCGCGTCGCGGATCGT
>JAPLLC010000255.1 GCA_026387775.1 Candidatus Methylomirabilota bacterium | reverse complement strand
AAGCCGGCCGGGGGGCCGGCCGCGGACCAGGGGGTCCGCCCCACTTATCTGGCTGTCCATCCGGTTCTTGGACCCTGCACTATGTTAGCGCGGTGAGGCTCAGGCGTGCGTGCCGAGCAGCTTCGCGATCACATCGGCGGCCGTGTAGGAAGTTGTCCCGTTGGGCAGGAAACTGGCCAGGTCCGCCAGGGAGTTGCCGCAGGTGACCAGCCCGGTTTCAACAAAAGAGCTGGGTTGAATTTGGGATTGGCCAATGTTGGCCAAGAGCGCGTTGCAGAGGCACTTGCGGTCCACGGTCTTATCGACGTTCCCACCCTTGGCGACGTAAGTGGCTACGGGTTCGGCGGCACAGCGGTAACCGATGGCGCCGGAAGGCAACCGGTAGGCCTCGCGCAGGTATCCCAGATCGCAGATGCGCGGCCGCAGGGCGTAGCCCGCCGCCTCGGCCATGGTGCCCGGCAGGACCACGACTTTGAACGGGAATCCGGTAGGCGATGCCAGGGGATCGGTGAAAACTTGCGCCTCTCCGGCCACCACGCTAGCCAGGATGGCGCGTTTGTAATCCTCGCGCAGCGCGGATTCCTCACAGAGCGCGAATACCGTACCCACCTGAATACCCGCCGCGCCGGCCGCCAGGGCCTCCTGCAGCCGCTCCGGCGTCCCATATCCACCGGCCAGCCAGAACGGCACGCCCAACGCCTGGAGCTTCGCCAGATCAACTTCGTCGCGCACGCCGTAAACCGGTTCGCCGGCTTCGCTCAACGGAGTCTTCCCGCGAGGGGGCGCATTGTGGCCGCCGGCGGTGGGACCCTCGACCACGAAACCATCCACCCGGCCGTTGGCCTTCTTCAACATGGTGGTGGCCAGGGTGTTGGAGGCGATGATGGCGAGAAATTCGGGCCGCGTCAATGGTGGGAGATCGACTTCCATGAAATCGCGCGGGGTGAAATGGACGGCGGTATCCTCGGTCTTTTCCGCTCCGGCCACTTGCACGGCGTAGGCCGCCGGCTGGTGCTGCGAGAGAGCGTCCAAGACACCGGGGATCCGCAGAGGAATGCCGGCGCCCATGAGCACATAGCCGGCGCCGGCTAGCAACGCACCGTAGAGCGAAGGCAGGTGTGGAATCTGAACTTTCTCGAGATAGTTCACTCCCACCGGGTTCTGATGGCCCAGGCGCGCCAATGCGATCTCAACGAAATTGGCCACGATGCACAACTCGCGGCGCTCGACCGGACCGTCGCAGTTGTGCATGGGAAGCGGCTTGTAGGGCTCGACCGGATCCTTGCCGCCCGGGATGAAATATTTGTTCCAGACGCGCTCGGCCATCTTTCGGAAAGGGAAGTCCTCCAGGCCGCGGCGCATATTGCCGCCCAGGTCGCCATCCTGCAGGCGACGGGCGAATACCTGATCCAGGGCCGTTCCGGAAACCACACCCAACTGACCTAGCCGGGCCACCGCCCGCGCCAGCTTCCAATCGGATACGCCGACCCCCATGCCGCCCTGGATAATCTTGGGATGAGTGTTCATGCCCTGTACAATTCTCGCACGGTACCCGGTCAAAAGTGAGCGGGGGTGGGAACGCCGCTCGCTTCGGTTCCTGACTTAGTTGTACAGAGGCGGCGCTCCCGGCGGACGGGCCTTCCAGCGGCGGTGAATCCACAGCCACTGGTCCGGAAACTCGCGCACGGCCCGCTCCACAGCCGACTGGACCCGTTGGGTATCTTCGGCCACGTCGCCGGTCAGATCCAGCGGCGGGTAGAATTTCAGCCGGTAGCGTTTTTCGGATTCGATCCAAACGGCGAAGCCGGGGATTACCGTCGCGCCGGTGTGCGCGGCCAGCTTGGCAAAGGTAGTGCCGGAGCGGGCCGGCACTCCGAAGAAATCGACGAAAACGCCCTGGTCGAAAAAGGAGTTCTGATCCACGAAGATCCCCACCGTGCCATTGGCTTTAAGGGTCTCGAGCATGGAGCGCACGAACTCCTTCTTGCCGATCATGCGGTTGCCGGCTATCTCCCGGCGAGCCTGCACCAGGCGGTCGCCCAGCTGAAATCCTCGGACGGGCCGGAGAACCAGGTGGTGGACGAGATCCAAAAAGGATACTTTCTGGAGGGGCGGGTGCTCCGCGCCGCCATGGTCCGGGTGTCGCGGGCCGGCTCGGCAGAGCCGGGAGACGGTCCCACCCGTGAGGACGGACAGGCGTGAACCAGAAACGGGATTACTACGCGGTCCTCGGCGTTTCACCGGACGCCAGCGCCGAGGAGATCAAGAAGGCCTACCGGAAGCTCGCCCACCTCCACCACCCGGACAAGAATTCCGGCGACGCGGCGGCCGAGGAGCGGTTCAAGGAGATCGGCGAGGCCTACGCCGTCGTGGGGGACACCGAGAAGCGAGAGGCTTACAATCGCTTCGGAAGCGCCGGTCCGGGGCGCGGCGGCGAGGGCTTCGGCGACTTCGATTCCGGCTTCGGCAGTATCTTTGACGACATCTTCGAAGGGTTCTTCGGCGGGCGGTCCGGCGGCGCGGGGCGTAGCGCCCATCGGGGGGCCGACCTCCGCTACACCATGGAGATCCGGTTCGAGGAAGCCGCCACCGGTGTCGAGAAAGCCATCGTGATCCCGCGGCTGGAGACCTGTGCGACCTGCCGCGGCACCGGCGCCAAATCCGGGTCGCAGCCGATCGTCTGCAAGACCTGCCGCGGCACGGGCCAGGTGCGCTTCTCGCAGGGCTTCCTCACGGTCAGCCAGACCTGTTCACGCTGCCGGGGAGAGGGGCGCGTCGTCGAGCACCCATGTTCGACCTGCCGCGGGCTGGGCCAGACCAAGGCCGAGCGCACCCTCACGGTCAAGGTGCCGGCGGGTGTGGAGACCGGCACCCGGCTCAAACTCACTGGCGAGGGGGAGGCCGGCGTACGCGGCGGCCCGCCGGGAGACCTGTATGTCGTCATCGGCGTCCAGGAGCACGCGATCTTCACCCGGCACGGGGACGACATGGTCTGCGAGATTCCCGTGAGCATCACCCAGGCCGCCCTGGGGGCGCAGATCGAGATCCCGACGATCTCGGGGCGGGCCACGATCAAGATACCCCCCGGGACCCAGATGGGGGCCGAGTTCCGCTTGCGCGGCAAGGGATTCCCGAACCTCCGGGGCTACGGCCACGGCGACCTCTTGGCCCGCATCTTCGTCGAGGTTCCCACGCACCTCAACGCCAAGCAGCGGGATCTCCTGGAGCAGTTCGCCCGGTTGGAAAGCGGCGAGGGGAGCCCGCTGGTGCAAGGGTTCTGGGAGAAGGCGAAGTCGATCTTCGAATGATGCCGATCCGGGAGCGGCCCGCCGGGCGCCTTCCGAGCGGGGGACCCTGAGGTGGGACGGGACCATCACCGACGATTCTTCGTTCCAGCCGAGGCGATTCGGGGGGCTGAGGTCGAGTTCAGTCCCGCCCAGGCTCATCAGTTCGCGCATGTTCTCCGCCTGGGCGAAGGAGATCAGGTCTCCGTTCTCGACGGCACGGGTCGGGAATGGACGGCGGCCCTCAGGGTCGCCACAGCCCGCCGCGCGACCGCCCTCCTGCTCGCGGAACAGCCCCCAGTCCCGCTTCGGCGGCCCCGCATCAGCCTGGCCCAGGTCGCTCCCCGCGGCGCGGCCATGGACCTGATCGTGGCAAAGGCCACGGAACTCGGCGTGGCTCGCATCCGGCCCGTGGAGGCCGCGCATAGCGTCCGCCGCGCGTCGGAGCGCGGGCCGCGCTGGCAGCGGATCATGATCGAAGCGGCGGAGCAGTGTGGGCGCCGCGATCTGCCCGTGCTGGAGGATTCCTCCACGCTGGAGGAGTTGCTGCAGGGCCACCCCTCGGATCGTCCCTTGCTGGCCTGTCACGGCGGCGAGGGGGTCCCCTCGCTGCTTGTCGTGTGCGAGGGGCTGCGGGGCGCGGCCGAGCTGACCCTCCTGGTGGGCGGGGAGGGCGGCCTCGCTCCTGAGGAGGTGGCCCGCGTGCGCTCTGCGGGGGGGCGCTTGGTCTGGTTGGGTCCCCGGCTGCTCCGGGCCGACACGGCGGCCCTGGCGGCCCTGGCGATCCTGCAGGCCTGCCTGGGAGATTGGACGGTGCGGGGCGAGCGGGTGTGAGGAAGGTCTCCTGCGGACCCGGTGCGCGCGCGGAGGAACGGATGCCGAGCATCCTGGTGGTGGATGACGACGAAGGATTGCTGCCGGCCCTGGTCGACGCCTTTGGTGCGCAGGGCTACCGGGCCGAAGGGGCGCAATCGGCCCCGGCGGCCCTGGCGAAGCTGGAGCAAGCCGCGTTCGACGTCCTGCTCACCGACCTAGTGATGCCGGGGATGGACGGCGTCGCGCTGCTGGAGCGGGTCCGAGCCCGCTTCCCCGAGATGGTGGTGAGCCTGATGACGGGCGTGGGGACGGTGGAATCGGCGGTCCGCGCGCTCAAGGGGGGAGCCGCCGACTACATCGCCAAGCCGTTCCACCTGCACGAGATCTT
>JAPLLC010000088.1 GCA_026387775.1 Candidatus Methylomirabilota bacterium | reverse complement strand
TCCAGCACCTCAAGAAGCAATACACGGCCGGCCGGCCGGTCCTGCGAGGTGTGTCGCTCGACCTCGACCCGGAAGGGATCACGATCATCATCGGGCCATCCGGGGCGGGGAAGAGCACGCTGCTGCGCTGCGTCAATCGTCTGGTGGAGCCGACGGAGGGTCGCGTCCTCTTCAAGGGGGTCGACCTAGTCGGCCTGCGGGGCCGGGCGCTGCGCGAATGCCGACGCCGGATCGGGATGGTGTTCCAGGAGTTCAACCTGGTCGAGCGGCTGAGCGTGATCGAGAATCTGCTGACCGGGCGTCTGGGATATGTCGCGCCCTGGCGCGCCTGGCTGCGGCGCTTCCCGGAGCCCGATATCCGCCAGGCCTTCGACCTGCTGGAGCAGCTCGGGCTGGCCGAATTTGCCGCGAAACGGGCCGACGCCCTCTCGGGCGGGCAGCGGCAGCGCGTGGGGATCGGCCGGGCCCTCATGCAGGAGCCGGAGCTGCTCCTGGCCGATGAGCCGACATCGTCGCTCGATCCGAAGACCTCGGTCGAGATCATGGAGACGATGGCCACGCTGGCCCGCCAGCGGCACATCCCCGTGATCGTCAACATGCACGACGTGGGTCTCGCCAAGCGGTTTGCCGATCGCATGGTCGGGATGACAGAAGGCCGGATCGTCTTTGACGGCAAGCCCGACGATCTGGCCACCGAAGAGCTGTCCGCCATCTACGGAGGCGAAGAGTGGATGCGCTGACCCGGCGGGCCGCCGGAGACGCGGGCTACCCGGTTGCGTGGAGCGGATGGGTCCGGTGGCTCCTGGAGGGGTATGGGAACCGGATCGCCTGGGTGCTGGTGACGCTGTACGTCGTCTATGCATCCTCTACCCTGGGCTTCACCCCGGCGCGCTTCTTTGCGGGGCTTGGCCATGGCAAGGTGTTTGTTCTGCGCCTCTTCCCGCCCGACTTTACCTCGCAATGGGCGGACATCCAGCACGACATGTTGGAAAGCCTGGAGATCGCGGTCCTGGCGTCGGTCTTCGGGATCGCAGCGTCGCTGCCCCTCGGTTTGCTGGCGGCCAGAAACCTGATGCCGGCCTGGGTGACGTGGCCCGCGCGTCTGGTGATCAGCGTCTCGCGCTCGTTTCATCCGGTCATCGTTGGGATTCTATTCGTCAAGGCGATCGGGTTCGGACCCCTGGCAGGGGTGATGACGCTGGCGGTGGCCTCGGTCGGATTCATCGGCAAACTCTTCACCGAGGCCATCGAGGAGATCTCCCTCAGACAGGTCGAGGCGGTGCGGGCGACGGGAGCCTCGTTCCCGAATGTTCTGATCTTCGGGGTCTTCCCCCAGGTCACGCCCCGCTTCGTCGGGTTCAGCCTGTACCAGCTCGATAGCAATCTCCGCAATTCCACCATCCTGGGGATCGTGGGAGCGGGCGGGATCGGCGGGACATTGCTGGCCGCCTTCCAGCGCTTCGACTATGCGATTGTTTGCGCCATCGTGCTGGTGATGATCGCCATGATCATGGTGGGCGAGGTCGTCTCCGAGCAGGTGCGGAAGTTGTTCCAATGAGCGGGAGCATCGACCGGGAGTGGCAGCGCTTCACGCCGGGCCACCGGGTTCTCCGCTATGGAGTCTACCTGGCGACGGCCGTGGCCTTCGGTCTCGCGCTGCGACACATCGAGGTGGTGCCTGAATTTCTGGCGGATACCCCCACGCAGGTGGCGGATCTCCTGGTCCGTATGTGGCCCGTGGACTGGACCTTTCTTGTGTCCACCGTCATCGGGGCCATGGTCGAGACCGTCCACATCGCCACGCTTGGGACGCTCGCCACGCTGGTGATCGCGTTTCCGGTGGGAGTGCTGGCGGCTCGAAACATCGTGGCGAACCCCGCCGTGCGGTTCGGGGCGAAGCTGCTCCTGGTGGCGTCCCGATCCGTCAACTCGCTGGTGTGGGCGCTCTTCTTCGTGGCGGTCTTCGGTCCGGGGGCGCTGGCGGGCACGGTGGCGATCACCTGTCGGTCGATCGGATTTGTCGGGAAGCTGCTGGGGGAGGCCCTGGAGGAGGCGGCACCGGGTCCGGTGGAAGCCATGACGGCCGTCGGGGCGCCGTGGCCCAGCGTCTTTTTGAAAGGCTACTGGCCCCAGGTGAAGCCGGCGTTCTTTTCCATCGCGCTGCTGCGCTGGGACATCAACGTGCGCGAATCATCGGTGCTGGGACTCGTCGGGGCGGGCGGGATCGGTCTGGTGCTGGATTCGGCCATCAACGTGTTCCAGTGGCGGGCCGTGGCTGCGATTCTAATGGCCATCTTGGCGATTGTCCTCCTCGCCGAGGTGGCCGTGACGGCCATACGCAAGCGTGTCCTCTAGCGTCTCCGGCTCGCAGGGGAACGAGGAATTCTTTGGCTCATCGGTCGAGGGTGCATAATCGGCGCCCACGCCAGGAGGGCGCATCAGCTCCAGCGGGCTTCGCTCACCCCCTCGATCGCTGCAATCGCCCGGAGGATGCTCCCGCTCTGCATGTGATGGCGGGCGCTGATCTTGAACGTGATCTCCGCCCGGTCCTCGGCGACGGACAGTCGATTGTGCACGTCTTGCACGCGGATGGCGCTGTCCGCCAAGAGGGCCTGGCAGCGGCGCTCGATAGCTTCCGCCTGAGCGAAACCGGCGAAGACCGCGATGGAGCGATAGACGACCGGCTGGATGCGCCGCTCCACCTGGGTCAAGGCCAACAGGACGGCCAGCGCAAGGACCGTCGAGACGATCGCCAGCGCGTACAATCCCTGTCCGATGGTGATTCCCAGTGCCGCGACGAACCAGATGCAGCCCGCCGTGGTGAGGCCCCGGACCAGGTCGCCGATGCGGATGATGGCCCCCGCCCCCAGGAACCCGATGCCAGTGACGATCCCCGCCGCGATGCGCCCCGGATCGACCTGGATCCGCGAGGTGGGCGACAGCAGTTGGGTGAGTTCTCCCATGTGCGTTGAGGTGATCATGATGATGGTCGCCCCGAGACAGACGAGGATGTGGGTGCGCAACCCGGCCGGCCGGCCGCGGGACTCCCGTTCCAAACCGATGGCGCCCCCCAGCAGGATCGCGAGGAGCAGTCGAATGATCGCATCCATTTCTGCAGTCGACAGGATTGCCATTCGGGCATCTCCCCCCATGAGTCCCTTGGCTCCGGCCGGCGAGGCAGGTTTCCGTCCGCCTCTCACCCCCTCTGCTCGGCCGGTACGAACGAATACGATATCGTGGTGATATAATCTTTTGCAGTCCGGCGGGCAAGGGAATAATCAGTTTGTGTACATGACTGGACTTCCAGGAAGAGGAAGATTGCTTCAGGAGGGAGGAAAGGGGAAGATAGATTGCAGACACCGAAGTCAACACTTGCCGGAGAGGAAAGGAGGCGAGCCATGCGACGCTGGATGATGCTGCTGCCGCTGATGGCGATCGCGCTGCTGCCGCTGGGGGCGGCCGGGGCGGCCGACACGGTGAACGCGTACTCGATCTGGCCCGAGAACTGGGCGCGGCCCATGTTCCAGGAGTTCGAGAAGGCGACGGGGATCAAGGTGAACTTCGTGCGATTCTCGTCCGGCGAGGCGCTGGCGCGGGTGATCGCCGAGAAGAACAACCCACGGGTGGACGTCCTCTTCGGCGGCCCAGTCGAGACCCACGCCGCCGGAATCAAGGAAGGGATCTTCGAGTCCTACAAGCCGCCGACATTCAACGTGCTGCCGGCCCGTTTCAAGCAGGCGGACGGGCAGTGGGCGGCCATCGCCGACGACCCTCTGTGTTTCATGGCCAATGCCAAGTTCCTGAAGGAGAACAATCTGAAGGCGCCGGCGTCGTGGGATGACCTGCTCAACCCGGCTTACAAGAACATGATCCAGATGGCCGATGCACGCACCTCGGGGACCGCGGTGACCCGCATCTTCTCCATCCTGGAGATCTACGGGCGGGACGAGGACAAGGCCTTCGCCTACATGAAGAAGCTGCGGCCGAACGTCCAGCTCTACACCAAGAGCGGCGGCGGCGGCACCCTGCCGGTGGGCCTGGGGCAGGCCGGCGGCGGGATCTTCTTCATCGTGGATGCCCTGGATACGAAGGCGAAGGGGTACGACGTGGTGGTCAGCTTCCCCAAGGAAGGCATCGGAAGCGCGGCGGAGGCCATCGCCCTGCTCAAGGGGGCCAAGAACCCGGAGGCGGGGAAGAAGCTGATCGACTGGGCCAGCTCGGCCGCCATGCAGTCGCTCTTCACCAAGTACCAGATCAACTTTATCCCGGCCCACCCCGATGTGAAGATCGACCCCAGCCTGGCCGAGGTCCTGAAGGTCGCGAAGATCTTCCCCATTGACGACGGCTTTGCGGGGGCCAATCGGAAGCGAATCGTGGAGCGCTGGATCGCCGAGGTCCTGCCCGCGCAATGAGAGGAGCAGTCCGCGGGGCCGACGGGTTGCCGTCGGCCCCGCGTCACCCGAAGGACGACCGCGTGACCCGCATTGCTGCCAACAACGCTAATAGTCTGCGTCGGATGTTCCGGGATCCGGCACTCGCCACGAGTGTTCTGATCCTCTGGGGCCTGATGGGTCTGTTCATCCTCTTCCCGCTGGCGTGGCTGCTCTTGCGGACGTTTACCGAGGGCGGGGCGTTCACGCTGGGGAATCTGATCACGATTCTCAGGGACCCCAACCACCGCCAGTCTTTCTGGAACAGCCTGCTCCTGGCGGCCCTCGTCGGTCTCACGGGCACGGTCCTGGGATTCTTCTTCGCCTTCACCGCGGTGCGAGCCAACCTCTCGAAGGCCTGGGGCACGGTCCTGGATGCGGCCCCCTGATCTCGCCCCCGTTCACGACGGCCATCGCCATGATCTTCTCGTTCGGACCGCGGGGGCTCATCACGTATCACTTGCTTGGAATCAAGGGGTTCACCGTCTACGGGCTGGGCAGCACCCTGTTTTCCGAGATGCTGACGTTCTTTCCCATCGCCTATCTGACGTTGAAGCCGATCCTGAACGGCATCGATCCGAACGTGGAGGACATGGCCTTCAGCCTGGGGAGCTCGCGTTGGCGGGTCTTTCGGACCGTGACCCTGCCCCTCACCGTGCCGGGGCTGGCCAACGCCTTCCTGCTCCTGTTCGCGGCCTCGCTGGCGGATTTCGCCACGCCGCTGATCCTGGCGGGCAACGCTTTTCCCGTGCTACCTACCCAGGCGTATCTGCAGATCACGGGGCTCTTCGATCTGAAAGGGGGCGCGGTGCTCTCTTTCGTCCTGCTCGTTCCCGCCATGACCGTGTATCTCCTCCAGCGGTACTGGGTCAGTCGGAAATCCTACGTGACCATCACCGGCAAGGCGGGGGCGCGCACCAGCGTGAAGAGCGTGGCGCCGTGGGCCCGCTACCCGCTGCTCGCGATCTGCCTACTGGTGGCCGCCGGCATCCTCTACTTCTACGTCCTGCTCCTCTACGCGTCGGTCGTGATGGCGCTGGGCGCGAACCACACCTGGACACTGCAACACTACCGCGTGATTTTCACAGACGGGCTGAAGGCCATCCGCGACACCCTGGTCATCGCGGGCTTCGGGATGCCCCTGGGCGGGCTGTTCGGCGTCTTGGTCGGCTATCTGGTGACCAAGAAGATCTTCCCGGGGCGGCAGGCCATGGAGATCGTCTCCATGATCAACTATGCGCTGCCCGGCACGATCGTGGGGATCGCCTATCTGATGGCCTTCAACGATCCGCCCATCGAGCTGACAGGGACGGCCCTGATCATCGTGGCGTGCTACGTGTTCCGATACAGTCCGACGGGGATCCGCGCCACGGTGGCGACGCTCCAGCAGATCGATCCCAGCATCGAAGAGGCCTCGCAGGGCCTGGGCGCGGGGAGTGGGACGACGTTCCGCCGGATCACGCTTCCGCTCATCCTGCCCGCCTTCTTTGCGGGTCTGGGAGTGGTATTCATCCGCTCCATGACCGCCATCAGCGCAACGATCTTCCTGGTATCCATCAACTGGACCCTGATCACCGTCCGCATCCTGGAGAACATCACGGAGCTGTCCCTCGGGCCGGCGGCGGCCTTCTCGGTCCTGGTGGTGGTCATCGTGTTCGCGGTCATCGCCCTGATCGGCTTGGCGCTGCGGCGATTCCGCGCGGCGGGCGCGCTCGAGGTGACGAGCATCCTAGGAGGCTGAGGTGAGCGCAGTCGGCATCCGGATCCAGCAACTGTCGAAGCAGTTCAGCCACCGCGTGAAGGGGCTGGTGTACGCCGTCAAGGACATCAGCCTGGCGGTGCAGCCCGGGGAATTCCTCACTCTGCTGGGCCCGTCCGGCTGCGGCAAGACCACCACGCTGCGGATGATCGCCGGCTTCGAGCGTCCGGACGTCGGGCGGGTGTTCATCGGCGAGCAGGACGTCACCGACTTGATGGCCAACCAGCGGAACATCGGCTTTGTCTTCCAGAACTACGCCCTCTTCCCGCATCTCACGGTGTTCGAGAACGTGGCTTACGGGCTCCGGGTGAAACGGATGGCCGAGGTAAAGATCAGCGAGGCCGTGCGCGAGGTTCTGCATCTTGTGGGGCTCAGCGGCTACGACCGGCAGTTTCCCAACCAGCTCTCGGGGGGCGAGCAGCAGCGCGTGGCGCTCGCTCGCGCCATCGTGATCCGCCCACGCGTTCTCCTCTTCGACGAGCCGCTCTCCAATCTGGACGCGAAGCTTCGCGTGCACATGCGCCGCGAGATCCAGCAGTTGCAGAAGCAGCTCTCCATCACGGCGGTGTACGTGACCCACGACCAGGAAGAGGCCATGGCCATCTCGGATCGGATCGTGGTGATGAACCAGGGGAGCATCGCCCAGGAGGGGACGGCGGAGGATCTGTACCGTCACCCCGCCTCCGAGTTCGTGGCGCAGTTCATCGGCCGGACCAACCTGCTTGCGGCGAGGGTGGTGGGGGTGGATGCGGCCGGGGTGGCGGTGGAGGTGGCCGGGCGGCGGCTCCAGATCGGGGGGCAGAGCCCAGCGGTTCAACCGGGACGGACGGTCCGGCTGGTGGTGCGGCCGGAGACGATCGATCTCAGGGGGCCAGATGCGGGCGGGGGGCTCCCGGGCGCCATTGTCTCGCGGATGTTCCTGGGGGAGAAGGTCGAATACCACGTACGGGTGGGGGAGGACCTCGTCCAGGTCACGAGCTATAATCCCCGCGTGACCTATGCGGCCGGGGAGGCGGTGTCGCTCCACCTTCCGGCGGATGGGATCCCGCTTCTGCCAGGGGAGGCGGCATGAATCAGGGGAGCCGGCGGGCGACGCTTTGGCCGGTGGCGTTTCTAGCTCTGCTCCTCTTGGCGTGGTCCGCTCCTCCGTCGGCCGAGGGGCAGCAGATCCACGGCGAGAATTCCAGCTTCCTCGGGCAGGGGGTGGCGATGGTCTGGGGCGTCCTGCGTGGCGTGCGCGAGGAGGACACCCAGGCCGTCCTTCGCATCGTTCCGGCGGGCGGGGAGTATGCCGCCGTGAGTGTCGAAGGGGTGGACCCGTTCTCGGGGACGCGCCAGGATCTGCAGCCGCGCCGGCCGCTGTCTCCCCGGATGGATGTGTGGAGTCTGCGATCGACCTTCGCCGATCTGCCGCGGCGCGAGATCCACTTCTATGCCAAGGACGATGGCCAGGTCCGGCCGCCGGCGCTGACCGTTTACTTCATGGGGCTCCCCGACACGACACCGGAATTCGGCTCCGAGGCCGCCCTGCTCGGATACCTGGACCAGACCCTGGAAAAACTGCTCAGCGGGAAAGGACGCACGCCATGACGCGGTCGGAGCTTGCCGGATTGCTGGACCACGCGATCTTGAAGCCCGAGGCCACCGAAGAGCAGATCTTGGCGGGGGCCGACCTGGTGCGCCAGTGGGCGATCGGATTCTACTGCGTCCAGCCGAGCTCTGTCTCCATCGCGAGTGCGGGGCTGCAGGACTCGGGCGCGCGCGTTGTGTCGGTGGTCGGGTTTCCGCACGGGTGCGAGCGGTCGGCCTTGAAGGCCCAGACCGCGGAACTGGCCGTCCAGGACGGAGCGGCCGAGGTGGACATGGTCCTGAACGTCGGGAAGCTCAAGTCAGGTCGCAGCCAGGCGGTGGCGAGCGAGATCGCGCAGGTGGTCCGCGCCGTTCCCGGAATCCCCGTCAAGGTGATCCTGGAGACTTGCCTCTTGACGGATGAGGAAAAGGTGATCGCCTGCCGGCTGGTTCAGGATGCCGGCGCCGCCTTCGTCAAGACGTCCACCGGCTTCAATCCCGGAGGCGGGGCGACCGCGGCGGATGTCCGTCTGATGCGCAGGGTGGTGGGACCGGAGTTCGGGGTCAAGGCCGCCGGGGGAATCCGGACGCTGGCGGATGCGCTGAGCATGATCGAGGCCGGGGCAAACCGGCTGGGCACTTCGGCCAGCGCGGGGATTCTGAGTGGACTTGAGGGCTGAGAGCCGAGATCTGAGAGCCGAGCCGCGAGCCACGAGCCGCGAGCCGAGAGAAGACGGAGAGTGGAAGGGTCGGATCGGAGGCGTCTCATGTACGATAAGGAGAGTTCGATGCGTTCACAACATCGCACCCGGTCGCTGGTCATTCTGTTTGTTGTCGGGCTGCTGCTTCTGCCGATCGGCGTCTTCGCCGGCCAAGCTAAGAATATCATCTTGATGATCGGCGACGGCATGGGGCCGAGTCAGTTCGGGGCCGCGTGGCTTTACAGTAACCGGGTGCTGGGGAAAGAACTGCAGATGGTCGAGGTGATGAAGCGCGGAAGGACCGCATACCTCGTCAACGATACGGCGGACGCCATCGTAACGGAGTCCGCCGCGGCGGCGGGGCAGATCGCCACGGGCGAGAAGATGACCGCTCGGGCCCTCAGCATGGCGGCGGACGGCAAGACGCCGGTGAAGACCATTCTCGAGATCGCCAGGGACAAGGGGATGGCTACGGGGTTGGTGACCACGTCCGGCATCACCGACGCCACCCCTGCAGCGTTCGCATCGCATGTGGCGCACCGAAGCGATGAAGCCTCGGTTGCCGAGCAGGAGCTTCAGGCCGGGGTGGTGGTGTTGTTGGGCGGGCGGAAGCAGTTCTTCCTGTCGGAGGCTGCGGCGGGCAGGCGGAAGGACGGGCGGAACCTGCTGGACGAGGCCCGGGCGGCCGGCTATGCGGTGATTGACTCGGCGGACGAGCTGAAGCGGATCGAGGGGGGAAAGGTTCTCGGTCTGTTCAACATGGGGAACATGGCGTATGAGATCGACCGCGCCACGACCGCCGAGCCGAGTCTGGCCGAGATGACGGCGAAGACCCTCCAGGTGCTCTCGCAGAATTCCAAGGGGTTCTTCGCCATGATCGAGGGCGGACGGATCGATCATGCGGCACATCGAAACGACGCCGCGGGGGCGATTCGCGATACCCTGGCGTTCGACCAGGCCGTGGGCGTGGTCCTGGAGTTCCAACAGAAGAACCCCGACACCCTGGTCATCGTGACGGCCGACCACGAGACGGGGGGCATGGCCCTCATCGGGAACAGCAAGGACAGCAAGGACTATGTCGGGATCGACTTGGCCGCGATCCAGAATGTCCAGGCGTCGTTCGAAGTCGTCGAGGGCGCGCTGGGCAAGAATCCGACGCCCGAGAAGGTCCGTGAGGTGGTGAAGACGTACTTGGCGATCGAAATCACCGACGACGAGGCCAAGACGGTGATCACCGACCCCATCCGGAAGCTGGATCCCTATAACTATACCTATCCGATGATGCATTCCCTGGCATTCGTCCTGCGGCCGTATCTCCGGGTGGGATGGGGGAGCCAGACCCACACCGCCTCGCCGCTCCTGGCGTTTGGCTCGGGGCCGGGCTCCGAGACTCTCGTCGGCTTCCGCCACAATACGGACCTGTTCCGAATCATGAAGGCCGCCCTCGAATAGCGGATTGGTGAACATGAAGCTGATCCAGTTCTTCCTGCCCGGGAAGGGGAAGCGGGTTGGTCTGATCCGGGGCGACCAGGTCTTGGATATCACGGCATCCGAGGAGGGTGTCTCCTCCATGCTCGATCTGGTGGTGCAGGGGAAGACCGTCGCGGGGTTCGTGACCCGGGCCACCTGGCTGGCCAAGCGACTTCGCCGAAAGCCGCTGGACTACCAGGCGCTGCAGCGGGCGCCCTCGCGCCGCGCGCCACATCTCGTGATGCCCATCGATTCCCCGGAAGTGTGGGGCGCGATGGGGGCCATGCCGCCGGGGATCACACCCGAGACCGCCGGTGCGAGCCCCGCAATCTGCCCTGCAGATCCCGCCTCTCTTCCGGAAGATCCGCGACCCGCATTCTTCTTCAAGGGCACGGCGGAGCGATCGGCGGGGCCAGGCGAGCCGATCCTCATCCGTCACGACTCCTGCCTCACCATGCCGGAGCCGGGGCTTGCCGCGGTGCTTGGTCCGGATGGAGGGGTGGTGGCCTTCACCATTTGTGACGACGTCACCGCCCGCGACCTCGCGCTGGCGCAGCCAGGCTTTCTCTCGCAAGCCAAGGTCTATGGCGGGAGCTTCGCCCTCGGCCCCTGCCTCGTCACCCCGGACGAGCTTGGAGATCCGCACCCGTTGCAGGTCCGGTGCACCATCCTGCGGGGCGGGGAGACGATGTTTTCCGAGGCGGTCGGCACCGCCGGGCTGCCGCGACGACTGGCGGAGCTGGCGGTGTGGCTCGGCCGGGACAATCCCGGCGTACCGGGAGCGGTGGTCTTCGTGGGGGCAGGAATCGAGATCCCCGAGGCTCGGGCACTTCGGAATGGGGATCGTGTGGACATCGAGGCGCAGGGGATCGGCCGACTCTCCAATCCGGTCGGCCGCTAGCCGACGGCCGTCGCTACCGGCGTCCGGGGAAGGCTCGATCGACGCCCACCCATTTGGCCGTGAAGGCGCTGAAGCCGAGGGCGCGGCGTTTCGTCAAGAGGGTGGCGATATTTCCCTCGACCCGCAGCGTGTCCAGCGCGTCCTCGTCCGTCAGCCGGACCTCGTCCGTCGCGCCGAGCAGCCCGCTGAACCCGATCGCCCGAAGCGACGTCACCACGGCCGCCACGTTCCCATCCGCTCCCCGCTGAAGCACCTGTTCCCCCGGATCGAGGCGGACGGGGATCCATTGGCCCGTCGGAGCGCTGAAGAAGAGAATCTCCCGAAAGGAGAGATGGAGCCCGACATTGCTTTGGATCTCTGCGGCCTGCGCGGGACGAGTTGAGAAGGCCGAGACGGCGAGGACAAATGCGGTCGCCAGCAGGAGTGATCGACTAGATGCCGCAACAGACCGGAGCGCCATGTGCGTCACTGAGACTTGGCCTTCTTCCCGCGCGCGGCAGCGCGGGCCGGCCGGGCGGCCTCGCGCCGAGCGCGACTGGTGAGCCACTCTCCGAGGAGGACGCCGATCGGAAGATCCAGGAGGTCGCTGCGCTCGGCAAGGCACAATCCGTGAAGGACGGGGCCGGCCGAGCCGGCCACGCGCCGCGTCCAGACGATCTCGGCTTCCATCCGCATGGGTCCGATGCCCGTCAGAACCTCGATGTCCACTCGCGTGCCGGGTGGAAGTCGCTTGGGAAGTTCGATCGCGAAACCGCCGCCGCTGACGTCCGCCGTCCGTCCACCCCAGGCGTCTGCGAGTCGGCTGGCCACGCGGGAGCACCGGACCGGCAGATTGACCAGGAAGCGGGCGTGCCGTCGCCGGACCGATGTCGCCGGCAGCGACCGTACTGGGGATCGTGAGGCGGGGCGGCCCAAGTGTGCTGCCATTCCACTCCTCCGGGGTGTTGCCACGTTTCGCCGTATCCGCCCGACGCGTGGATTCTTCCGGGATTCGGCTTTCGAGGAGCCGCCGATCGCATCGGGCGGCACGTGATCTGTAGCGTGTCTGCGGTTCAAAGTCAAGGCGCCACGACCCCTTCTTGCAGGAAAGCTCTTGACGACCGCATTCGGTGTCTCTAGAGTCATGTCGCTCGTCTGTATTGCCTGTGGGGTCGAAGGCCCGATTTGCTGAAGGGTGAAAGGAGGGTGTCCAATGCGGATCTTGTGGGCCGCCGCCATCGTGGGGGGGCTTTTCCTGGCGGCGGAGGCACGCGCGGATACGGTGTATCTGAAGGACGGGCAGGCCGTCTGGGGGTCCGAGATCACCGAGCAGGGCGACACGGTGATCGTCTCACGGCCTGCCGGGCCGCTCCGGATCCCGAAAAGCGACGTGACCCGAATCGAGCGGATCCAGCTCTCCATCCCGCAGTTCTATTCCCCGTCTGCGGGGGAATCCGGTCCGCCGGCTGGCGGCGCCGCCGCTGCCGATCGGATGCCCTCGTCCGCGGGGACCCCGGGAGCAGGGCAAAAGGATGCGGCGCCCGGCGCGCCTCCTGGATCACCGCCCCCAGGACAGACCGGGGGGTTAACGCCGACGGCGCTTCCGCCTCCGCCCCCGCGCGGCGCGGCCCCGTCCAAGTAGGATTTCCGTCGGGTTGCGCTCGCCGATCCATCCATTCAGATGTTGAAGCGGACGATCACGATGTCCCCGTCGGCCATCCTGTACTCCTTGCCTTCGACCCGGTGCAGGCCCTTCTTGCGTACGGCCGCCATGGAGCCGCAGGCTTCCAGGTCCGCGAAGTTCACGATCTCGGCCCGGATGAAGCCGCGCTCCAGGTCGCTGTGGATGGCGCCGGCGGCCTTGAGCGCCGTGGCGCCCGCCGGGATGGTCCAGGCCCGCGTCTCCTCGCCCCCTTCGCCGGTGAAGAAGGTGATGAGGCCGAGCAGGTCGAAGCAGGCCCGCAGGACCTCGGAGAACCCTTCCGCCGTCAGGCCGAGGTCCTTCCGGAAGACCTCCGCGTCCTCGGGGGACAATTGGCTGATCTCCCACTCCACCTTCAGGCAGAGCTGGGTCACGGCGACGTCCTTGCCGGCCAGGGAGCGCAGGCTTTCCGCGGCCGGATTGGGCGTTCCCAGCTTCACTTCCCCGATGTTCAGGAGGTAGAGGAGCGGCTTCGAGGTGAGGAGGGTGAACCCGCGGAGGATCTTCTCCTCGTCGGCGGAGACGGGCAGGTCGCGGATCGGCTTCTCCGTGAGAAGCCAGGCGTGACAGCGCCGCTGCAGCTCCAGCTCCCGGATGGCCTCGTCCTTCTTCACCTTCTTGAGATCAAGTTCCAGGCGGGCGATCCGCTTCTCCACGGTGTCCAGGTCCGCCAAGAGAAACTCGGTGTTCACCACCGCCGCGTCCCGCACGGGATCGATGGTGGTGTCGACATGGGCAACGCCCGGATCCTCGAAATCGCGGAGGACGTGCAGGAGGGCATCCGCCTGACGCATTTGGCTGAGATAGTGGCTGCCCAGCCCCTCGCCCTTTCCGGCTCCCCGCGTCAACGATACGAAGTCCACGAATTCCGTGGTCGCGTGCGTGAGCTTCTTGGGATGAAAGAGCGAGGCGAGGTATTCCATGCGTCGATCGGGGAGCTTCACGACGGTCACGTTGGGCTCTTTGGGGCTCTGGTGACCGACGTGGGATCCGCCGGCCTGGCAGAGGAGGTTGAAAAGGGTCGTCTTTCCCGTTGCGGACAGGCCGATGATACCGATACGCATGATCTAAAATCCTTCGAGTGTCGATGAGTTCATGTGCCAGGGGGGCGATTGCGGCTTCGTTACGAACGAGGCAATCACCGAGGGGGACGCGCCACGCCGGCTCCAGGGAGCCCGAAAGATAGCATGGGGAAGCCCGGGACGCAACCGCCGTCCCTCGCCTTCGCTCCGCCCACGAAATATCTTCCGGTCACTTCTGCCAGATGTCGTCCATGGAGAGATTCAATTCCGCACTCATCTTCCACAGTTCCTCCACGACCTTCTGGCGAAGCGGAATTCCGGTGGCGCTTCTTTCCTTGTAGGTGAGGTTCCCCCGTTCGCCCGGGTACCGCATACGCCCAACACCCTCCACTGTCGGGGCTGCATGGATCTTCTCGATCATGACATCCATGAGGTCTTTGAACTCGCCTCCGGTGGGGAAGGCGTCGATGCGCAACGCGCAGAAGGCCTGGCTCTCCTCCCCCTTTCTCCGAAGCATGCTTCCCCCGTCCCCAGACAGCAGCCCTGTGAGGATATCGGTCACCAGCAATAACCCGAATCCCTTGTGCACCCCGTGAGAGGCGGTGCTTCCCAGGGGGAGGATAGCGCCCTCTTCCGCAAAGTACAGATTGGGATCCGTGATGGGGCGCCCTTCTGAGTCTATCGCCCAGCCTTCCGGCATGCTCTTGCCTTCCCACTGACGCATATGGAGCTTATTCGCGATGGCCATGGTTGGCGCCATATCCAGGACAAAGGGGCCCTGGGTCTTCCCGGGTGCCGCCATGGCGAACACATTGTTGCCGATGAGCCGTCCTTTTCCGCCGGGACCGGCCACAGTCGAACCGCCGGTGGACCAATGGATGCCGATCATGTCCTGTCGTGCCGCCATGAGCACATAGAAGGCTCCCGCGCCGGAGTGGTTGCTATTGCAGACAGTCGCCCACCCGGTTCCATACTTCTTTGCCATGCCGATGCACTCGTTCATGGCCCTGTGGCTGACGACGAATCCGAGGCCGTTGTCTCCGTCCAGAGACGCAGTGGTCGGGCTGCCAAGAGCCATCTTGATTTCGGGTTTGCTCTTGATCTTGCCGCTAAGGAGCTTCTTGATATAGGAACCGTAGAGGTTGATCACCCCATGAGAATCGATGCCACGCAGGTCAGCATCGATCAGGATGGAGGCGGTCAGGTCGGCATCGCCGAGGGGCACGCCCGCCCCTTGAAGGGCTGTCGAAACGAAACGTTCAAGCTTCTGGGGATTCGCCATTCTCGGTGCCTTCTTCTGCATATTGGCTCTCCTAGTGAGTGGGTGAGCGATAGAGGTCTGCGGTTCGCGCCGGCGTCGGGGAGGGGGGCCTCGTGACCCCGCCCCGCCGCAGCCGTGTGTCGGGCTTCTTCTCGGGCGGGCCAGGGTGTTGGTGACCAACCGGCACCGTGGATACCGCAAGCCCGGATCGCGTGTCAAGCGGAAAGCGTGGATGCGCTCCGTGGGACGTGGGCATCCTAGCAGGCTGCTGAAAAAGACCCATCTGCGGGGACCCATCCTCCGGCTGGGTACCCGCCCGCTGGGGCACTCGCCGCGGCGTACCGGAAGCACGCCTGGACCCACCTGCGGTGGGTACCCCGCCCCGGGTACCCATCCAAAGGATGGGTGCGCCGCCTTGCATCTGGATCTTTTTGAGCAGCCTGGGCGAGAGCGGGTCTTTCAGCATCCTCCCAGGGCCCCGCGGAAGTTGCAATCGCCCGCCGGCGTGCTATGCTAGCCGCAGTCTGCGATGCGGCATCGGTAGACGTGGGACCTCTGCAGGATTCCGAGAAACGATGAAGGCCTATCTGGACATCGAGACCTGCGCTTCCGGGCAGGTTACCGTGGTCGGAATCTACCGCGAGGACCGGGGGTTCCGTCAACTCATCGGCGGCGAAATCACCGACGTGAGCGTGTGGGAGGCCCTCGACGGGGTGGATACGCTCTGCACGTTCAACGGAGATCGATTCGATCTGCCGATCCTGGAACGGCAGACCCGTCTGGGTCTGAGAGGGAGCTTTCGCTCGCTGGACCTGCTCCGCGAGTGCCGGCGCGCGGGGGTGAAGGGCGGGTTGAAGCGAGTCGAAGAACACTTCGGGATCGCGCGAGTCACGCGGGGGATGGACGGCCGGGATGCCCTGCGGCTCTGGGCGCGCTACGAGAACGCGGGGGAGCGGGAGGCTCTCGATCTGCTCCTCGCCTACAACCGCGAGGACGTCATGAATCTCGTGCAGCTGGAGCGTATCGTGGTCGGCGTGGGCCTCGAGGTCGAGAGCCGAGAGCCGGGAGCCGAGAGCGGAGAGCCGAGAGACGAGAGCCGAGAGACGAGAGCTGAGAGCCACGAGCCACGAGCCACGGGCTGAGAGCCGAGAGCCGAGAGCGGAGAACGGAGAGCACTAGGGATGCGGATCGCGTTTGCCACGGTCGGCTGCCGCCTGAATCAGTTCGAGACGGATGCCCTGCGGGGGAGGGCGCAAGTCGCGGAGGCGGAGGTCGTGTCGTTCGAGTCTCCGGCGGATGTGTACGTGATCAACACGTGCACGATCACGGCCGAGGCGGATGCGGACTCTCGCCAGTTGGCCCGCCGGGCGATCCGCCGGAACCCGTCCGCACTGGTGGTGGTGACGGGCTGCTACGCCCAGGCGGCGCCGGAGACAGTGGCGGCCATCCCGGGGGTGGATCTGGTGCTGGGGAATCAGGAAAAGGCCCGGCTGTTCACGATCCTCCGCGAGGACCGCAAGAACGGGGCGCCGGAGGTCCGGGTCGGGGCAATCGCCGGCCTGCGTCGGATCGATGGGGACGAATATGGGCCGGGCATCGATCCGGATCGGACCCGGGCCTTCCTCAAGGTGCAGGACGGGTGCAACTACGCCTGCAGCTTCTGCATCGTGCCCGCGGTGCGGGGCCCGAACCGCAGCCTGCCGCCCGGCCGGATCCTGGACGAGATTGGTCGCCTGCACGCCGGGGGATTCCCCGAGGTGGTTCTGACGGGGATTCATTTGGGGACGTATGGGCGGGACCTCATCCCCCGCACCTCGCTGGTGGAGCTGTGTCGGCAGATCGTCGCCCTGCCCGAGAGTCCTCGGATCCGCCTGAGTTCGCTGGATCCGCACGAGGTCACGCCGGAATTGATCGAACTGCTCGCCGCGTCGGCGCGGTTTTGCCGCCACCTTCACCTCCCGCTCCAGAGCGGCGACGAGGGCGTTCTCCGTCGGATGCGACGTGGACACACCGCCGCCGAGTTCCGATCGCTGGTCGAACGCCTCGTGAGGGCGGTGCCGGGGATCGCCGTGACAGCGGATGTGATCGTGGGGTTTCCCGGAGAGGACGACCACGCCTTCCAGACGACCCGCGATCTGTTGGAGTCTCTTCCCATCGCCGGGCTTCACGTCTTCGGCTATTCCAGGCGGGCCGGGACCGAGGCGGCCGGCCTTGCGGACCAGGTTCCCCGGGCCGTCAGGAAGGAGCGCAGCCTCGCCCTGCGCTCTCTGGCGGCGCGAAAGGGGGAGGAGTTTCGGCGTCGGTTCGTGGGCGCCGTTCTGGATGCGGTGGTGCTCCACCGGGACGGCGAGTCTGGGCGTCTGGAAGGCCTGACCGACAACTACCTCCGGGTCTGGTTCCCGGGCGAGTCGGCGCTCCAGGGGTCGCGGGTCCGGGTGCGGGTTGATGGGGTGACCGATCGTGGGCTGGAAGGAATCGTACTGGGACCTCCCGGGGTTGGTCGTTCCTGGGCGGATTCGGGGGAATCAGTTGACAGCCCCGAAACGGTGAAGTAACTTCACGCAAACATTGGACCTCGCGGCGTTCCGTCTGTTCCCAGGCGGCGCCGTGTCACGGGAGGCGTCATGGCGAAGGAAATTCGAGGCATCATCCCGGCGCTGATCACGCCGTTCACGGCGGACGAGCGGGTGGACGAGGCGGCATTCCGGAAGGTCGTGAATGCCATGATCGATCACGGGGTGCATGGGCTGTTTCCGGTGGGGACGGGGGGCGAGTTCTCGACCCTGACCTCGGAAGAGAAGAAGCGCTTGATGGAGGTGACGGTCCAAGAGACGGCGGGGCGCGTCTTCGTCATGCCGAACGTCGGGGCGATCACGACGGCAGAGTCTGTGGCGTTGGCCCGGCACGCCGAGGCGGTGGGTTGCGACGCCGTCTCCGCGGTGACCCCGTTCTTTCTCAAGCCCTCGCAGGAAGAGCTGTTCGAGCACTACCGGGCCATCTGCGCCGCGACCGCGCTCCCGGTGCTGGCCTACAACATCCCGGAGCGGACCGGAGGCGTGGCGCTCAGCGTTGGGACGGTCTCCCGGCTGGCGCGGGAGGTCAGGAACTTCGCCGGGATCAAGGACAGCACCGGGGATCTGACCAACTCGGCGGAGTTTGTGCAGGCCTGCCCGCCGGGATTCCGGGTGTTCATGGGACGGGACACCTTGATCTTCGGCGCGCTTCTCTACGGGTGCGCGGGCGCGGTGGCCGCCACGGCCAACGTGGCCCCGGCGCTGGCGGTCGGCATCTACGACGCCGTGACGGCGGGGGACCTGGCGAAGGCGCTCCATCTGCAGACGAAGCTCGCGCCGGTCCGCCGGCTGTTCACCGTCGGGTCGCACCCCGCGGGGATCAAGGAGGCGATGCGACAGCTCGGCCTGATCTCGTGTGGACGGTGTCGGCGCCCCACGTCCGATCTGACTCCCGCGCAGACGAGCGAGGTCACGAAGGTTCTCAGAGAGGCGGGGCTGGTGGGTGGGTAAGAGCCGGTCGTGACAAGAAGAGATTCCTTCTAGCATCCGAGGTACCAGCTGCGGGGAGGCGCTCTATGGATGCGTCTCCGCACATGTGGAGCCCGATGGAGGGCGAATGGCAGAGCAGATCGTAGGCATCATCGGCGGCAGCGGCATGTACGAGATGGACGGACTGGAGATCCTGCGCGAGGAGCAAGTCCGGACGCCGTTCGGCGACCCGTCGGACCGATATGTCGTCGGGCGTCTCGATGGGCGTCCGGTAGCCTTCTTGGCCCGCCACGGGCGAGCGCATTCCCTGATGCCGTCCGAGTTGAACTTCCGCGCCAATATCTACGGATTCAAGCTGCTCGGGGCGGAGTGGATCCTCTCCGCCTCGGCCGTGGGCAGCATGCGGGAAGATGTCAAGCCGCTCGACATCCTGATTCCGGATCAGTTCTTCGACCGCACCCGCGGACGCATCGGCACGTTCTTCGGGAACGGCCTGGTCGCCCACGTGAGCCTGGCGGATCCGACCTGCCCCGTGCTGGGGGAGGTGCTCTATCGGGCAGGCACCCAGGCGGGCGCCAGGATGCACCGGGGAGGGACCTATCTCTGCATGGAGGGACCGCAGTTCTCCACGCGGGCCGAGTCGCGCATCTACCGGGGCTGGGGAGTGGATGTCATCGGCATGACGAACCTGCAAGAGGCGAAACTGGCCCGCGAGGCCGAGATCTGCTACGCTACCATGGCGCTGGTCACCGATTACGACGTGTGGCACGAGACGGAAGACGATGTGAGCGTCGAGTCGGTGGTTGCCGTCTTGCGGCAGAACGTCCGGACCGCGCGCGTCATCCTGCGCGAGGCCGTCCGGATGATTCCGCCGGCGCGGACCTGCGCGTGCGGCCACGCCCTGCGGGACGCCATCATCACCGCGCGAGAACGGATCCCCGCCGAGGTCAAGCGAGACCTGGCGCCGATCGTGGGAAAGTATCTGGGAGGAAAGTAAACGGGTGGACGGGTGGAGAAGTGGATTGGTGGGGCGATGGAGCGGGAAGCCTGATTCATCAAACATACTGACGAGGAGGTCCTGCGCAGCGTGAGCATTCTCGTGGTCGGCTCGATGGCGTTTGACACGATCCGGACCCCGTTCGGCGAAGCCCCTGAGGTTCTCGGGGGGTCCGCGAACTATTTCTCCGTGGCGGCCAGCTTCTTCACCGACGTGCGCCTGGTCGCGGTGGTGGGTGAGGATTTCCCGGACCAGCACTTGGACTTTCTGCGGGGGCGCCGGGTGGACATCCGCGGCCTGGAGCGGGTGCCAGGGAAGACGTTCCGCTGGGCGGGCGAGTACGGGCACGATTTCAACGAGGCCCGGACGCTGGACACCCAGCTCAACGTGTTCGCCGACTTCACGCCGAAAATCCCGGAGGATTACCGGGACTCGGAGGTCGTGTTCCTGGCGAACATCGACCCCGATCTGCAGCGCGACGTGCTGCGGCAGGTCCGCCGGCCGGCCCTGGTCGCCGCGGACACCATGAACTACTGGATCAATGGAAAGCCGGACGCGCTCAAGCAGACCCTGGCCGGTGTTGATATGCTGATCATCAACGACGCGGAAACCCGGCAGTTGGCCAAGGACTCGAACCTGGTTCGCGCGGCGCGCACCATCCAGGGATGGGGCCCCCGCATCCTCATCATCAAGCGCGGTGAGTACGGGGCCCTCCTCTTCGGGGAGGATGGGTGGTTCTCCGCGCCGGCCCTGCCCTTGGAAAGGGTCCAGGATCCTACGGGGGCCGGCGACTGTTTCGCGGGCGGCGCCGTGGGGTACCTCGCCCGCCGCATGCGGTTCGACACGGCCACCCTCCGACAGGCAATGATCGTGGGTTCGGTGATGGCGTCATTCAACGTCGAGGCGTTTTCCCTGGATCGGCTGCGCACGCTGACCACGGCAGAAATCGACGAGCGGTTCCAGGCGTTCAAGCGCCTCGTGCATTTCGACGATCTGGAGATGTGACGGGGTGTCTCTCGATGAGGGGCAACCCAGCGTGGTTTCCCCCGCAGAGGCGGTGGCCATGACGGATTGGCGTATTCTGGTAGCGGATGACGAACCCTACGTCGTGCTGGCGATCAAGGAAGTCCTGGAGAGCCTGCCCGCCAGCGTGCTGGAGGCGCAGGACGGAGAGGAGGCCCTCCGCTTGGCCAAGGCGGAGCTGCCCGACATCATCCTCCTGGATGTGAAGATGCCGCGGCTGGACGGCTTCCAGGTGGCGACGGCCCTGAAACAGGATCCCACTACGGCGCGCATTCCCCTGATCTTCTTCAGCGCTCTGGGGGCGCCCAGCGAGAAGATCAAGGGGCTGGAGCTGGGGGCCGACGACTACGTGGCCAAGCCCATCGACGCCGAAGAGCTGAAGGCTCGGGTCCGGACGATCCTCCGACGGGGCCGCCCGGAGAAGGGGGCAACCTTCCTGGCCAGCGGGCAGCTTGAGGTCATGAACCTGCCCTCGCTGGTGCGGGCCCTGGAGGGAGACCGCCGCACGACGCGCCTCCTTCTTACGCGGGGCGAGGAGCGGGGCGAGATCGTCTTCGTGGACGGTCATATCACCCGGGCGATGCAGGGGCAGCGGCAGCACGAAGCCGCCGTCTACGAGCTGTTCAGTTGGCGGGAGGGGGCCTTTCAGATGGCCGCCCTGGATTCGGGGCAGCCGACCGCCGGGGAGGTCGCCGCACCGAATCAGGGCCTGCTCTTGGAGGGGTTGCGGCGCCTGGAGGAGATCCCCGCTCTGCGCGCACGCCTGGCCGGGGTGCGGGGTCGCGTGGCGGTGCCGGTGTCGGTGCGCGAGGCGGTGGCCAGGCAGGCGCAGGCCTCCGTGGCTGCTTTGGCGTCCCTGCTGGACGGGGCGCGGACCCTGGAGCAGATTCTTGTCCGCAGCCCCTTCGACACCTGGGGGACGCTGAAGATCCTGCTCCGTCTGCTGACGGTGGGCGCGCTGGACACCTCCGCGCCGGAATCCGAGCGGCGCGGCGGCCTCCGTCTCAAAGTGGGCATCCCCATCGAGTACCAGAGCCTTGGCTTGTGGCAGGAGAGCGCCACTTTCAACCTGTCGGCCTGGGGGGTGTTCATCCGGACGGCGGTGCCGTTTGACACGGGAGAAGAGGCAATCCTCCGCTTCCAGTTGCCCGAGCAGGAGACGCCGATCCGTATCATGGGACGGGTCGTGTGGGCGAACGCGGATCCCAGCAAGTGGGGCGGGATGGGCATGGGGATCCAATTCCTGGACCTCGGTGCGGATGATCGCTGCGCGATCGAATCGCATCTGGCCCAGCTGGTCGCGGCCCAGCTCTGCGAGGAGTGCGAGACACCCTGATGGGGTGAGGGCCGACGCGCCCCGGGGCGCGTCGGAGGAATGGGGACGAATCATGGCATCCTGGCGGGTCTTGTTGGCGGAAGATGAGCCGCTCATGGCGCAGATGATGGTGGACATGCTTGCCGAGCTGCCCATCGAGGTCGTCGTGGCCCGAAACGGCCGGGAGACCCTGGCCCGGGTGGAGCAAGGACGTCCCGACCTCATCCTCCTCGACTGCATGATGCCGGAGATGGACGGGTTCGAGGTGGCGGCCGTCCTGAAGGGCAATCCGGAGACGCAGGATATCCCGATCATCTTCCTGACGGCGCGCGGCCGGGTCGAGGACAAGGTCCGGGGGCTGGAGCTGGGGGCGGAGGACTACCTGATCAAGCCGGTGCGCCGCGAGGAGATGCTCGCGCGGGTGCGAAACGTCCTGCGCCGCTTCGAGACTCGCCGGGCTGCGGTTCCGCCGCAGTCCTCGATGATGCGGGGGCGCCTGGATGTCATGGGGCTCCCCAACATCGTTCAGGTCCTGGAGGCCGAGCGCCGGACGGGCACCCTGCGTCTGACGAGCGAAGCACGGCGGGGTGAAATCCTGTTCCTCGAGGGGCGGGTCGCGTATGCCATGGAGGGAGCCCGACAGGGCGAGACGGCGATCTATCGGATGCTGGGGTGGAACAAGGGAGACTTCGAACTGGAGCTGACGACGGGGACGGGGCCTGCGACGGCCCAGATCGCCCGCTCGAACCAGTCGCTTCTCATGGAAGGCGTCCGCCGGTTGGACGAGATCCCGGCTCTGCGACAGACCGTCGGCTCTCCGGAGGGCCCCATCAAGATGTTCCCGGTCTTTCGGGACGGGCTGCTTCGCCGGACGCTGCCGAGCGGGTTCCAGCAGCTTGTGACCCTCTGCGACGGCAGACACACGCTGGGCCAACTGCTGGACGCGACCGCGCTGGACGAGTGGGGCGCGCTGGGCTTCCTGGCCCGCTTCTTGAAATTGGGGATGCTGGAGCACGGCGTCGCAGCCAAGCGGGCCTCGCCTCGGCTGGGGATCCAGGTCTCCGTAGAGTTCCAGAGCCTGAAGGCGTTCCGCCCGGCGCGCAGTCTGGATGTGTCGGCCCGAGGGATGTTCCTGCGGACGACTCAGGTCTACCCCGTCGGGGAAGACATCCTGGTCAGATTCAACTTGCCTGGCGTGGCCCATCCGTTCAAGACGGTCGGACGCGTCATGTGGAGCAGCTCCGTCGACACCTCCCAGGGGTTGCCGGCGGGGATGGGCATCCAGTTCCTGGACCTGGAAGGCCAGGAGCAGGGCGTGGTTGAACAGTACGTCGTCGAGCTGCTCCTGGATCGGGTCCTGACGGACGAGACGGAAGGGAAAGAGTAGATCTGACTCGTTTTTGGTTTTTCCCACGCTTCCCTCGGTGTTTTTCCTCGGTCGGCCCCTGCCAAGATCCGACATAATCACGATTCGTCAGGTGAGCCCATCTCCGGCCCTTGCGGGGTGGCGTTGTCGGAGTATAATAGTTGGTCCCGGCGGGCCCGCCGCCATCACCCCCAAAGGAGCCTTGACCGTGAACAGCATCCGCATCCGCGGCGCTCGCGAGCATAATCTGCAATCCATCGATCTGGACATCCCCCGCGACAAGCTGATCGTCATCACGGGGGTGTCCGGCTCGGGGAAGTCCTCCCTGGCCTTCGACACGATCTATGCCGAGGGCCAGCGTCGGTACGTGGAGTCCCTCTCGGCTTACGCCCGGCAGTTTCTGGAACAGATGGACAAGCCGGATGTGGATCTGATCGAGGGGCTGTCGCCCGCCATCTCCATCGAGCAGAAGACCACCAGCAAGAATCCGCGATCGACGGTGGCCACGGTCACCGAGATCTACGACTACCTGCGCCTCCTCTTCGCCCGCATCGGTCGCCCTCACTGCTATCGCTGCGGGAAGCCGATCAGCTCGCAAACGGTCAGCCAGATCGTCGACCAGATTCTGGCTCTGCCGGCGGGAACCAAGATCCAGGTACTGGCACCCATCGTGCGGGGCCGCAAGGGGGAGTATCGCCAGATCTTCGTCCAGATGCGGAAGGAAGGGTTCGTCCGCGCGCGAATCAACGGCGCGCTCCACGACATGGATGAGCCGATCGAGCTGGACAAGAACAAGAAGCACACCATCGAGGTGGTGGTCGATCGCCTGGTCGTGTCGGACACACTAGGGCGGCGTCTGGCCGACTCGCTGGAGACGGCTCTCAAGCTGGCCGAGGGACTCGTCACAATCAATCAGCCCGACCTGAAAAAGGACCTCACCTTCTCCGAGCGGATGGCGTGCATCGAGTGCGGCGTGAGCTATCCCGAGATCAGCCCTCGGATCTTCTCCTTCAACAACCCGCATGGCGCGTGCCCATCCTGCGACGGGCTGGGCACCAAGGTGGACGTCCGGGAGGCCTCCCTGAACCCCAGCCTGCGGGAGCTGGGGGAAGAGTTCTTCGGTGCCAGCCTGGGCTCCCTGGACCGGCGGTACAAGGAGACGCAGTCCTCGCGGGTTCGGGAAGAGATCGAGAGCTATGTGGAACGCCTGGCCAGTGTCCAGCCGTGCTCGGAATGCGGCGGGACGCGCCTCCGGAAGGAGTCGCTGGCCATCCGGGTGGGCGGGCTGAACATCGCCGAGGTGACCAGAAAATCGGTGAAGGTTGCCGTGGAGTTCTTCGACGCCCTGGGGACGAACGGGTCATCCGGGGCCCCCCTAAGCCTTACCGACAAGGAGCGGGAGATCGCCCGCCGCATCTTGAAAGAGATCCGGGAGCGGCTGGGATTCCTGATAAACGTCGGGCTGGATTACCTGACGCTGGATCGGACGGCCGCCACGCTGGCGGGAGGGGAAGGGCAGCGCATCCGCCTGGCGACCCAGATCGGCAGCTCGCTCATGGGCGTCCTCTACATCTTGGACGAGCCCAGCATCGGTCTGCACCAGCGGGACAATGTCCGGCTGCTCAACACACTGAAGAGGCTGCGCGACCTCGGCAACACCGTCCTGGTGGTAGAGCACGACGAGGAGACGATCCGTGCTGCGGACTATGTGATCGACCTGGGGCCAGGGGCCGGCGTCTCCGGCGGCCAAGTGATCGCGGCCGGGGCACCGGAAGTCATCATGGCCCACCGCACCTCGCTGACCGGGCGCTACCTGTCGGGAGAGTTGTCAATTCCGGTCCCGCGCCAGCGCCGGCCTCACACCGGGCAGCAGCTCGTCATCCAGGGGGCTCGGGAGCACAACCTGAAAGACATCGAGGTGGAGATCCCGCTGGGGCTCTTCACCTGCGTGACCGGGGTCTCCGGGTCTGGGAAGAGCACGCTGGTGACCGACATCCTGCGCAAGGCGCTGGACGCCGCGCTGTACGGGGGCCGGGAACGGCCGGGGGCGCACGACAAGATCCTGGGCCTCGAGCAGATCGACAAGGTGATCGACATCGATCAGTCCCCCATCGGCCGAACCCCGCGGAGCAACCCGGCCACCTATACCGGCGTCTTCGGGTTCATCCGGGAATTGTATGCCCTGACCCCCGAGGCGCGGATGCGGGGCTATCAGCCGGGCCGTTTCAGCTTCAACGTGAAGGGGGGGCGCTGTGAGGCCTGCCAGGGCGACGGCCTGATCCAGATCGAGATGCACTTCCTGCCCGACGTCTACGTGATGTGCGAGGTCTGTAAGGGGAAGCGTTATAACCGGGAAACCCTGGAGATCGGCTACAAGGGGAAGGGTATTGCCGACATCCTGGCCATGACGGTGGAAGAGGCCTTGCGCTTCTTCGAGAATGTTCCCCGCGTTCGCGAGAAGCTGCAGACGCTGCACGACGTCGGCCTGGGCTACATCAAGCTGGGCCAATCGGCCACGACGCTCTCCGGGGGGGAAGCCCAGCGGGTGAAATTGAGCCGGGAGCTGTCCCGCCGGGGCACGGGGCGGACGCTCTATATCCTGGACGAGCCGACCACCGGTCTTCACTTTGCGGACATCCAACAACTCCTGGACGTGTTGCATCGGCTGCGGGATGCCGGGAACACGGTGCTGGTGATCGAGCACAATCTGGACGTCATCAAGACGGCCGACCACATCATCGACCTCGGACCGGAGGGGGGCGACTCGGGAGGGCAGATCGTCACGACCGGTACTCCCGAGGAAGTCGTCCGGGTCAAAGAATCGCATACCGGGCAGTTCCTCAAACGAGTTCTGAGGAATGGGAAAAGTAAACCGCGCGGTGACGTTGCGGGTGGTTGACAGGGAAAATCAAGCGGTCGCCCATGAATTTCCTGTTTGTCTGATTTGACTCAATCGTCCCGTCCTCAGGGTTTTTCAAGAGACAAAGTGCCCCACCATGCCATAGTCACCGTGATGGTATGGATGATCGGCTAGTCTTCTTGAATGACAAAATCATTGTAAATTCAATTGGTTGCATTTGTATATTCCTATCGGATGATCTGCCAAGTCGAGTTGAATACATGGCATGATGCTTGCCATATATTGACAAAGTCTGCTTGCGATGCAGGAATCAGTCTGCGCAATGACCGGGGAAGCTGTGCCAAGAGTGGCCTCTCCGGATTGAAAGCTGTAGTCGCGGGACCGACTCCCCCCCCTCCCCGGTCCCGTGACCAGGCCCCCGGCCCGAGTAATCGGGCCGGGGGTTTTTTCTGTGAGCCACGGCAACGCCGTATGCTAGATATGTCCCTTATTAAATAGATATGTTATACGATAAATACAATAATCTACCTAATGTATTAGAGCATGGATCGGAGAAGCGTTCTACGGTTTATCTGGGGGCTATGCGATAGAAAAGTTGTAATTGAAGTATATTATGTAACTAGCTATAGAAAAAATGGATAATGGTTCTTTTGACGGAAGAACATGATGCTTCTCCAGACTTCCGTCAGGATGTTAACTTGCCTTTGCTCAGGCGGGCTTCTTTGTCAGCACGTTCGATCCGAGGACGGGTCGGCATCGTTTCCCTGGTACCTGCTCCGCGGTAGACAGAAGCGGGATCGACGGGGCGACGACGCTGCTCTATGCCGTCCGTGGCTCCGTTGGGGATGGGGAGGTGGCGGTGCGAGGCCCGAGGTGACTTTGCGGCAGGAAACACTTGACAGGCGGGATTGGGACTCTAGAGTGGTATCGTGTCCGTCTGCCCTTCAAGTGCAGGGCCGAATTCCGGATTCGTGGGCGTTTGGCCTTGAGGGAGCGAAACCATGCATAGCATTCTCGTGCTGGTGATCAGCGCCAACCATACCGAGGTGCGCGTCCTTCAGAGCATCCTGCGCGAGCAATCCGAGGGGGAAGTGGCGATAGTTGGATCCGCCGATCGAGGAGAAGAAGCGTTGAGCCGGTCGCTGGCGCTGCGGCCGCAGGTCATCCTGGTCAACCTCGATCGAACCGAGGATGGAGCATTGGAGATCATTTCCCGGCTTCGCGGCTTGGTGCTGGAGGCGGGCATCGTGGCGCTCATTCCAACGGCCGGGAGCGTCTACGAGGAGATGGCGTGTGCCGCCGGAGCGGACGCCGTCGTCGCTCGGACCGACGTGGCGACCGGTCTCATGCCTGCCGTCCGTCGTGCCGCCCGGTCGGCGCAGTCACGGCGGCGACTGGTTGACCAGGGTGCCCCGGAACAGGTGCCGTGAGTGGTGCGCGCTCATCTCCGGTGATTCGGCGGGGTGGCGCGATGGTCCCCTGACAACGCGGCGCCAGGGCGGGGCCGGATTCGAGGATCGTATGCCAACGCGTATCCTGGTCATTGATGACGACAACATGACCCTGCAGTTTGTGGGGACCCTCCTGAGGTCCGCCGGGTACGAGGTCAAGGTCGCGGCCGATGGTCCGGCGGGGCTCGCGTTGGCAACTAGTGCGCCACCCGATATCGTGCTGCTGGACGTTGTGATGCCCGCCATGGATGGGTATGAGGTGTGTCGCCGTCTGCGGAATGATCCCAAGACTCAGAATGTTCTGGTCATCATGCTGACGGCGAGCGGGGATCCCACCCTTAATCACCAGGCCTACGCCGCCGGCGCCTATGCGTGCGTTCCCAAGCCGTTCAGACGGGAAGCCCTGATCGCGACCATCGAGAGTGTTCGTGCGGGGGCGATGCGGCAGAATCCGGACAGCCCCTCGAAGGATGGCGGCAAAGTCTAACTGTACTTCCGGGGGCGGTATGCCCGCCTGGAGATGCCGACGCCTCCCGTTTCCTTCTTTACATCCTGTGGCAATCTTGGCTACACTACTCCGTTATGTGGGGGCGGGGGAAAATGTGGCCGAAAGGCCCCTGGAATCTGAGTCTGCGCGGCAAGCTGTTGCTGATGATGTTCGGCTTGCTGATGCTGGTGCTGGTAACGATGATCGGCCTGTACTGGCGCGCGGAGCAGCAGCTGATCGCGCAGGTGGAGCGGCATACCGCGGACCTCAGCACGGCCATCCAGATCGGTGCCGAGCAACTGACCTCGAAGGGTCGGACCAGCGATGCGCGCCTGCAAGACTACGTGCAGCGCCTCAAGCGGCGGGGCGTGGGTGAGATCTCCATCGTGAGCAACGAGGAGGAGGTGATCCTCTCCTCGAACCCCCGACGGGTAGGGGCGCGGGTAAATCCCAATCGCAAAGACATCCTGATCACGGCCCGGTTGGGCGAGGAGACGGCCGGCACCAACCAGAAGACGTATAACCTCTTTGTGCCGATCGTGGTGGGGAACCAGCGGAGCGGGTACATCCTGATCAGCATGATTCTGGACGACTTTGCCGAGATGGCGCGGGCCAACTTCCTCAGGCGGTTGGTGTGGACGGTGCTGGTCTTTGCCGTGGGAATCGGGGGCGCCGTGGTGCTGGCTTGGACATACACCAAGCCGATCTCCCAGGTGGTGGAGGTGGCCCGCCGGGTGGCACAGGGGAAACTGGACGAACGGCTGCCGGCCAATCGGCACGACGAGATCGGCGAGCTGAACCGCAGCTTCAACGAGATGGTGGAGCGCCTCCAGGAGCGCGCGGAGCTGGAGGCACGCTTGGGGCGAGCGGAGAGGATGTCGGCGGTGGCCCATCTGGCCTCGGGAGTCGCCCACGAGGTCCGAAACCCCCTGAACACGATCAGCCTGACGATCGGTCACCTGAGGGCCCATTTCCCGCCCGTCGAGTCAGCCGAGCGGGAGGAGTTCATGCGCCGCACCTCCATGGTCATGGAGGAGATCCGCCGGCTCGACGACATGATCAAGAGTTTTCTCAAGTACGGGAAGCCGCTCAATCTGAAGCGACAGCAGGCCGATGTGCGCCGGCTGTTGGATGAGGTCCTGGAGGTGGCAGCCCAGAAAGCTCAGGCGGAACAGATCCGAGTGGAGCGGACGTATGCGGTCGACCTGCCGGAGATTTTGGTGGACGTGCCACACATGAAGACGTGCTTCTTGAACCTCGTTCTCAACGCGTTCCAGGCCATGGCCGGTGGCGGTGGCGGCACGCTGCGCGTGCACGCGGAGCGGGTCAACGGGTCAAGTAGTCCGTTGGGCGATTTGGAAAGCCCGGGTGACCAATCGGTCATTCGGCCGATCGATTCGCCGAAGGCGTGGGTGGGGATTCGCTTCCAGGATACCGGGACGGGCATCGCACCGGAGCATCTGTCGCAGATCTTCGAGCCATATTTCACAACCAAGGATGTCGGGATCGGGCTCGGCTTGGCCCTGACCAAGCAGATCGTGGAAGAGCACGGGGGTCGGATCGAGCTGACCAGCGAACCAGGTCAGGGGACCCTGGTCCGGATCCGGCTTCCCATCGGGGTACCCACGGCATGAACAAAGGACAGATCCTGGTCGTGGATGATGAGGCGGCGCAGCGCGAGATCCTTCGCACCATCCTCACGGCCGAAGACTACGAAGTCGAGACCGCCGGGACGGCGAAGGAGGCCCTCGACAAGGGGGGGCGGCAGCGCTTCGATCTGGTGCTCACGGATCTCCGCATGCCGGGGGCGGACGGCCTTTCGCTTGTCCGCAGCCTGAGCCGCGAAGATCCTCCCACCCTGGTCATCATCATGACGGGCCATGGCTCCCTGGACACGGCCGAGCAGGCCATGAAGCAGGGGGCCTTCGACTATCTGACCAAGCCGCTGGAGCGGGACGACCTCCTCCGCATCGTCAACCGGGCCTTCGAGCGCGTCCGGCTCATCGAGGAGAACCAACTGCTCCGACAGCAGCTCGAGGAGCGCTACCGCATCGAGGGGATCGTCGGAAGCCACTACCGGATGCGGGAGGTCTTCGACAAGCTCCACAAGATCTCCGGCAGCAGCTCGACTGTCCTCATTACCGGCGACAGCGGGACGGGGAAGGAGCTGGTCGCCCGCGCGATCCATCGCCATAGCCCGCGCGGGGATCGGACCTTCGTGGCGGTGAGTTGTGCCGCCATCCCCGAGACGTTGATCGAGAGCGAGCTGTTCGGCCACGAGAAGGGGGCCTTCACCGGCGCCGTCGTGCGCCATCAGGGCTTGTTCGAGGCGGCGGATAAGAGTACTCTCTTCCTGGACGAGATAGGCGAGCTGAGCCCGAACATGCAGGCGAAGGTCCTGCGGGCCCTGCAGGAGCGGGAGGTCCGGCGGGTCGGCGGCCGCGAGAGCCTCAAGATCGACGTACGGATCATCGCCGCCACGAACAAACACCTCGAGGAGGAGGTGACTCGCGGGCGGTTTCGCGAGGATTTGTTCTATCGGTTAAACGTGGTCACCCTCGGGCTTCCGCCGCTGCGGGAGCGCAGCACGGACATTCCACAACTGGCCGAGTATTTCGTGAAGCGGGTGTGTGAGGAGGCGAGCCGTCCGGCGGTGCCCATCACCACCGAGGCGATGCGGCTCCTCCTGCACTACCATTGGCCGGGCAACGTGCGCCAACTGGAGGCCGTCCTGCAGCGCGCCGTCCTGCTCTCCGATGGGCAGAAGATCGATTATACCGATCTTCCGATCGAGGTCAGGTTCTCGACCCTGCCCTCCCATGAGCCGATGGCGGCCGCGGAATCGGCGGGGGCACACCGGTTTCTCCTGCCGCCGCAGGGGATTGACCTGGAAGGGGTGGAGCGGGATTTCATCCTCCAGGCCATGGAGCTGTCGGGATGGGTGATCGCCAAGGCGGCCAAGCTGTTGGGATTGAGCTATCGCACGCTTCAATACCGGCTGGACAAGTTCCAGATTCGCCGGGAGGGAAGCGAAGGGGTGGGGTCCAGCGAGGAGCCGGCCGGTGAGGCCAGCCCGGGACCCCGAGAGGCATAACCGTCGGATGCGTGGATGAACGGAAAGGGGGGATGGCATGGGCAGCGTCGTGAAGAAGCGCCGGAAGAAGATCGCGAAGCACAAGTACAAGAAGCTGCTGAAGCGGACGAGACATCAGCGCCGGAACAAGTAGGGCGTTGAAGCCGCAAAGGGGCCAGGTCCCTCGCCGGGGGACTGGCCCCTGTTTTCTTTTGGCGTTCGTTCCGGGGGGCGTCTCGAACGAACGAGCGGTTCTCCCGTTCCTGGAGGTCGAGGCATGAGCACCCATCCTCTCGCCGGCAAGCCTGCGCCGCGGTCGATGCTCGTCAACGTCCCGCGGCTGATCGCCGCGTACTACGAGACCGCGCCCGACCCGGACGTGGCCGAGCAGCGGGTCGCGTTCGGGACCAGCGGCCACCGCGGCTCCTCGCTCAAGGGGTCGTTCAACGAGACCCACATCCTGGCCACGACGCAAGCGATCTGTCTCTACCGGACGGCGCAGGGCGTCGACGGCCCGCTTTACCTCGGGAAGGACACACACGCCCTTTCCGAGCCGGCCTTCATGACCGCCCTCGAGGTGCTGGCGTCGAACGGGGTTGAGGTCATGGTGGACGCCGAGGGCGGCTACACGCCGACCCCGGTCATCTCGCACGCCATCCTGGCCTACAACCGCCGCCGCGCGAGCCACCTCGCCGATGGCATCGTGATCACCCCCTCCCACAATCCCCCCGAGGACGGCGGCTTCAAGTACAACCCGCCGTCCGGCGGACCGGCCGACACGGCGGTGACCGACTGGATCGAGAAGAAGGCCAACGAGTTCCTGGCGGGAGGCAACCGTGAGGTGCGTCGCACCCCCTTTGCCAGGGCGGCCAGCGCGCCGACCACGCACGCCCACGACTACATCGGTCCGTACGTTTCCGAGCTGGCCCAGGTCATCGACATGGATGCGATCAAGGGCGCGCGTCTCAAGATCGGTGTCGATCCCCTGGGCGGAGCCGGGGTCGGGTACTGGCAGCCGATGGCGGAGCGGTACGGCGTGAACCTCGACCTCGTCAACCCGGAGGTGGATCCGACCTTCGCGTTCATGACGCTCGATCGCGACGGCAAGATCCGCATGGACTGCTCGTCTCCGTACGCCATGGCCGGCCTCATCGGACTCAAGGACAAGTACGATGTCGCCTTTGGCAATGACTGCGACACCGACCGCCACGGCATCGTGGCCAAGAGTGTGGGCCTGCTGAACCCTAACCACTACCTCGCCGCGGCCATCTGGTACCTGTTCCAGCACCGGCCGGGCTGGAGCGGCGACGCCGCGATCGGCAAGACGCTGGTCTCAAGCAGCATGATCGACCGCGTTGCCAAGCATCTGGGGCGACGCCTCGCCGAGGTGCCGGTCGGCTTCAAATGGTTCGTGGAAGGCCTCCTGAATGGGCGTTACGGGTTTGGAGGCGAGGAGAGCGCGGGGGCTTCTTTCTTGCGCCGGGATGGCACGGTGTGGACGACGGACAAGGACGGCATCATCCTGGGCTTGCTGGCCGCCGAGATGACCGTCAGGCTCGATCGCGATCCGGGCGAGGTCTATGCCGACCTGGCGCGCCGGTTCGGCGCGCCCGTCTATGAGCGGATCGACGCCCCGGCGAGCAGCAGGCAAAAGGCCGTGCTGAAGCGGCTCTCGCCCGGGCAGGTGACCGCCGCCGAACTCGCCGGCGAGAAGATCATCGCCAAGATCACCGAGGCGCCCGAAGGCGGCGCGCCGATCGGCGGCCTCAAGGTCGTGACCGAGAACGGCTGGTTTGCCGCGCGCCCATCCGGAACCGAGGACGTGTACAAGATCTATGCGGAGAGTTTTCTGGGGCGCGATCACCTGGCGCGTCTCCAGGAAGAAGCGCGCGCCATGGTCGGCGCGGCGTTCAAGGCTGCGGGGGTCTGACTGCTGCGGAAGCGGCGGCAGGGATGGTGGATGTGAGAGAT
>JAPLLC010000078.1 GCA_026387775.1 Candidatus Methylomirabilota bacterium | reverse complement strand
CTGGTGGCCCAAAAGACGAACGGCGAGGTCGAGATCAAGATCTTCCCCAACAGCCAGCTCGGCGGCATCCTGGACATGTTCACCGGGATGAAGGCGGGCAGCCTGGACATGGTGTACGGCGGGATCAATACCTACGCCTGGATCAAGGGGGGCGAGGTGTTCCAGATCACCTCCGTGGCCTTCCTGTATCGCGACTACGACCATATGCGGCGCGTGTTGCTGTCGCCTGTCTTCACGCCCCATCTGGACGCGGCAGAGAAGGCGACCGGGATCAAGGTCCTCAACATGAACGGGGATACCGCCCCGCGGGAGCTCTCCACGCGCGACAAGCCTGTCCGCACGGCAGCCGACTTCAAGGGGCTGAAGATCCGGATCGCCGAGAGCGTCCTGGCCCGGGCGGTGTTTCAACGGCTGGGGGCGAACCCGCAGGTCATCCCGTATGCCGACCTGTACATGGCGCTCAAGCAGGGGGTGGTGGACGCGCAGGAGAACGGCGTCATCCCCATCAAGAACATGTCGTTTTACGAGGTCCAGAAGTACCTGACGCTGACCCATTACGTCCGGGATGTGGAGACGTTCTACATCAGCCCGGCCAAGTGGCAGGTCTTGAGTCCGGCGCAGCAGAAGGCCCTCCTTGATGCCTCCGACGAGGCGGGGAACCTGGCCACGGAGCTGACGAAGCAGGAGCTTGACGAGGCGACGAAATTCCTTGCCACCAAGATGACCGTCATCGAGCCGGACCTCGCCTCCATCCAGAAGGCCCTGGAAGGGCTCTACGAGGAACAATTCGAAGGGAAGCTCTGGCCGAAGGGACTCTTGCAGCAGGTGAGGGACTTCAAATAGATCAGGGTGACAGCGCCAACCGGAAACCGACAACCGATCCGCCTCTGGCGGACAAACCGGCCAACAGACATGCTGGACCGGTTGTCAGTTGTCGGTTTTCCATTTCAGGTTGAAACAGATCGGGCCGCAGCATGATCGGCATCCTCTTCCTCCTCCTGTTCGCCCTCTGCGCCCTCGGCTTCGAGATCTGGGCCGCCATGGGGCTGAGCGCCATTCTGTACCTCCTGATCCGCGGGGAGGTCCCGCTGAACGTCATGGCGCAGAGCATGGTGGCGGGCGTGGACATCATCACGCTGGTTGCCATCCCGTTCTTCATGCTGGCCGGCGAGCTGATGAACGAATCCGGCATCACCGAGCGGCTGGTCCGTTTCTCCCAGTATTTCGTGGGTCGGATCCAGGGGGGGCTGGCCTACGTCACGGTGATCGTGAATGTGATCATGGCCGGCGTCTCCGGCTCGGCCGTGGCGGATGCCAGCGCCGTCTCCTCGGTGCTGCTCCCGGCGATGGCGCGGGACGGGTACGATAAGCGATTTGCGGCCGCCATCAACGCGGCGGCGGCGACGATCGGCCCCATCATTCCGCCCAGCATCCCGATGGTCTTCATCGCAGTGATCAGCGATCTCTCCATCGGCCGGCTGTTCCTGGGCGGGGTGGTTCCCGGGCTCTTGATGGGCGCCTTCCTGGCCGTGACTATCTATCTCCAATCCCTGCGACATCCGCTGCCCAAGACCCAGATCCAGGGCGGGTTCGCAGAGTTCATGAGGCTCCTGGGACAGGCGTTCCTGGCCCTCATGGCTCCGGTCATCATCCTCGCGGGTGTCATCTTCGGTGTGGTGACGATCGTGGAGGTGGCCTTCCTGGCCGTTCTATACGTTCTGCTGGTGGGAGTGCTTGCGTACCGGACCATTCATCTTCGGTCATTGCCGGGGATATTTGCCCGGGCCGCCGGCACGTCGGTGACGATTCTGGCGATCTTCGCCACGGTCGGAGCGTACTCGTGGATTGTCGCGAATGAACAGCTCGGTCCTCAGGTGGCACACGCCATTCAAGCGCTCGGCCTGGGGTCAGTCGGCTTCCTGCTGGTCGTCAATCTCTTCTTCCTGTTTCTTGGCTGTATCATGGACGCCATACCGGCGATGCTGATCTTCTTTCCGGTCTTGCTGCCGGTGGCGAAGGGACTGGGGATCGATCCGATTCACTTCGGGGTCGTGGTGGTCCTGAACCTGATGATCGGCCTCCTCACTCCCCCTGTGGGCGGACTGCTCTTCCTGGAGGCGAAGATCGCGGACATTCCCTTCGAGGTGCTGGTGCGCGCCGTGATGCCGTACCTGGCGGCCCTGCTGCTCGTGCTGGCCCTGATCACCTACATCCCACCGCTCGTGACATTTGTCCCGAACCTGGTGTTTCGATGAGGCGGCCGATGGAGCATGTGCGTCTCTGGATGGAACGAATCCTCGCCACGGCCATCGGGGCGGGGCTGATCGGCATCTTCCTCCTGAATCTGTACCAGGTGGGCGGACGGTATCTGTTCGGCATTGGCGCGGCGTGGATTCCTGACGTCACCCGATTCCTGTTCATCTGGATGGTGTTTCTCGGGACGGCCCTGGTGCATCTTCAAAAGAAGCATCTGGTCATCGACTTCGTCCAGCTCCGCATGCCGCACCCCCTCCGCCGGGCCACCGAGGCACTCATCAGCACCGGCATGCTGCTGATGGCCGTTCTCCTCGTCGTCGTCGGCTGGCGGATCATGCAGATCCGCATGGACATCCCGTATACCGGGTGGGAGGTGCCGACGGGATACGCCTATCTGGCCGTGCCGGTCGCCGCGGCCCTGATCGCGCTGACGAGTCTGATGAGTCTCTGGGAGTGGGTGAGCGGAGGGAAGCGGTAACATTCCGGAGGGGGGCAGGGGAGCAAAGGGGGCAGGGGCGACAAGAACCGGCCTCTCCTCGGTCATTCCCCCCTCCAGCCTCGCCGGAATTCCTCCACTCACAGCCGGATCAGGTCTGGGTGCTCCTCGTCGTGGGGATTGATGTGGGTCATCACGTCTCCCACGCCGGGAAACCGCTCGAAGATCAGACGCTTGACCCGGATGGCGATGTCGTGGGAAGCCTTGACGGTCATCTGGGGATCCATGTCGAGCTTGAGGTCGAGAATGACATACTGGCCGGACCGGCGCCCGCGGATCTCGTGGACGTGCTCGACGCCCGGGACTCCTTCGGCGAGCGCACTGACCTGGGCGAGCAGCTCCTCGGGGGGTCGGCCGTCCATCAGGTCGTGAGCGGCGTCCACGAACATCTCCCAGCCGATATGGAAGATGAAGAACGAGGTCAGTCCCGCCGCCAGGGGATCCAGGATGCCGAGCCCGAGGTAGGCGCCGCCGACTCCGGCCAGGGTCGCCACGGACGTGACGGCGTCCTTCCGGTGGTCCTTGGCGATGGCCAGCACCGCCGGGCTGCCGAGATCGCCGCCCACCCGCAGCGAGTAGCGACACAGGATCTCCTTCACGACGATCGTGACCACCGCGGCCAGAACCGCGATCAGCTCCGGCATTCCGTAGCGGTGCAGGGCGACGCTCTGATAGGCCCGGAAGAGGATGCCGGCCCCGGTGGTGACGATGATCAGCGCCACCAGGATCGCCGCAATGCTCTCGGCCTTGCCGTGGCCGTAGGGGTGGTTGGAGTCGAAGGGGCGGCGGCCGATGCGCAGGGCGACCATGATGGAGAGGAGCGCCACGAAGTCGCAGGCGCTCTCCACCCCGTCGGCGACGACCGCCTCCGATCCGCCGAAGTGGCCGGCCGCGAGCTTCATCACCATCAGAACGGCGTTGATCCAGAAGCCGATCCGGATCACCCGGTCGGCCTGCCCGAAGCGCTCTTCCCGTTGCATGTCTTGCGTCTCCGCGACCCCGCTGATCCCGGGACCGACCCGCGATGTCCGTCGCCATTTCCCGGCAGCGATACCGGGAAAACGCGCCGGTTCGAGCGGTTCATGATACACTTTCTCGGCCGGCCGTGCCAGCGCCTCCGCCTTTCCGGCGGCCATCCGGAGCCGGTGGATGTTGACATCGCCGGGCGGGATATGGCATACCATCCCCCCAGGGCGCGCGCGTGACGCGCGACGAGGAGGTGCCATTCGACTGGGGCTGGTGACTGGGCACATCATGCAAGAGAAAGGGATTCGGCTGTGGCCACGAAGAAGCGGCTGAAGCGGGAGGGGACACTGGCGGTGGATCTCCCGGCCCTGGCGTCGCCGGACGGTAGCATTCCGGCGGCGGAGCGGGTCGACCGGATGGCGATGCTCACGATGATGGTCCGGATCCGGGCCTTCGAGATGAAGCTGGCGGAGCTGGTCCGGGATCTGGTGATCAAGGGGACGCTGCATCCGTATGTCGGGCAGGAGGCGGTGGCGACCGGAGTCTGCTTCGCCCTGCGAGCCGACGACTACATCACCAGCAATCATCGAGGCCACGGCCACGCGCTGGCCAAGGGCGCCGACATGAACCGGATGATGGCCGAGCTCCTGGGTCGCCAGACCGGCTACTGCAAGGGGAAGGGCGGCTCGATGCACATCGCCGACCTGGACCTGGGCATGCTCGGCTGCAACGGCATCGTGGGCGGGGGCCTCGGGATCACGGCGGGGGCCGCGCTCTCGGCAACGCTTCGCGGGACGGACCAGGTGAGCGTGGGGTTCTTCGGCGACGGGGCCGCCAACACGGGGATCGCGCACGAGGCGATGAACCTGGCGGCGGCCTGGCAACTGCCGGCCATCTTCATCTGCGAGAACAACCAGTACGCCCTGTCCATGCCGTACGCCAAGGCGGTGGCGGCGCCGGACATCGCGTCGCGGGCGGTCGGCTACGGCATGCCCGGCGAGGTGGTGGACGGCAACGACGCGCAGGCCGTCTGGGCGGCGACCCGGCGGGCCGTCCTGCACGCACGGCACGGCCGCGGCCCGACGCTTCTGGAGTGCAAGACGTACCGCTGGCTCCAGCACAGCCTCCGAGTGAAGGGGCCGGACCGCCCGGCCGACGAGGAGGCCGCCTGGAAGGCGCGCTGCCCCATCGCGCACCTGCGGGGGCAGCTGGCGAGCGAGAGGCTGCTGGATGACGCCGGGTTCGCCGCCGTGGAGCGGGCCGCGGCCAGGGAGGTCGAAGGCTCGGTGGCTTTTGCCCTGGCCAGCCCGGAGCCGACGCTCGATGAGATCGAGACAGACATCTACGCTGGGGGGTTCGTGGAATGAACGCCGCACAGGAGCAGGCAGCCGTTGTCGGGACGGGACCGCGCGAGATCTCGTATGCCGAGGCGATCGCCGAGGCGCTACGGGTCGAGATGCGGCTGGATCCCCGGGTCTTTGTGATGGGGGAAGACGTGGGGAATTTCGGCGGGCTGTTTGGCGGGACCAGAGGGCTCCTCGACGAGTTCGGCCCGCAGCGGGTCCGCGACACGCCCATCTCGGAGGCCGCCCTGATCGGAGCGGGCGTGGGGGCGGCGATCACAGGCATGCGGCCCATGGTGGAGATCCAGTTCATGGATTTCACCGCGTGCGCCATGGACCAGATCGTGAACCAGGCGGCCAAGATCCGGTTCATGCTGGGCGGAAAAGCGGAGGTCCCGCTGGTGATCCGGACACCGTACGGCAGCGGGCTCAAGCTGGCCTCGCAGCACTCCCAGAGCCTGGAGGCGTGGTTCGCGCACGTTCCTGGTCTGCTCGTCGCCATCCCCTCGACGCCGGCCGACGCCAAGGGCCTGCTCGTCACGGCGCTTCGCGATCAGAACCCGATCATCTTCCTGGAACACAAGCTGCTCTATCCCACCCGGGGACCGGTGCGGGAGGAGCAGTACACGATCCCCTTCGGCCAGGCCGATGTGAAGCGGAGCGGCAAGGACGTGACGATCGTGGCCACCGGCCTGATGGTGCGGCGGTCGCTCGAGGCGGCCGACGCGCTGGCCGCCGAAGGGATCGAGGCCGAGGTGGTGGACCCCCGGACCCTGGTTCCGCTGGACAAGGCCGCCATCATCGCCTCGGTCAAGAAGACCGGCCGCCTGGTGGTCGTCCACGAGGCGGTGAAGCGCGGCGGCTTCGGCGGGGAGATCGCCTCCATGATCGCCGAGGAGGCCTTCGATCACCTCGACGCCCCCATCAAGCGCGTGGCGGGCAGAAACGTCCCCATCGCGTTCAATGAGACCCTGGAGCGGAAGGCCATCCCCGCGGCCGAAGACATCGCCGCGGCCGTGCGCTCGCTGATCCGGTAAGAACGCGTACGGAATTTGCTCCTGGGGTCCGCGTCAAGCGATGTCGTGCCGGTGATGGCGGCCGAACGGATCACGCTCGAAGCGTCGAAATCTCACGGGGGTCCGATATGACATCGCCTCCTCGGCAGCCGCGGCCTCTTGGCATCCTCCACACCGCCCTCATCCTCCTTCTCCTCTCCTTGCTCGCGCCCCCGCAGACTGCCGGGGTCGAAGACGCCGACTGGCGATCGATCCTCCAGAAATACCAAGAAGCAATCGCGCTGGGGGAGCGAAATCTCCAGGCCTTCGAAGCCGAGCTCAAGGACGTCCACCTGCAGAGGTATCGGAAGGGGCTTCTCAAGATCCAGAAAGAGCGGGGGCAGATCATCCTCTGGTACGGGATGGACTATGATGATCCTGTCGATCTTCGCGATGCCGTGAGGGGTATGAAGAGCCTGCAATGGGAGGCCCGGAATCTCCTCGACCCGCTGGACAAGCGCATGGAGATCTTGTCCCGGTTTCTCAACAAGCTGACAGAGAGCGAGGAAGAGATCGCCGCGCAGCTGAACGAACCCTCGGCGAGCGCCTACGCGGAGACACTCAAGGAGAATAACGCCAGCCTTGAGAAGCTGCGCGCGTGGACGGAGCGCATCCGGGCCGACCTCGCCGCGGAGATGCAGACAGGCCGCCTCTTTCTCGACCGATTGGACAAGACGCAGGTCTCCCTGAACGATAAGATCCTCTCGTACTGGAGAAACTACTCCTTCCGGAGACTCCCCACGCTCTTCTCGTCCGAGGTCTGGACACGCCTCCCGCAGCAGATCGAAGACGCCCGGATATACTATGCGTCCTACATCGAGATGCTCCGCGGCCGCGAGGCGGCGGTGAGCCTCAGGCTATTTGTCTTCAAGTTCCTCGCCTACAGCGCCGCCGCCATACTGCCGCTCCTCCTCCTGCTCCGATGGCGTCTCGCCCGCTGGCTGGACGACAAGGTGACGAGGCGTAGTTACCCGGCGGTGTGTCTCCTGTCGTCGGGGACCGCGCTCTTCCTGGTCGCGTCGGACGCGCCCTTCGTGCTGTATCCGGCTCTCTACGACCTGAGTGAAGTGTGCATGGCGGCAGGGCTCGTCTTGCTAGCGGAGGTCTTCCATCACACCGCGGCCCGGGACGGCCTGCCGCGGGGCCACCGGCGCGCCATCTGGCTGTTGTTCGCCCTGCTCGTCGCGAGCGCTCTTCTGCAGATGGTTAAGTTCCCCTATGTGTTCGAGTGTGCCATCTGGACGGGGACGGTGGTCCCGCTGGGGTGGAAGCTCATGCGGGTGGCTCGCGGGAGCGCCGAGAGCAACGCGCGCGTCCTCATCGGTTGCTACAGCCTCATCATGTTCTGTCTGGCCATCCTGGCGGTATTGGGCTTCCTGGTTGTCTCGTGGGTTCTTGGATCGGTCCTCTTCTTCGGGGTCCTCACCGTGGCGATCGGGGTCGGCGTCTTCCGGCTGATCGCCAAACTCGAGTCCCAGGCACGGGAGAGGGGAACGTCGCCAATCCTCTACAGTCTCTTCGAGGGGATCACCTTCCCCCTGTGCGCGATCTGCCTCCTGTCCCTCAACCTGTGGCTTTGCTTCTCGCAGTTCGGAGGGAGCGACCCTTTCTTTCGCGTGATTTCCTGGGAGGCAACCTGGGAGAGTACCTCGGTCAGCCTCCTGAAGCTCATGATCATCTTCATCGGCTTCTTCCTCACCAAGTCGCTGGTCTACGCGACCGAGTCGGTTCTGAAGCGGATGCGCGATTCGAAGGCCGACCTCGATCACGGCATGGTCGACTCCTTGCGAACGATCTCGCGGTACCTGTGGTGGGGCCTCTTCGTGCTGGGCGTCATGGCCTTTCTCAAGTTCAGCTTCGCGAGCATGGCTTTCGTCGCCGGGGGGCTGAGCATCGGCATCGGTTTCGGCCTGCAACACATCGTGAACAACTTCATGAGCGGCCTCATTCTCCTCTTCGGCAGGTCGGTCCAGCCGGGAGACGTCATCCAGTTGGGCCAGACAGTCGGCACGGTGAGGCGGGTGACAATGCGCAATACGGTCGTCCAGACACCCGACAATGCCACCATCTTCGTGCCGAACTCCGAGCTCATCAGCCAGCAGATGATCAATTGGAGCCACAAGGACCGGAGCGTCAGGCGAGAGATATCCGTGGGGGTTGCCTACGGTTCCGATGTCGAGAAGGTGAAGGGTCTCCTCCTCCGGGTGGCGCAGGGTCACCCCGAGGTGCTCTCCTCCCCCGCGCCGCATGCGCTGGTCTGGGAGCTCGGGGAGAACTCCCTCAACTTCAGGCTGAGGTTCTGGATCGGGAACGTTGATAGAGGTCTCTTCGTGATGTCCGACATCCGGAGCGAAGTCGACAGGCTGTTCAGGGAGCACGGGATCGAGATCGCGCTTCCACAGCAGGATATCCACCTGCGCACCGCACCCGCCCTCGGAGGGCTCTCGCCGTCGGGGCTGGGGTCGGCCGAGCTCCATCAACGGCACGACCCGAGGCTGACGCGCTTCCGGTCTCGCCTGTTGTCCCGCCTGCTGCGCTGGCGACCCTGACCGTGCCTCATCCGGAGGCACGGGTGCAGATTCGGCGGTCGCTCGATGCGGCCGACGCGCTGGCCGCCGAAGGGATCGAGGCCGAGGTGGCGGACCCCCGGACCCTGGTTCCGCTGGACAAGGCCGCCCTCATCGCCTCGGTCAAGAAGACCGGCCGCCTGGTGGTCGTCCACGAGGCGGTGAAGCGCGGCGGCTTCGGCGGGGAGATCGCCTCCGTGATCGCCGAGGAGGCTTTCGATCACCTCGACGCCCCCATCAAGCCCGTGGCGGGCAGAAACGTCCCCATCGCGTTCAATGAGACCCTGGAGTGGAAGGCCATCCCCGCGGCCGAAGACATCACCGCGGCCATGCGCTCGCTGATCCGGTAAGAACGCGTACGGACTTTGCTCTTAGGGGCCGCGTCAAGCTGGAGTCTCGCCTTTCCCTTGAAGAGGTGGGGGGCCTCTGGTATGCTCCCCCCGATGTAGGTGCTCTCGGACACGGGATGGGAGTATCGAATCCGTCTGGAGGGAGCCAAAACATGCAACGCGCGCCGATTCTCGTCTGAGGGTCGGCGTTTTCTTTTGGGTCCTCAGAACCTTCCCCCTCAGAGGTCCTGACGGATAGGTCCAAGAGGCGGCATGAACGTCTTCGAGTTCAGCGATTGAGTCATTCGACCACGACGCCATTCGCGTCTTCTGAAGGCGTGAGAAACCTCATCGTGAAGTAGTCACCGAGGAATAAGCTGAATGCCGATCAAGAAATCCGAACTCTATAGCTCACTCTGGGCAAGCTGCGATGAATTGCGCGGGGGGATGGACGCTTCGCAGTACAAGGACTACGTCCTCGTCCTGCTGTTCATGAAGTATGTCTCCGACAAGGCGGCCGGCCAGAAAGGCTACCTGCTCGACGTGCCGAAGGGCGGCAGCTTCGCCGACATGGTGGCGCTGAAGGGCGACAAGGAGATCGGCGAGAAGATCAACAAGATCATCGCCAAGCTCGCCGAGGCCAACGACCTCAAGGGCGTGATCGATGTGGCCGATTTCAACGACGAGGACAAGCTTGGCAAGGACAAGGAGATGGTGGACCGCCTCTCCAACCTGGTGGCCATCTTCGGCAACCCGGCGCTCGACTTCAGCGGCAACCGCGCCGAAGGTGACGACCTGCTCGGTGATGCCTACGAATACCTGATGCGCCACTTCGCCACCGAGTCGGGCAAGAGCAAGGGGCAGTTCTATACGCCGGCGGAAGTCTCGCGCATCATGGCCAAGGTCATTGGGGTCGGCAGCGCGAAATCCACGAGCCAGACCATCTACGACCCCACTTGCGGCTCTGGCTCGCTGCTCCTGAAGGCTCACGACGAAGCCAAGGGTGCGACCGGGCTGGATCTCGCGATCTACGGTCAGGAGATGGACAACGCCACCGCCGCACTGGCCCGGATGAACATGATCCTGCATGACTGCGCCACGGCGGAAATCTGGAAAGACAACACGCTTTCCGCCCCCTACTTCAAGCAGCCAAACGGCCAGCTCAAAACCTTTGACTTCGTCGTCGCCAATGTTCCTTTTTCCACCAAGGCCTGGAGCAACGGCTTTGACCCGGCCAATGACCTTTATCACCGCTTCGCCCTTGGCATCCCGCCCAAGAAGAATGGTGACTACGCCTTCCTGCTACACCTGCTCGTCGCGCTCAAGAGCGCCGGAAAAGGCGCGATCATTCTCCCGCATGGCGTGCTGTTTCGTGGCAATGCCGAGGCCGGCATCCGCCGTGAGATTGTCGGGCGCGGCTATATCAAGGCCATCATCGGGCTGCCGGCCAACCTCTTTTATGGCACGGGCATCCCCGCCTGCATCATCGTGCTGGACAAGGAAGACGCCGCCGCCCGCAAGGGCATCTTCATGATTGACGCCTCCAAGGCCTTCATCAAAGACGGCCCCAAGAACCGCTTGCGCGCCCAGGACATCCACAGGATCGTGGACACCTTCACGCGCCTGGCCGAGATCCCCCGCTACTCGCGCATGGTGTCGATTGCCGAGATCGGCGACCCGAAGAACGACTTCAACCTCAACCTCCCGCGCTACATCGACAGTACCGAGCCCGAGGATCTCCAAGACATCGATGGCCATCTGCGCGGCGGCATCCCCGACCGAGACATTGATGCGCTGGAACGCTACTGGCAAGTCATCCCCGGCGCGCGCTCAGCTTTGTTCAAGAAGGGCGACCGCCCCGGCTACTGCCAACTCAAGGTTGCGGTTGCGGACATCAAGCCAACCATATTCGGCCATGCGGATTTCATCGCCTACAACGCATCCGTGACCAAGATATTCGCGAAGTGGAAGGCGGCCAACACCCTGCGTCTGAAAGGCATCGCCAAGGGTGGTATACCCAAGGCGCTCATCGAAATGCTCTCCGAGGACTTGCTCGACACTTTCGAGAAGGCCCGGCTGCTCGACCCCTACGACGTGTATCAGCACCTGATGGATTACTGGGCCGAGACCATGCAGGACGACGTGTACATGATCGTGAGCGACGGCTGGCGCGAAGCCGCCAAGCCTCGCCCCATCATCGAAGACAAGAACAAGAAGACGAAGGAGAAACCCGACTTCACCGTCGGCAAGCTGAAGTTTAAGGCTGAGCTTATCCCGACCGCACTGGTCATCGCCCGCTACTTCGCCGCCGAGCAGGGGACCATCGAGAAACTGGAAGCTGAGGTCGCGGCCACCCAGCAGGCGATGGAGGAAATGGCCGAGGAACACAGCGGAGAGGACGGAATGCTGGAGTCGGCGAAGAACGACAGGGACAAGCTCACCAAGGTCTCGGTCGCGGCACGGCTGAAGGAAATCAAGGGTGACGCCGACGCAGCCGACGAGCGCAAGGTGCTCAGCAACTACCTCGCCCTCATCGAAAAGGAAGCGGCTACCAGCGCAAAGGTCAAAGCCGCGCAGGACGCGCTCATGGGCAAGGTTGCGGCGCAGTACAGCAAGCTCACCGAGGACGAGATCAAGACGCTGGTGGTGGACGACAAATGGCTGGCCACGCTCGCCGCCGCCGTGCAGGGCGAACTGGACCGCGTATCGCAGACGCTCACCGGCCGCATCCGAGAGCTCGCCGATCGTTACGCCACCCCGCTGCCGCACCTCACCGACGAAGTCGCAACACTCGCCGCCCGCGTGGCTGAACACCTCAAGAAGATGGGGGCGGCATGGAAGTGAAGCCCGGCTACAAGCAGACCGAGGTGGGGGTGATTCCGGAGGAGTGGGAGGTAGCTCAGATCGGCGACTTGAAGCCGTTCGTCACGAGTGGATCTCGCGGGTGGGCATCCTACTATTCTGATCGAGGTTCGCTCTTCGTGCGTATCACAAACCTTTCGAGGGACACCATCTATCTCGACCTCGAAGACTCAAAATTCGTAAACCTTCCACCCGATGCAAGCGAAGGCACAAGGACGCAGCTCCACGAGTACGATGTTCTGATTTCGATTACCGCTGACATTGGCATCGTGGGCTATATCGATTATCGCGTGCCGACACCCACCTACATCAATCAACACATTGCGCTGGTTCGTTTTGATCCTTCAAAGACCAGCGGCAAGTTCGTGGCTTACTTCTTGGCTTCAGAGAAGCCTCAGAAGTTGTTTCGCGCATCAACGGATGTGGGTGCGAAAGCCGGAATGAGTCTGCTTACGGTCCAGAAGCTTCAACTGGCTTTGCCCCCTCCGCCCGAACAACGCGCCATCGCGGGGGTGTTGAGCGATGTAGATGCGCTGATCGGCTCACTGGACCGGCTCATCGCCAAGAAGCGCGACCTCAAACAGGCCGCCATGCAGCAGCTTCTCACTCGCCAAAAACGCCTCCCCGGCTTCCACGGCGAGTGGGAGATGAAGCGGTTGGGGGAACTTGCGAGAGTCCAACGCGGAGCCTCGCCACGACCAATCGATAGTCCAATCTGGTTCGACGAAAACTCTTCAATCGGGTGGGTCCGCATTTCTGATGTTACTCGATCGGAGACGTTTCTCCGCGAAACCATCCAACGGCTGTCTACTCTTGGTGTGCAGCACAGTCGCCCGGTAGCCAAGGGAAGCCTGATCATGAGCATTTGTGCGACCGTCGGGAGGCCAGTAATCACCGAAATCGACGCGTGCATTCACGACGGGTTTGTGGTGTTTGACAATCTCAAAGCCGACAAGCTGTTCATCTACTATGTGCTCAAGTGGATCGAACCGGAATGGTCGAAACATGGACAAACAGGCTCGCAGATGAATCTGAATACGGGGCTCATTAATGGCACTCGCGTTTCCCTGCCACCAAGAGCCGAACAAGCCGCCATCGCCGAGGTGCTGTCGGACATGGACGCGGAGCTGGCGGCGCTCACGCAGCGGCGCGACAAGACCCGCGCCCTCAAGCAGGGGATGATGCAGGAATTGCTGACCGGGAGGATTCGGCTGGTATGAGCAAACCGGAACAGCCTGGGGCACCGGGCGGCGGGCGAGGGGCCGATCGGACTGATCGGTCGGATCGGACTGATCGGACTGATCGGGTGAAAGACGCTGCCCGGCAGAAGGGCCTTCGCCCGAGTGGGGGCTACCGCAAGCTGCGCTCGTTCCGGGTGACCACGGTCATCTATGACGCGACGGTGGCGTTCTGCGAGCGTTTTGTGGGCAAGCGGTCGCGTACCCATGACCAGATGGTGCAGGCGGCGCGCAGTGGGCGGCAGAACATTGCAGAGGGCAGTCGTGCTTCGGCGACCTCGAGCCAGACCGAGCTGCGGCTGGTGAATGTGGCGCGGGCCAGCCTGGATGAGTTATTACTCGACTACGAGGATTTCCTGCGACAGCGCGGCCTGCGGCAATGGGGGAAAGACGATCCCCAGGCGCAAGCCGTGCGGGAGGGGGGGAAGGGGATTGATCGGATTGATCGGACCGATCGGTCGGATCGGACTGATCGGACCGATTCTGAAGCCTACGGCGTATGGCTGACCAACCCTGACCCGGCCGTAGTGGCCAACGCGGTCATCTGTCTGATCCACCAGGCCAATTACTTGCTCGACCGGCTGATCGCCGGCCTGGAAAGTCAGTTCATCCAAGCGGGCGGTTACAGCGAACGTTTGGCGGCCGCGAGGCTTGAGGAACGGCGAAGGCAGAATCAGACCGATCAGACCGATCCGACCGATCGGTCGGATCAATCCGAAAAGACGGCTCCGACCTGTCCGAACTGCGGAAGGCCGATGGCCCTGCGCACTGCACGCAAGGGCGCTCAGGCGGGGTCCCAGTTCTGGGGATGCACCGGCTATCCGGAATGCAAGGGGACTCAGCGAGTGGACGGATCGGTCGGATCGGTCGGATCGGACCGATCGGACGGGTAAACCATGACCACTATTGGCCAGATCGAGAAGAAGACTCAGTGGCGCGTGGTGAAGCTGTTCCGCGAGACGCTGGGCTACGACTATCTGGGCGACTGGACCGACCGCGAGGGCAACTGCAACATCGAGCCGGTTCTGCTGCGGTCCTTCCTGAAGACGAAAGGCCACTCCGATAGTCTGATCGCCAAGGCGCTATACGAGCTGGAGAAAGCCGCCGGCGACACCAGCAAGAGCCTCTACGACCGTAATCGCGCCGTCTATGGTCTCCTCCGCTACGGTGTGAAGGTGCGGCCCGATGTGGGCGAGAATATGGTCACCGTCTGGCTGGTGGACTGGAAGGAACCGGAGAAGAATCACTTCGCCATCGCCGAGGAGGTAACAGTCGCCGGGGCGGACGCCAAGGCCAGCACCAAGCGTCCGGACATCGTGCTCTACGTCAACGGCATCGCGCTCGGCGTCTTGGAACTGAAGCGCTCCACCGTGTCCGTGGCCGAGGGGATCCGCCAGAACCTGGACAACCAGAAGAAGGAGTTCATCCAGCCGTTCTTCTCGACCATGCAGTGGGTGATGGCGGGCAACGATACCGAGGGCCTGCGCTATGGCACGATCCAGACGCCGGAGAGCTATTACCTAACTTGGAAAGAAAACAGCCCCATCGAGAACCTGCTCGATCGGCCCCTGACGCAAATGTGCGCCAAGGCGCGCTTCCTCGATCTGATCCATAACTTCATAGTCTTCGACGCCGGGATCAAGAAGCTCTGCCGGCACAGCCAGTACTTCGGAGTCCACGCCGCCCAGGCCTTCGTCCAGCGGCGCGAGGGCGGCATCATCTGGCATACCCAGGGGAGTGGCAAGAGTCTGGTCATGGTGTGGCTGGCCAAGTGGATTCGAGAGCACGTGACCGATCCCCGCGTCCTTATCGTGACCGACCGCACGGAGCTGGACGAGCAGATCGAGAAGGTGTTCAAGGGGGTGAACGAGGACATCGTTCGAACGACGAGCGGCGCGGACCTGATCGCCCAGCTCAATGCCACGAAACCGTGGCTGCTCTGCTCGCTGATCCACAAGTTCGGCGGGAAGGACGACGAGGACGCGGAGGGGGCCGCCGAGTTCATCGAGCAGATGAAGAAAGCCCTGCCGTCCGATTTCAAGGCCAAGGGCAGCCTCTTCGTCTTCGTGGATGAGTGCCATCGCACGCAATCCGGCAAGCTGCACGAGGCGATGAAAGGCATCCTGCCCGGGGCGGTCTTCATCGGCTTCACCGGCACGCCGCTGCTGAAGGCCGACAAGCAGAAGAGCATCGAGATCTTCGGACGATACATCCATACGTACAAATTCAACGAGGCGGTGAACGACAAGGTGGTGCTCGACCTGCGCTACGAGGCGCGGGACATCGACCAGAACATCACCTCTCAGGTGAAGATCGATCAGTGGTTCGAGGCCAAGACGAAGGGGCTGACGCCGCTGGCCAAGGCGCAGCTCAAGCAGCGCTGGGGCACGATGCAGAAAGTGCTCTCCAGCCAGTCGCGGCTGGGGAAGATCGTCGCCGACATCCTGCTGGATATGGAGACCCGCGACCGGCTGCAAAGCGGGCGCGGCAATGCTATGCTCGTCGCCGGGAGCATTTACGAGGCGTGCAAGCTCTTCGAGCTGTTCGATAAGACCGATCTGCACGGCAAGTGCGCCATCGTGACGTCCTACGTGCCGTCCACGGCGAGCATCAAGGGCGAGGAGTCCGGGGAGGGGGAAACCGAGAAGCTTCAGGAATACGCCATCTACCAGAAGATGCTGGCCGACTGGTTCAACGAGCCGCCGGAGGCCGCGGTAAAGCGGGCCGAGGAGTTCGAGCTGGCGGCGAAGAAGAAGTTCATCGACGAACCGGGTCAGTTGAAGCTGCTGATCGTGGTGGACAAGCTCTTGACTGGCTTTGATGCGCCGCCTGCCACCTACCTGTACATCGACAAGCAGATGCGCGATCACGGGTTGTTCCAGGCGATCTGCCGGGTGAACCGGCTGGACGGCGAGGACAAGGAATACGGCTACATCATCGACTATAAGGATCTGTTCAAGAGCCTCGAAGGAGCGGTCCACGCCTACACCTCCGGGGCGTTTGATGGGTACGACGAGGCAGACGTGGCTGGGCTGCTTGAAGACCGGCTAGGCAAGGCAAAGGAACGCCTTGAAGAGGCGCTGGAGGCAGTCCGCGCCCTCTGTGAGCCGGTGGAGATGCCCAAAGACCAGGCGGCCTTCCTCCGCTATTTTTCGTCGAAGGAATCCGGCAACGCCGCGGAGCTCAAGACCAACGAGCCGCAACGCCTGTCGCTGTACAAGCTGACCGCTGCGCTGGTGCGGGCCTACGCCAACCTGGCCAGCGAGATGACCGAGGCCGGGTACAGCGCGGCCGAGGCGGAAGCAATCAAGCAGGAAGTTACGCGCGCCGAGAACTTGCGCACCGAGGTAAAGCTACACAGCGGCGACGCCATCGACCTGAAGCGGTACGAGCCGGCGATGCGGCACCTAATCGATACGTATATCCGGGCCGAGGAGAGCGAGAAGGTGTCCGCCTTCGACGATCTGTCGCTGGTACAGCTCATCGTGGAGCGTGGCGGAGAGGCGGTGACGGCCCTGCCCGACGGTCTTCGCAACAACCCGGATGCTTCGGCGGAGACCATCGAGAACAACGTCCGCAAGCTGATCATCGACGAATCGCCGATCAATCCGAAATATTACGAGAAGATGTCCGAGTTGCTGGATGCCCTGATCGCGCAGCGCAAGCAGGAGGCGCTCGATTACGCCACTTATCTGGCAAAGATCGTGGCGCTGACGAGGCTGGCAAAGAACGGACCAGGTGGGGAGGCATATCCGAAATCGTTGAACACGGCTGCCATGCGGGCGCTGTATGACAACCTCGGCAGCAACGAGGTGCTGGCGTTGGCGGTGGATCAGGCAGTTCGGACAAACAGGCAAGACGATTGGCGGAGCAATCCCTTCAAGGTCAAGAGGGTGAGGCTGGCGATCAAGGAGGCATTCCAGAAGGCGGGCACCCGAGGTAGCGAAGGAACAGGATACGCTCAGCCGCTGTTCGTTCAAGAAGAACAGGCGGACTATGCGGCCAAGGATGGCGAGCCGAGCGATCAACTGGTCGATACGATCCTTGAACTCGTAAAGAACCAGAATGAGTATTGAGACATCCCACATTACTGTCAGCGGCATCCGGGTGTCTATCGTCCGGAAGGCGATCAAGAACCTGCATCTGGGCGTTTATCCCCCGCACGGCCGGGTGCGCGTGGCCGCGCCGCTGGCCGTGCTGGACCCGGCGGTGCGGCTTGCGGTCGTGGGCAAGCTTGGATGGATCAAACGGCAGCAGGCGAGATTTTCCGCCCAGCCACGCCAGTCCCAGCGCGAGATGGTCAGCGGTGAGAGTCACTACTTTCTCGGGCGCCGCTACCGGCTGCGGGTGGTGGCGAGCGGCGGTCCCGGCCGAGTGGTGTTGCGGCACCGCAGTATCCTCGAACTGCACGTCCGTAGAGACTTGGACGCGACGGAGCGCGAGCGGGTATTACACCACTGGTATCGTGTGCGGCTGCGTGAATTGATTCCCCCGCTACTGACGAAGTGGGAGGCGGCTCTCGGCGTTCATGCGGTCGGCTCGGGGATCAAGAAGATGAAGACCAAGTGGGGAAGCTGCAGCCTGGATGCCGGCCGAATCTGGCTGAATCTGGAGCTGGCGAAGAAGCCGGTACAGTGCCTGGAGTATCTCGTCGTGCATGAGCTGGCTCATCTGATCGAGCCGCATCACAATGACCGATTCGCATCCATCATGGATACGCATCTGCCTGCCTGGCGGGTCTTCCGCGCCGAACTGAATCGTGCGCCGCTCGCGCATGAGGAATGGAAGTACTAGCGAGGCGAGGAAGATAAGAGGGGTGAGGAGGAAACCGGATGGAGCCCACACACGTCGGGGAAGACGCCCATCTGCTGCTCTATCGCACACCGAAAGCGCGGCTGAAGGAGGGCATCCCCATCATGGTCGCGGGGACGGGGGTGCGGGTGGTGGATCAGACCGGGAAGAGCTATCTGGATCTCGAAGCCGGGATGACCCGTCCCGTGCACATCGGGTACGGCCGACAAGAAATGGCCCAGGCGGTTTACGACCAGATCTGCGCCCTCCCCTATTTCACCCCGGTGCAGTGGGCGACCCGGCCAGCCCTCCAGCTCGCCGACGTGCTCGCCCGGCTGGCCCCCGGCCAGATCTCGCGCTTCTTGTTTGTCTGTGATGGCTCGGAAGCGGTCGAGGCCGCCCTGAAGCTCGCCCGGCATTACCACGTCTTTCGGGGCGATGCGACGCGGGCCAAGGTGCTGGTCCGGCGCGGCTCCTATCATGGGACCACCGGCGGCGCCTTGCGCGCGATGGGGCTGGTCCTGCCCATGCGGCACATCATGGAGCCCCTGGCCCCCGGGATGGTCTTTGTCGAGTCCCCGTATTGCTATCGCTGTCCCGTGCACCTCACCTATCCGGCGTGCGAGATCGCGTGCGCCCGGGATGTCGAGCGCGTGATCGAATTCGAAGATCCGGCCCAGATCTCGGCCTTTCTCGGGGAGCCCATTCAGCAGGGTTTCGGGGCCTATGCCCCGCCTCCCGAGTACTGGCCGATCATCAAGACGCTCTGCGAGAAGTACGGCATTCTGCTGATCCTCGATGAGGTCATCTGCGGGTTTGGCCGGACCGGCACCTGGTTCGGGGCCGACCACTTCGGGGTCGCGCCGGACCTGATCACGATGGCCAAGGGGCTGTCGAGTGGGTACATCCCGCTGGGGGGCGTCGGCGTCACCGACGCCGTCCAGGCGCCCATCGAGATCCTCCAGCACATCCATACCTACGGCAACCATCCGGTCGCCTGTGCCGCCGCGCTGAAGAACCTGGAAATCATCGAGCGCGAACAGTTGGTCCAGCACGCCGCGGCGATGGGGCGCTACTTCCTGGAGCAGCTCGGCCCGCTGGAGCGGCATCCGATCGTGGGCGCCGTGCGGGGGACCGGCTTGTGGCTGGCCATCGAGCTCACCAGCCGGAAGACGACGCGGGCCCCCTTCCCGGAGGAGGGTCTGGCGCGGCTCGTCGCGCGCGCCCGGCAGCAGGGGCTGCTCATCCGGAGCGCCGGGTCCGCGATTGAACTCGCGCCGCCGCTGATAATCCAGCGCGAGGAGATCGACGAGGCGGTGCGCATCCTGGATGCCTGCATCACGGCAGAGGTCCGAGCGATGGGGAGCCAGTAACCGAAGGACCGGCGGAATGGGCGGGCACCGCTCGCCCTGCTGGGCGTCCTACTTGAAAGAGTCCAGGCCGGCGAAATCCAGCGTGCGGAAATAGTCCTCCACGGTCTCGGCGCGGCGGATCAGGCGCACGGTCCCGTCCTCGCGCAGGAGGAGTTCCGCGGAGCGGAGCTTGCCGTTGTAGTTGAAACCCATCGCCCAGCCGTGCGCGCCGGAGTCGTGGATGGCGAGGAGATCGCCGATCGCGATTTCTGGCAGGCGCCGCTGGATGGCGAACTTATCGTTGTTCTCGCACAGGCTTCCCGTCACATCGTAGGTCGCGGTCGCAGGCGCGGACTCCTTGCCCAGCACGGTGATGTGATGATATGCCCCGTAGATGCCGGGGCGCATCAGGTTCGCCATGCTGGCGTCCGTGCCGACGTATCGTCGGTAGGTCTCCTTCAGGTGGATCACCCGCGTCACCAGCCACCCATAGGGTCCGGTGACGACCCGACCGCACTCCATGGCGAGCCTGACCGGGTGCAGCCCGTTTCGCACGATGAGGTCGCCGTAGGCCTTCTGGATCCCTGCCGCGACGCGATCGTACGGCACCGGTTCCTGGTCGGGTCGGTACGGGATGCCGACCCCGCCGCCGATATTGACCAGCTCCATCCGGATCCCGAGGCGCTGCTTGATCTCGACCGCGAGATCGAAGAGGAGTCGCGCCGTCTCCACGAAGTACGCCGGGTCGAGCTCGTTCGAGGCGACCATCGTGTGCAGCCCGAAGCGAGTGGCCCCCCTCGCCTTGAGACTGGCGTATCCGGCAAGGAGCTGCTCGCGGGTGAAGCCGTATTTCGCCTCCTCCGGCTTCCCGATGATGGCGTTGCCTTCCTTGAGCGGGCCCGGGTTGTACCGGCAGGAGACGAGCTCGGGAATCCCGCACGCCTTCTCGACGCAGTCGATGTGGCTGATGTCGTCGAGGTTGATGACGGCCCCAAGCCGTCGCGCCTCGCGAAACTCGGTGGCGGGCGTGTCGTTGGAGGTGAACATGATGCGTTCGCCCGTGATCCCGACCCGTTCCGCCAGCAGGAGCTCGGGAAGGCTGGAGCAGTCCGCCCCGAACCCCTCGGCCTTGAGGATTGCGAGGATGTACGGGTTCGGCAGGGCTTTGACGGCAAAATAATTGATGAAGCCGTCGAAGGCGGCAAACGCGCGCTTGAGCTCACGAGCATTCGTTCGAATGGCTCGCTCGTCATAGATGTGGAAGGGGGTCGGAAACGCCGCCGCGATCCCCTCCGCCCGCTCTTTCGTGAAGGGTACGGTCTTTGTGGTCATGGGCTCGCTGGGGTGTGGGTGACAGATGCTCCGATCCGCGCGGTCGCGGCGCACGATGCGTCGGGACCTGCCCGGCTCGGCGAGAGTGGAACAGACCTCCGGAAAGATGCAACACGACCCCGGCCGGCGTCAAGCGAAATGCGGCGACCGTGCCAGGTCAGAAGAAGGCGGGTTGATGGGGCGCCGATCAGCGATGGCGGGCGGTGCAGCCTGGCAGGCTACTGAATAACTCGCCTTCACCCAGGCTGCTCAAAAAGGTCCAGATGCAAGGCGGCGCGCGATGGCCGAGTGAGGCGTACACTGGGTACGCCGCAGCGAGTGCCCGAGCAAGCCAACGCAGCAGATGGGCCTTTTTCAGCAGCCTGTTAGACCCAGGGCGCAAAGAACTCCCGGAGTCGCCGCGCCTCGGCGGCCGTCTCGACGACGATCTGGAGGTACAGGCCGTCCGGCGAGAGGTGCGACCGGAGGAGCGCCAGATCTTCGAGGTCGAGCTTCCCCCGAATCAGGAGGCTTCGCCGCCGCGCCTGGACCATCCGGAAGAATGGCATCATCTCCGCGACGGCAGTGTTCCCGACGTCCTTGTTGATCTGGATGCAGCGGAGCGCCTCCACGTCGAGGATGCGATCCAAGAGGAACAGCGAGGAGGAGTGGAGGTGGATGGCGGCGTAGGGGAACGCCTCCGCCATCCGCCGGTCCCACGGCTGCAAGAGGGCGGCGTACAGATCGGGGGAAAAGAGGGCCGACGAATCCTCCTGCAGCCTGGCTAGCCGATCCGGGGCCCAGAGACCGAGTTGCTCGATCAGGTATCCGCCGGCGAAGGGGCCCGTGATGGCATGCTGCGCGTTTACCAGGCCGATCGCGAAGTCCGAGCAGTATGCGGCCAAGCGCAGGAAGTCCTGTGGGTGATCGTAGAGGTCGAAGATCATCTCCGACGAGCCGCGCATCGCGGCGATCATGTCGGACGGACCTCGCAGGATAGGCTGGCCAACCGGGATCCGATTGCCAAAGCGATCCCGGAGCACGGTGACGAATTCCAGGTATTTCCGGCGCCAGGGATTCCCGTCGGAAAAATCGATCCGTGGGAGATCGACGTACGCGAACCCTCCCTCTTCCGCCCAGACCGACTCGTTGCCGATCTGGACCCGGCAGCCGAGCATCGCCTCTAACCAGGGGAACGGCGGGATCGGGGCCACGCCGCGGATCATGTCGTCATCGACCCCGTCCCACAGGCCGACGACCCCCTCGTAATCGGCCAGGAGCTCCTCGGGGTGCAGATCGTCCGGAACGAGCCTCGGCTTGCCGCGGAGCTTCTGCATGGCGCGGTAGCTCTGCAGCGGAAACCACCCGCCGACGGAGAATCCGATCAGCGGTCGTTCCACCGCGGAGCGGTCCCAGAAGCGATTGTAGCGATCGGTCTTCCCTTCGACACTCGACGGACCTGCCATCTTTGCTCTCCTGAGAAAGCGAGGCAACCCCCTTCACTCGAACCGGTAACCTCCCGCGCCTGTCGACTCAGCAGGATGCTGAAACCCCCCATCTTCGCCCAGGCTGCTCAAAAAGGTCCAGATGCAAGGCGGCTCACGAAGGGCGGGGTACCCACCGTAGGTGGGTCCAGGCGTACTCCAGGTACGCCGCAACGAGTGCCCGAGCGCGCCAACGCCGCAGATGGGCCTTTTTCAGCAGCCTGCTACGACGCGAGCCAGCCGCCGTCGACATAGATCACTTGCCCATTGATGTAGGCCGAGGCTTCAGACGCCAGAAACACCGCCACGTAGCCGAGGTCATCTTCGGGTTCAGCCAGCCGCTTCATCGGGATCCGGCCCATGACCCACTCGCTCCTCTGAGGATCCTGAAACAGCTTCTCTGTGAGTTCCGTTCGACAGTATCCCGGACCGATCGCATTGGTCCTCACATTGAACCGGGACCACTCCACTGCCATGGCACGAGTCAACCCGGCCAGCCCGCTCTTGGCAGCCGTATACGCGATGGTGTTCGGGATGGCTATGACGCCGTTGATGGAGGCGATGTTGATGATTTTTCCCCCGCCCTGCTTGATCATTCCCGGGACAACCGCTTGTGCCATTGCAAACGATGCGGTGAGATGGATGTTGAGTACGCTATTCCACTCTTCCAGGGTGAACTCCAGGGCTGGTTTTCGCACCTGTATGCCGGCGTTATTTATCACGATGTCAATCTTCCCACACTCTCCCAGAATGTCTTTGACATACTCCTTGGCCCTGTGGGGGTTGCGCAAATCGGCGACATACGGATAGGCTTTGATTCCGGTCTTCGAGACAAGAAGCGCCGCCGTATTCTTCGCATTCTCCTCGATGATATCTACCACCACAATATTTGCGCCGGCTTTGGCAAGCGCCATTGCCAGCCCCCTTCCGATGCCTCTTCCGGCCCCAGTGATGACAGCCGTCTGTCCTTCCAGCGAGAATCTCTTTACTAGATCCTGGTAATCCATGGTTACACTCCTCACCTAGGTTTGGACTTCCTATTCTCCGCTTTGCAGAAATCAAGTCCCTCCACGTGAATTATAGATAATCCGTGCCTGATCCGCCAGGGGGGACGCTGACGGGCTTTCCGCCGGAACCTGGAAACTGCTTGCGGAGCCTGGCTCCATTCTCTATACTACCTCTCCACCCCGAATCCTCCGTAGCGCCCTCGTTCCGTTGGTTCTTCCTCCTGTGAGGCGGGGTCGATCAGGATCCTTACCGGATCGGGGCAGTGGCCTGCTCTGCGCAAGGCAATCGAGGCGGCATGAAACGACTGGCAATTCTGGGCTCGACGGGATCTATCGGAACCAGCGCGCTGGACGTGGTCGGGGCCAATCCGGATGCATTCGAGGTCGTGGCCCTGGCGGCGGGGTCCAACCTGGACCTGCTGGAGCAGCAGGTCCGGCGCTTCGCCCCCCCGCTGGTGTCGCTGGCGAGCGAGACGGCCGCACGCGAGCTCCGGCGGCGTCTCGCCTCCGGGCGAACCGAGGTGACCTGGGGCCGCGAAGGACTGCTCCACGCGGCGGCAGGGACGGGGGCCGACACGGTCGTCTCTGCCATCGTCGGCGGGGCGGGCCTGCTTCCGACCATGGCGGCGCTCTCCGCCGGGAAGGTCGTGGCCCTGGCCAACAAGGAATCCCTGGTGATGGCAGGGGAGCTGATGACCGCCGAGGCCCGCGCCCGCGGAACGCGTATCCTGCCGGTGGACAGCGAGCACTCCGCCATCTTCCAGTGCCTCAACGGCCAGATCGGCCAGGTGCGGCGCATCGTGCTCACCGCTTCCGGCGGGCCGTTCCGACAGCTTCCCAAGGAGGCCTTCGCCCGCATCACGCCGGAAGACGCCCTGCGGCACCCGACCTGGTCCATGGGGAAGAAGATCTCGATCGATTCGGCCACCCTGGTCAACAAGGGCCTGGAGGTGATCGAGGCGTACTGGCTGTTCGGGTTGCCCCTGGATCAGGTGGACGTGATCGTCCATCCCCAAAGCGTCGTCCACTCCCTGGTGGAGTACGTGGACGGGTCTGTCCTGGCGCAGCTCGGGGTGGCGGACATGCGCGTCCCGATCCAGTATGCGCTGACCTACCCGGAGCGCTGTGTTTGCCCGGCCGCGCGCCTGGATCTCGAAAAGCTAGCCAGCCTCACGTTCGAGGCCGTGGATCGACAGAGATTCCCCTGCCTGGACCTGGCCTACGAGGCGGCGCGTGCGGGCGGCTCGTGGCCGACGGTGCTGAGCGCCGCCAACGAGGTGGCGGTTCAGCGGTTCCTGGATCGCCGCATCGGCTTTGACGAGATTCCGACGATGATTCGCAAGGCGCTGGACGCCCACCCGCACCGGGCGGTCCATAGCGTCGAGGACGTGCTGGAGGTGGACCGGGAAGTGCGGGAGCGACTAGCAGGCCGCTGAAAAAGGCCCATCTGCGGCGTTGGCGCGCTCGGGTGCTCGCTGCGGCGTACCTGGAGTACGCCTCGCTCGACCCATCGCTTGCCGCCTTGCATCTGGACCTTTTTGAGCAGCCTGAGCGAAACTGGGTTTTTCAGCATCCTGCTAGCCAAGAGCCGAGCCTCGAGCCGCGACGGGATGTGCGGATGCAACTTGCGACTCGCAATGCGCGCCTTGATAGAGGGAGCGTTCTTCCATGATGATGATTCTGACGGCGGTGGTCGTGCTGGGGGTCCTCGTCTTCGTCCACGAGCTGGGACACTTCTTGGTGGCCAAGCGGGCGCGGGTCGGGGTCCTGAAGTTCTCTCTGGGGTTCGGGCCAAAGCTCGTGGGCGTGAAGAGAGGGGAGACGGAGTACCTGATCTCGGCCCTCCCGCTGGGCGGCTACGTCAAGATGATCGGGGAGGATCCGACCGACGAGTCGCCGGAGGCCGCAGATCCCGAGCGATCCTTTTCCAAGAAGAGCGTCGGCGTCCGCTCCTTGATCATCCTGGCCGGGCCGCTGTCCAATATTCTCCTCCCGGTCTTGATCTTCTGGGGGATCTTCACCTTCGTGGGACAGGCATACCGGCCGCCGGTGATGGGCGAGCCGGAGACGGGCTCGCCCGCCGCCACCGCGGGTCTCGCGCTCGGGGATCGGATCCAGGCGATCGACGGGCAGCCGATCGGGCGGTGGGATGAGATCGAGACGGCCCTGCGGAACTCCGCCGGCCGGCCGCTTCGCGTCACGGTCCTGCGCGAGGGGCGCGTCCAGGAGATTGCCGCGGAGCCGCGGATTCACAAGACCCGGGACATCTTCGGAGAAGAGATCGAGGTCTGGGACCTGGGGCTCCGCCCCCTGATCTCGACCCGCATCGGGCAAGTCCTTCCGGGGCAGGTGGCGCAGCAGGCCGGAGTCCGGAGCGGCGATCGTGTCGTGGCGGCGAGCGGCGCCCCGGTCGCGGAGTGGGATCAACTCGCCAAGATCATCCACGCCAGTCCCGGGAAGCCGCTCAGGCTGACGATCGAGCGGGACGGGCAGCGGCAGGATATCGAGGTGACTCCCCGACCCACGCGACAGCCGGGTCCCGGAGGGGAAGAGGAGATCGGTCTGGTCGGGATCGGACCGGCGCCGGAGTCGCAATACCGCCGCTTGAATCCCGTGTCGGCCCTGGCCGCCGGGGCTGCCAGGACCGTCGACCTCTCCGTCCTCGTCGTCCAGGGATTCGTCAAGCTGGTCCAGGCCAAGATCTCTCCCAAGACCATCGGGGGCCCCATCCTGATCGCCCAGATGACCGGCGAGGTCGCCCAGCGCGGCCTGGTGGAGCTCCTCTCCTTCACCGCCCTGCTCTCCATCAACCTGGCGATTCTCAACCTCCTGCCGATCCCGATCCTGGACGGCGGGCATCTGTTCTTCGCGCTGATCGAGTGTCTGCGGGGCAAGCCGGTCAGCCTGCGGAAGCGGGAGCTCGCGCAGCAGGTGGGGATGGTTCTCTTGGTGGCACTCATGCTCTTTGCCTCGTACAACGACATTCTCCGTTGGATGGGCTGGCAATGATCCGGGCCGGGGAGTCTGGCGCCGACCACCGAGAGGCGGTGGATTTCGCGGCCTTCACGGAGGTCGCCCCGCTCCGCATCGCCTCGGCCCGCAGCTACACGCGGCGGCCGACCCGGCAGATCCAGGTCGGCAAGGTTCCCGTCGGCGGCCCCGCGCCCATCTCGGTGCAGTCCATGACCAAGACGGACACGCGGGACGTCCGGGCGACGGTAGACCAGATCTGGGCGCTGGAGGCGGCGGGGTGCGAGATCGTCCGCGTGGCGGTGCCGGATGCCGACGCGGCGGCGGCCGTGGCCCAGATCCGGTCCCAGATTCGCATCCCGCTGATCGTGGACATCCATTTCGATTACCGCCTGGCCCTCCAGTGTCTGGCGGCGGGGGTGGACTGCCTGCGGATCAACCCCGGCAATATCGGCGCGACCTGGCGCGTGCAAGAGGTAATCCGGGCCGCCGCCGAGCGGAAGGTGCCGATCCGGATCGGCGTGAACGCGGGGTCGCTGGAGAAACATCTCCTGCAGCGGTTCGGCGAGCCCACGCCCGAGGCCTTGGTGGAGAGCGCCCTCTTCCATATCCGGATCCTGGAGGAGCTGCATTACCCCGAGATGAAGGTCTCCCTGAAATCCTCCGATCCCAGGATGATGATCGAGGCGTACCGCATGCTGGCGGATCGGGTCCCGTACCCGTTCCACCTGGGTGTGACGGAGGCGGGGACCGCCTTCACGGGGGCGATCAAGTCCGCGGTCGGGATCGGGACCCTGCTGGCCGAGGGGATCGGCGACACCATCCGGGTGAGCCTGACCGAGGACTCCACCGAAGAGATTCGCGCCGGCTTCGAGATCCTGAAGGCCCTGGGTCTGCGCAAGCGGGGTCTCAACGTGATCGCCTGCCCGTCCTGCGGCCGGGTGGAGATCGACCTGGTGGGGCTGACGAAGGAAGTCGAGAAGCGCCTGGAGGCGCTCAACATCACGCGCACCCTGACCGTGGCGGTGATGGGCTGTGCCGTCAACGGACCGGGCGAGGCGCGCGGGGCCGATATCGGGATCGCCGGCGGCAACGGCGTCGGGATCCTGATCAAGAAGGGACAGATTGTCCGGAAGGTCAAGGAGTCGGAGCTGGCCGACATCCTGGTGGAAGAGGTGCAGCGGTTGGCCGCCGAGCCGGCGGAGTCGTAGCAGGATGCCCGCAGCGCCTCCGTCGCGAGAGGGGGAGGATGGGCATGTCCTCCTCCGTTCTGTTTGCGCGGCGCGGAGCCCAGGCTGTGGGTGCCGTCAGTTTACGTTACCGAGGAGAACGCAATGCGCTGGTCACGATCACTCATCCCAACGCTGAAGGAGGATCCGGCAGACGCCGAGGCGATCAGCCATCGCCTGACGGTCCGCGCTGGCTACGTCCGGCAATTGGCGGCGGGGATCTATGTGTTTCTCCCCTTGGGACAGCGGGTGATCAGCAAGATCAACGCCATCATCCGGGAAGAGATGGACGCCATCGGGGGGCAAGAGATCACCATGCCGGTGATCCTCCCGGCGGAACTGTGGCAGCAGTCGGGCCGCTGGGACACCATCGGCGGGGAGATGTTCCGCTTCAAGGATCGGAACCAGCGGGACATGTGCCTGGGCATGACCCACGAGGAGGTCATCGCCTGGCTGGCCTCGCGGGAGATCCGCTCGTACCGTAACCTGCCGCAGACCTGGTATCAGATCCAGACCAAGGAGCGCGACGAAGCCCGGCCGAAGAGCGGCGTGCTCCGGACCCGAGAGTTCGTGATGAAGGACTCCTACAGCCTGGACCGGGACGTGGCCGGCCTGGAGGTCCAGTACGAGGCTCACCGGAAAGCCTACTGCCGGATCTTCGAGCGCTGCGGCCTGAAGTATTCCGTGGTGGAGAGCGATCCCGGCATGATGGGCGGAGCGGGCTCGCACGAGTTCATGGCTCCCAGTCCGGCCGGGGAGGATCAGGTGGCCCTGTGTGGCACGTGCGGCTATGCGGCCAACCTGGAGATGGCCGTCTCCCGTGTCGCTGAGCCGGCGTTTCCGGCCGGGTCGCTGGAAGAGGTCGCCACGCCGGGCGCCCGGACGATCGCCGAGGTGTGCGCCTTTCTGGGTATCGCGCCGGCGCTGACCATCAAGTCGCTGGTCGTGATGGCGGAAAGCGGCCCGGTCCTGGCGCTGGTGCGGGGGGACCAGCAACTGCACGAGAAGAAGCTCCAGCGGGTGCTGGGTCCGTTCCGTGCCGCCCACCGGGAAGAGGTCGTGGAGGCGACGGGAGGCGAGGCGGGCTTCGTCGGCCCGGTGGGTCTTTCTCTCCGCATCATCGCGGACGAGACGCTCCGCGCCGGGCGCTACGTGGCGGGGGCCAACAAGCCGGACACGCATCTGCGCGGGGTGGTCCCGGGAGAGCACTTCCAGGCGGAGTTTGCGGATCTCCGAGAGGCCAACGCCGGGGATGCCTGCGCGAAGTGCGGGACGCCGCTCACGGTCGAGCGCGTCATCGAGATCGGGAACATCTTCAAGCTGGGGACGAAGTACTCGGTGCCGCTCGGCGCGGTGTATCTGGACGAGGACGGTCAGGAGCGACCCGTCGTGATGGGAAGCTACGGCATCGGCCCGGCCCGGATCGCCGCCGCGGCCATCGAGCAGGGGCACGACGCCGACGGGATAATCTGGCCCGAGGCCATCGCCCCCTTCCAGGTGCATCTCCTGGTGGTCAACGTGAAGGAGCAGCCGCTGGCGGCCATGGCCGAGGCGCTGTACGCCGAGCTCGGGGCGGCCGGAGTGGAGGTCCTCTACGACGACCGGGACGAGCGGCCGGGGGTGAAATTCAAGGACGCCGACCTCCTGGGGATGCCCCTGCGTCTCACCGTCGGTGCGCGGGCGCGCAAGGAAGGACTGGTCGAGATGCGCCGCCGCCGGACCGGGGAGGTCGAGACCGCGACTCCAGCCGAGATTGTGGCGCGTGTCCGGGCGCTCCTGGGGCAAACGGCGTGATGCGCCAGGGGTTCGGCCGGCTTCAGGCGGGGTGGGAGATCGTCCGGCGCTGGGGACCCCTCTGCCTCTGGCTGATGACCGTCGGCGCCATCTCGACGAGCGCCTTCTCGGCCGCGCAGACCGGTCGATTCATCGAGCCATTCCTCCGCTGGCTGCTCCCCGGGGTTCCCGGTGAAACGATTCCGGTCCTGCACGGCATCATCCGGAAAGGGCTGCACGTCGCGGCGTTCGCGGGTCTCGCGCTTCTGTGGTACCGGGGGCTGAGCTGGGGGAAGCGGGGCTGGCAGCCGGCGGCTGCCCTGGCAGCCTTCGGGCTTGCCGTCTTGACCGGCGCGGCGGACGAGGTTCATCAGGCCTTCGTGCCGTTGCGGACCGCCAGGGCGCTGGACGTGGCCTGGGATAGCCTGGGAGCTCTGTGCGGCCTGGCCGGGTGGGGCGTCCTGGCTGGGGCGCTTCGGCTTGGAAAGAAAAGAGAAGATCCCTTGGGGGAGTTTTCAGTGGGGCGTCTCGGGGTCTCTGCGGGCGATTAGTTATCGGTCTTGGCGGCCGCGGCAGTCGTGGATGGTGCGGGGGCCGCGACGGTCGTAGAGGTCGTGGAGGACTTCCCGTTGCCGTCCCCGTCGGCCTTCTGGGCCTTCTTTCTCTCGGGGCTGGCGTAGTCCGTCACATACCAGCCGGTGCCTTTGAAAACCAAGGCCGGAGCGGAGAGTATCTTGTGAACGGTTCCGCCGCACTTGGGGCACTTCTTCACGGGCTTGTCGCTGAACTTTTGAATGAGTTCGAACCGTTTGTCGCAGGATTCGCACTCATATTCGTAAATCGGCACGTAAATCACCCTCCTTTGCCGGAAGCACCGGCAAGGAACGATATGGGACGAGCCGGGATTTGTCAAGGCATTTGACGTTGACAAGACGGCCTGTTCAGGTAATATCATCTTTCTTTCCAAAGAGTTGGGAGGTCTTACGGATACCAGCGAATCGAGTCTAAGACAGAGCATGACCGGCTTCGGGCGGGGGGAGGCCTGTGGGCGGATGCACGCCTACACGGTGGAGGTGCAGTCCGTCAATCACCGATTCCTGGAGGTACGCTGCCGCCTGCCGAAGCGGCTCAACGGCCTGGAGCCGCGCCTCCAGCGCGCGGTCCAGCAGCGATTTGCCCGCGGGCACTTCGAGGTGTCGGTCCAGGAAAAGGACCTGGAGGGCCGGACCCGGAGCCTGAAGGTGGATCTTCCCCTGGCCCGGCAGTACGTGGAGCTCTTGCGGGCGCTCCAGCGGGAGATGGAGCTTCCCGGGCAGATCGGCGTGGAGATGCTGGCCGGCCAGCGGGAGCTGATCTCCGTCGAGGAGTCCGAGGAGACCCTCGATGAGAGCTGGGGAGAGCTCGAGCCGGCACTCACGGCCGCCCTGGAGTCCATGGCGGGCATGCGCGGACAGGAGGGGGCTGCGCTGGTAGCGGCGCTCACGCGGCACCTTGCGGAGATCGAGACGGTCCTGGCCCGCATCGCGGGCCGCGCCCCCGACCTGGTGGCGACACAGCGCACTCGCCTGCGAGAGCGGGTGACCGAGCTCCTGGATGGCCGGCTGCCCGATCCCGTCCGTCTGGAGCAAGAGGTCGCCATCCTGGCCGAGCGGGGCGACGTGGCCGAGGAGTGCGATCGCCTGCAGAGTCATCTGGTCCAGTTCCGGGAGACGCTGATGCAGCCCGGCCCGCAGGGACGGCGCCTGGATTTTCTCCTCCAGGAGATGAACCGGGAGGCCAACACCATCGGGTCGAAGGCGGCGGATGCGGGCCTGGCTCGAGAGGTCGTCGAGCTCAAGACCGCCGTCGAACGTCTGCGGGAGCAGGTCCAGAATCTGGAATAGGGCTTTGAAGAGTCCGACGGGTCAGACGGGTCCGACCAGTCCGACAGAGTCTTCCGCGATGACGCGTTTGCCCGCGCAGCATCTGCTCGTGGTTGTCGCGGCGCCGTCCGGCGCGGGGAAGACGTCGCTGTGCGAGTGGGCGGTCACGGCGGTCCCTGGCCTGGTCCACTCGGTGTCGCACACGACGAGGTCCCCTCGCCCCGACGAGGTGCAAGGGCGCGATTACTACTTCGTGGACGAACCGACGTTTCGGGCGATGGCGGACCGGGGTGAGTTTGCGGAGTGGGCGATCGTGCACGGCCACCTCTACGGTACGTCGTGCACGGTCCTGGAGGGGCATTTCGCGGCCGGCCAGGACGTGATCCTGGACATCGACACGCAGGGGGCGGCCATCCTGCGAGAACGGTACCCGGAGGGGGTCTTCGTCTTCATCGTGCCCCCCTCGTGGGAGGCGCTGGAGCAGCGGTTGCGACTGCGCCACAGTGACACCGAGACGGATATTCGCCGCCGCCTCGAGCGGGCGCGGGAGGAGGTGCGGCACTACGCGGAGTATCAGTACGTGATCGTGAACGCGGGCTTTGCCCAGGCGGGGGAAGAATTGAAGGCGATCATCCTCGCCGAGCGTCGGCGAAGCCTTCGGGTGGCAATGGGATTTCTTGGGGTCTGATCCACGGGAGCCCGGCACGGGTTGGGTGGCGGATCCGACGGAGAGGAGCGATAGACATGGCGCAGGTGCCGATCGAGGATCTGATGGAGCATGTCGACAGCAAGTACCGCCTGGTCATGGTGGCGGCGAAGCGGGCAAAGCAGCTCAATCGCGGGGCCGTCCCCCTGGTGCAGGTACGGAGCGTGAAGCCGATCTACCAGGCCCTGGAGGAAGTCGCCACGGGAAAGCTGGCCTACGAGATAGAGAACACGGTAAGTGAACTGGCCGCCGAGGCCGATGCGAAGCCGACCTGGTACCGGAGCCTCAGCGCCGAACCGGAAGAGGCGGTTGCCGAGGCCGAGGAGCAGATCGAGGAAGAGGAGGCTGTCGTGGAGGCCCCGATAACCAGCGGGGCCGCGGAAGGCCTGCTCATGAACGAGTTCGAGGAAGAGGGGCTGGAGGAGCTGGGCGGCCTCGAGGTGATCGAGCCCGAAGAGACGGAGGAGTAGGTCCCTCCCCACAGGTGACGCGTGATTCCCATCCTCTCGGTCGTGGGCCGCTCCAACAGTGGAAAGACGACCCTGCTGGAGAAGCTGATTCGGGAGCTCGTGGCGCGCGGGCGGCACGTCGGCACGATCAAGCACCACTACCACGGCCCCGTCACGGTGGACGTGCCGGGTAAGGATTCGTGGCGCCACAGGCAGGCCGGCGCGCGGGCGGTCGCGCTGACGTCTCCCGAGATGTTCTTCGCCGTGCGCGACGCGCCGGGAGGGCTCTCGCTGGAGACGATCGTCCACCGCGCCCTGGGCGGGGTGGATCTCGTCCTCACCGAAGGCTTCAAGACCGGCCCCATGCCGAAGATCGAGGTGAACCGGCAGGCCCAAGGCTTGCCGCTCCTGTGCGGACCGGAGGATCGCCTGGTCGCGGTGGTGGCCGATTGGGAGACGGGGACCCCCGTCCCCCATTTCGGCCTGGAGGCCGTCGGGCTGCTCGCCGACTTCATCGAGCGGGAATGGCTGACCGGGAAGGGCCGGCCGGGGCTGGACCTCCTCGTCGGGGGGCGTCGTGTCGCCCTGGACGTTCAGGCGGAGGCGGTCCTCGCCCGCGTGGTGCGGAGCTTGGTCGGGGACTGTCGGGATCTCGCCGGCGGGCCGACGATCGAGCTCCGAATTCCCGGCGAGCCCTTGTGATGGCCCCCGCAGGCGGCGGAAGGTCCGACCCGGATCGTCTGCCGGTGGTTTCCGTGACCGGCGCCATCCTGGCCGGCGGGCGCTCGCGTCGGATGGGCAGCAACAAGGCCTTTCTCCCCTTCGGCGGCCGGCGCCTGATCGAGCACGTGCTGGATGTTCTCCGCCCCCTCTTCCCGGAAGTCCTGATCGCCGCCAACGAACGGGCCCCGTACACCGCGCTCGGCGTACCGGTCCACACGGATCGTATTCCGGGCAAGGGGCCCCTGGGGGGCATCTACACCGCCCTCGCGTCGAGCAGCCACCCACGGACGTTCTGCCTCGCCTGCGACATGCCCCTGGTGAGTCCCGCGGTCGTCGCCCGCCTCTGCCGCCTCGCCCCCGACTACGATGTCGTGGTCCCACACTCCGCCAAAGGGTATGAGCCGCTCCACGCGGTCTATAGCCGATCCTGTCTGCCCTATCTGGAGGCCATGCTCCGGGAGGACCGGCTGCGCGTGGACGAGCTGTTCGGGGCGGTGCGGGTGTGTCGGGTGGACGTCGAGGAGCTCCGCCCACTCGACCCGCACTTCGAGTCCTTCCTCAACCTGAACACCCCGGAAGAGCTGGCGGCCGCAGCCGCGCTCTTCCAGGAGCGCGGGAAGTCCCCATGCGCACCCTGACGGAGAGCGGGGCGCTCCCGCGGCTGCCGGACCTCTCCTTTGTCTCTCTCTGAGGCGTCACGGAGGAGCCCGATGACCCGAGCGGATCTTCGCTTCGCGCACATCTCGGACCTGCACATCCTGGCGGACGCGAGCCGCCTCCAGCACGGAGTGGACACGGCGGCCGTCCTCCGGCAGGCGATCGACATGCTGAACCGCCTGCGGCCGGACTTCGTGGTGGCCGGCGGGGATCTGATCAGCGACGAGTCGGAAGATTCGTACCGGCGGCTGCAAGAGCTGCTCCGGCCGCTCACGGCCCCGATCCATTTCCTGATGGGGAACCACGACGCGCGGGCCGCCTTCCGGCGGATCTTCCATCCGTCCGGCCCCCCCTCGGCCGACCCGGTCTGCGGGGCCTTCGAGGTGGGAAGCATGCGATTTCTTCTCCTGGACTCGTCGCTCCCCGGCAAGGAGGAGGGCGCTTTCTCGGCCGGCCAGCTCCGCTGGCTGGAGGAGGAGCTTCGCGCCCACGCTGATCGGCCCACCTGGATCTTCCTGCACCATCAGCCGCTCCCGATCTACATCCGCTGGCTCGACCGGCTCGGCCTGACGAACGCCGAGCCGTTCCTCTCCCTCGTCTCGCGCCACGCCCAGGTGGCGGCCGTGGCCTACGGGCACGTCCATCAGGCGCGCAGCTTTCGCTATGGCCGGACGCTCTTCGCGAGCGTGCCCGCCCTGGCGTTCCAGTTCTCCCCGGTCAACCAGGAGCCGGAGATCACCCAGGATTCCCCGGGGTTCCGCGTGGTCGAGATCACCGGGGGGCAGATGCGGCAATGGCTGCACTTCCTGGACGGCCGGGTCGTGCCGGAGCCGCGCCTCCCGGCTCTTCCCGTCTACGTTCGCTGAGTCGGCGCAGGAGAAATCATGCTGAAGTACGTCCCGGGATTCGCCTTGATCCTCGCCATCAGTTTCCCCGCGCGCTTCGTTCAGAGCCAGATCACGGTGAACGGCAAGGAAGTGGTGAGTGCCGTTGCCATCGCCATCATCCTCGGCATCGTGATCCGCAACCTGATCGGAGTGCCCGACTCCTGCAAGCCCGGCACGAGCTTCGCGGTGAAGCGGATCCTCCGGGTCGGGATCGCGCTGATGGGGGCCCAGCTGAGTCTCGGTCAGGTCCTCGAGACCGGAGCGGCCGCCGTCTTGGTGGTGGCGACCTGCATCGTCCTGGCCATCCTGGTCGTCCGTTTCATCAGCATGCGCATGGGGATGTCGGATCGCCTGGGGACCCTCATCGGGGTCGGGACCTCCATCTGCGGGGTGTCGGCCATCGTGGCGACGGCCCCGCTGATCGAATCCCGGGAAGAGGAGACCTCCCTGGCCGTCGCCACTATCACCGTCTTCGGCCTGGTGGCGGTCCTGGTTTATCCTTTGCTGGGGCACCTGTGGCACCTCTCCGACACCTTCTTCGGGACTTGGGCGGGCACGGCGGTCAACGACACCAGCCAGGTGGTGGCCACGGGCCTCATCTACAGCCAGAAAGCCGGCGAGGTGGCCACGGTGGTGAAGCTGACCCGCAATCTCTTCATGGCCCCAGTGATTGTGGGTCTGAGCTGGTTCTATTTGAGGAAGCGCCAAGCCGAAGGCGGCGCGGCAGGCGAGGGGAAAAGATTCCGGCTTCATCAGGCCGTGCCCCTCTTCGTCCTCGGTTTCGTGGGGATGGCCATCCTGAATTCCCTGGGGGCCTTCGCGCCCGCCGTCCGGCAAGGCATCCAGAGCGTCTCGCAGTTTCTGATCGTCTCGGCCCTGGCCGGCGTGGGTCTGGAAACCCACGTGGCCGCCATGAGGAAGATCGGCTTGCGGCCCTTCTACGCGGGCCTTTGCGCCGCGGCCTTCATGGCCGTCGTCAGCTTCGGCCTGATCACGCTGGCCGGCATCCGCTGAGGGCGGAAGCCCATCGTGCGGTCGTGACATGCCCCGGAGCAGCCATTCCGGACATTTCCGTTGACAGCGCAACGGGATCGGGGCAATTTAGAATCACACTTCGAGATATCGGGCTCGCGGCTTGCCCCTCAGGCTGCGGGATGCCGCCTTTGTCAACTGCGAGGGCCATACTGGGAGGTGCAACGATGAAGGAGTTTGCGCGCGTGGTCACGGTGGTACTGGTCGGGGCGTTCGTGCTCGCCGGCCTTTGCGGGGTCGCCCAGGCGCAGCAGAAGATCACGGCAAAGATCGCGGACATCCTGTCGCCGGATCATCCGCACTCCTTGACCATGCAGTTCTTCGCCGACAAGGTGAAGGAGCGGACCAAGGGGCGGGTGGAGATCCAGGTCTTCCATAGCGCCCAGCTTGGCCAGACCAAGGACCTGTTCATGGGCGTCCAGACCGGCAGCATCGAGATGGCCAAGATGCCGGCCTCGTTCGCCGGCGAGTGGATCCCCGAGTCGAAGGTCTGGGATCTGCCCTACCTGTTCAACAGCCGGGAAGATCTGTGGAAGGTCATCCGCAGTAACGTCGGCAAGAAATTCGTGACCGAGTATTACCCCAAGCAGGGCCTGGTGGGGGTGTTCTGGGTGGATGACGGCGGCCGGAGCATCTACGCCAGCAAGCCGGTGCGCAAGCCCGAGGACCTCAAGGGAATGAAGATTCGCGTGCAGCCAAGCGACATTCAGATCCAGGCCATCAACGAGATGGGGGGAATCGGCACCCCGCTGGCCTTCGGCGAGGTGTATCTGGCCCTGCAGCAGAAGGTCCTGGACGGTGCCGAGAACTCGCCAGCCCTCTACTGGACCTCGAAGCACTGGGAGGTTTCCAAGGTGTATTCGCTGACCGAGCAGTTCTGGTCGGTGAGCAGCTTCATCGCCAACAAGAAGTGGTGGGACGGCCTGCCCAAGGATGTTCAGACTGAGATCACTGCGGCCGGACAGGACGCCGAGAAGTACTTCCTGGAGACCTACGTCGCGCTGGAGAGCAAGGCCATCGGCCTGCTGAAGGAGAAGGGCGTGACGGTGGTGACGGATGTGGACAAGGCCACCTTCGAGAAGCGGATCCAGCCGGTGTACGACAACTTCGTCAAGAAGTACCCGTTCGGCAAGGACCTGCTGGAGCAGGCGCGCGCCGCCAAGAAGTAGCAGGACGAGCTCGTGCGGGGGGAGGCGGTGGCGATCCGCGAGCCGCCTTCCCCCTTTTTTTCGGTCTGCGGGCTGAGGGGCGACGATGCTGAAGAAGGCGTTTGACAATCTCATCGAGGGTGCCTGCGCGACCCTGATGGTTGCGCTGGCCGTGGTGGTCTTCATCCAGGTGTTCAACCGGTTCGTCCTCCAGACCCCCCTGGCCTGGTCGGAAGACCTGGCCATGCTGTTGTATCAGTGGGTGGTGTTCGTCGGGGCGGCGCTGGGGGTGAAGCGGATGCGTCACTTCGGGATCGAGCTGGTGGTGAGGCAGTTTCCCGACCGGTGGCGCCATCGCATCGAGCTGGTGAGCCCCCTGGTGATGCTGGTCGTGGCGGTGGTGATGATCGTGCAGGGATGGACGATGCTGGGTTTCAACCGGAACCGGACCTTCGCCACGATGGACCTCTCCTATACCTGGGCGTTCCTCCCGATTCCGTTGAGCGGGGCCCTGATCATCATCTACCTGATCCAGCTGGAAATCGAGCGATGGAAGCAGGTGAAAGAGGAGGGCCAGCGGCCATGATCACGATCCTGGTCCTGCTGGGGAGCTTCGCCTTCCTCCTGGCCATCAACGTGCCGGTGGCGTTTTCCATGATCTTGGCCTGCATCCTGGCTCTCCTGGAGCACGGCGCGATCCCCTTGTCGACCGTGACGATCAAGCTCTACTCCGGCATCGACACCTTCCCCTTCCTAGCCATTCCACTCTTTATCCTGGCTGGAGGCCTGATGGAGCAGGGAGGCATCTCCCAGCGACTGGTCCGTCTAGCCTCCAATCTGGTCGGGCACATCCGGGGCGGGCTGGGCTTCGTGGTCGTGGTGGCCGAGATATTCTTTTCCGGGATCTCCGGCTCTTCGATCGCGGACGCCTCCGCCATCGGTGCCCTCCTCCTGCCGTCCATGGTGCGGGCCGGGTATCCAGCGGCGCGCGCGGCCGCCATCGTCGCAGCCTCCACCGGGATGGGGATGATGATCCCCCCCTGTCTCAACATGGTGGTGCTGGGGGCGATGTCGAACATCTCGATCGCCGCCCTCTTCATGGGGGGGTTCCTCCCCGGCTTCTTCATGGCGGTGACTTTGATGGCGCTCATCTACTGGCAATCCATCCGAGGGCTCCTCCCCGGCGCCATGCACGCGCGGCCTCCTCTAAAGGAGACCCTCATCTCCATTCGCGATAGCGTGGTGCCGATGATGATGACGGTCATCATCTTCGGCGGGATCTTCGCGGGGATCTTCACGGCTACCGAGGCGGCGGCGGTTGCCACAGTTTACGCTTTCCTCGTCTCATTCTTCTGGTACAAGGAGATCACCAAGAAAGACCTCTACAAGATCCTCGTGGACACGGCGGTGATGACCGGGGTCGTCTCGCTGCTGGTGGGGGCCGCCACGGGATTCTCCTGGATCCTGGCCACACATCAAGTCCCGCGGACGATCGGCAACTTCATCACCGCGGTCGGCGGGGGCCAGGGCCTGTTCCTGCTCATGACCATAGGGGTGTTCCTGGTGTTCGGGATGGTCCTGGACGGCTTGCCGGCCATCCTGATCTTCTTCCCGATCCTGTACCCCATCGCCCAGGCGGTCAACCTGAGCTCCCTCCACTTCGCGGAGCTGGTGATCGCCACGATCGGGATCGCCATCATCGCCCCGCCCATCGGACTGTGCCTGGTGATCATCTGCAGCATCGCCAAGATCAAGCTGTCGGACACGATCCAGCCGCTGATCCCCTACACGCTCATTCTGATCATCGACCTGGTCATCATGGCATTCTGGCCGCAGATGGTCCTCTTCCTGCCCCAGTTGTTCAAGCTATAGGGGGGGAGAGACGAGAGCCGAGAGCCGAGAAAGGAAGGACGAGAGGCGATGGAGAGGATTGGCATCGGGATCATCGGGGCGCGGTTCGCCGCGGACCTCCACGCTCACGCCCTGAGCAAGATCCGGGGCGGAAAGTGTGAGATCGTCGCGGTCTGCTCGAAGACGAAAGAGAGCGCCGCGGTCTTCGCGAAGACGTTCGACATCCCGCACATCTACACCGACCACCGGGCGATGCTGGAGCGAAAGGATATCCAGCTCGTGACGCTCCCCGTGGTGACGAGCCTCCATCACACGCTGGCCATCGACGCGGCCGACGCGGGCAAGAATATCGTGATGGAGAAGCCGCTCACGGGCTGTTTCGCCGCGGCCGACTCCATGTCACGGCAGGCGATGTTCGTCGAGGCCATGAAGAACGCGGACGCCGTGGCGGAGGCGTGTCGCCGGAACAAGGTCATCATGGGGTATGCGGAGAATTTCGTCTACGCCCCGCCGGTGGCCAAGCTCCGGCGGCTGATGGACGCCAGCGGGGGGACGCTGCTGGATCTGCGCGCCGAGGAGAGCCACTCGGGATCGCACGCGGCCTATTCGCGGCGCTGGGCGACGGCCGGGGGCGGCTCCATGCACCGGATGGGGTCGCATCCGATCGGGGCGGTGATCCACCTCAAGCACTACGAAGGGATGCAGAAGTTCGGCAAGCCCATCCGGGTCAAGTCGGTCCTGGCGGACGTGGCCCAGCTCACGAAACATCCGGCCGTGCAGGCGGCGCCAAAGAAGTATCTCGTGACCTCCTGGGAGGACGTGGAGGACTGGTCGGCCGCCATCCTCACCTTCGAGGACGGGACCAAGGCCTCGGTCTTCTCCACCGACGTCAGCCTGGGCGGGGTGAAGAACCTGATGACGGCCTACCTCGATAACGCCGTGGTCCAGGTGAACATCAATCCCAACACCAGCCTGCAGGTTTACGCCCCAGACGGGCAGATCTGGGGGGACGAGTACATCACCGAGAAGGTGGAGACGAAGAGCGGCTGGCAGTTCCCCAGTCCTGACGAGGACTGGATGCGGGGTTACCCCCAGGAGATGGAAGACTTCGTGGACGCCGTGCGGGAGAAGCGCGAGCCCTTGTCGGGCCTCCTGCTCGCGCACGAGACGGTCGAGGTGATCTACGCCGGCTACGTCTCGGCCCAGGAGGGGCGGCGGGTGGAGCTGCGGCGGTAAGACGACACGATCGAGTTCCTCGCCGAGACATCGCGACACTTGCGCCCCCCTGAGCCGTGCCGCAGGGTCCGGGCCGCAATGTCGCATAGTGACGTCCGCCGGCACGTCACACT
>JAPLLC010000312.1 GCA_026387775.1 Candidatus Methylomirabilota bacterium | reverse complement strand
CTCGAACACACTATCACCGGCCATAGCATCAAAGAGGCTGACGTCAAGCGAGCCCTTTCTTTGGCCGAGTCCAAGTACTGCTCTGCTTCGGCGATGTTCTCGAAGAGCGCTAAACTGAACCATACCATTCATATTATTGAGGGCAAGGGAAGTATCACTGCACCGCGGGTCCTGCCATGACATCACCATGAGAATACTGGCATGGACTCATTCGGAGCCACTGCAAAAAATTGACAAATGGTATGATGTAGGATATCAGACAACCGCGATTGGGTGATTACCTTAACCTTGAATAGCGGATATAACGCAAATTGAGGAGGAGGAGCGAAATGGCAGAAGCGAAGGAAGCGAAGAAAGTAATTGTCCTGGGCATCGACGGAGGCCAACCCGAGTTGATACAGCGGTTCGTCAAGGAGGGAAAACTCCCCAACTTTGAGAAGCTGATGAAACGTGGCGTCTTTAAGGAAATAATCGAGCCATTGCCCACAATCACCCCGCCTTGCTGGACCACAATCACCACCGGGGCCTGGCCGGGCACCCACGGCATCACCGACTTCTACCTCCCCCAAGAGCCGGGCGATGACCTGGACCAGATCCAGCACGGTTTCAACACCCACAAATGCAAGGCTGAATACATCTGGCAGGCTGCTGAGCGGGCCGCCAAGAAACCCATTCTCATCAAGTGGGAGGTCTCCTGGCCCCCCGTGCACCACGGCATTCAAGTCGAGGGTTGCGGACCGGGCGTCGTCAACTATTTCGAGCTGGGCTCCGTACGCCTGCACACCACCGAAGACCTGCCTATGACCAATATGGTGCGCCTAAAACCTGCCGAGGGTTGGGCCAATCTCGATCCCATGTGGAAATCCCTTGAGGGTGAGGTAATTATCGCACTGCACGGGGGTTCTGAACAGGTTTACCATCTGCTCATAAACAAGTCCAAGGGCGCGGGTTACGACACCGCTCTGGTCTGCTCCACCAAGGACGCCGCAAAGACTGTGGCCTCAATGCGTATGGGCCAGTGGTCAGAATGGGTGATCGATATATTCGATATGACCCCGAACCAAGAGAAGATGGCACGGGATGAGGCTCAGCGCGCTAAGACCAAGACCTACACCAAAACCAAGGCGGGCCAGGATACGCAGGCGCGTCTCACCATGGCCCAGCGGGCGCGAGAGGGGTTAATGCCGCGCGGTAAAACCAAGGGCTCCTTCCGCTTCAAGCTGCTCAACCTGTCCAGCGACGCCAGTGAGATGGAGTTGTTCTCCACCCAGGTCTGGCCGGTCTCCGGCTATACCCAGCCACCGGAGCTGGGCGAGGAGCTGCTGGAGAATGTCGGCCCCTTCTTCACCAATCCCGCCCGAGACGCCCTGCACTACGAATGGATCGATGAGCGCACCTTCTACGAGTTGATGGACTACCAGCATCAGTGGCTGGCCAAGACGGCAAAGTACCTCACGAGCAGCCGCGAATGGGACCTGCTCTACGTCGAGACCCACTGTGGGGACTATATCAACCACTTCTACATGCAAAATTTTGATCCCAGAATCGCCTCAGAAGCCCAGATCCGCAACGCCACCTCCTGGTTTACCAGGCACTACCAGTCCATTGACCGGATGCTGGGTGACCTTGTTTCCCTCGCCGACCAAGATACACTCTTCGTCGTCGTCTCCGACCACTCCGGCACGCCCTCTCCGTGGGGCTACCTGGAGCCCCTCACGGTGCTCGAGAATGCTGGGCTGCTCGTCTACAAGAACGACGAGCAAGGCAAGCGTGTCGTTGACTGGTCCAAGACTAAGGCCTACGCGCAACGCTCCATCTACGTCTATATCAATCTGAAGGGCCGCGACCCGCAAGGAATCGTCGAGCCAAAGGATTACGACAAGGTCCAGGAGGAGATCGTCGAGGTCCTGCGCGGGGCCATCCACCCGAAGTCCGGCAAGCACGCCTTTCAGGTCGTGTTCAAGAAGCACGAGGCCGAACTGATAGGCCTCTACGGCGACCGCATCGGTGACGTTGTGTATGCCCTCAATCCGGAGTGCGATGAGGAACACGGTAAAGAGCTGCCAACCTCGCGGGTCGGCGACGTGAGCATCCGCTCAACCTTCATCATGGCGGGCCCGAATGTCAAGGAAGGCATTCACCTCGAGGGTATGGCCTATCTGACCTCAGTGGCACCCACAATCGCCTATCTTATCGGTATCCCAGTGCCGGCCAATGCCGAGGGCGCAATTCTCTACGAGGCGCTGGTCGATCCTGATCTACGCCTCCACCTGCAGCGCAAGGCCGAGAAGGAGCGCGATCGCTGGCGTGCGATGTACCGCGGTATCGCTGTGGAGTATGACCTGAACCCGCGCCGTGAGCTGAATGATGAGTAGCATTGGCAATTTTGAACCTTATGGATTACCCCGCAGAATACCCCATCTTGTGAACGAGGATGAATGCGGAGCAGGGGCATGGGGGATGCACGTTTTTTAAAAATGCCCCGCTCTGTGGGCGGGGGTAATTTACTCCGGTTGTTTCGCGTGACATGGTTAAATACGGCGGCTTTTGACACCGGCGTGGGAAAAGATGAGAAAGGTGATTTTCCAAAACCGGTGATTCTCCATCGGAGAACATCTCCGATAAAAGAAACGGAGGCGACGAAACGATGAAAGAAGAAAAGATCTCGAAGGGGGAAGGCCAAGGGTTAGATCGCCGAAATTTACTGAAGACAGGAATCGTGGGAGCGGCAGCGGTGGGTTTGTTCGGTCTGGAAGGGACTATCCGCCAAGTGTTCGGAGCAACTTCGGCCACCAAGGGGACCACGTTGTCCAAGTCGGAGGAATCTGCCGAGCCGGATGTCGACGCGGCCAGGAAAGAGGGCACTGTCTCGCTGTACTCGAGCCTCGACACGGCCATCATCGACAGCATCATCAAGCCTTTCACGGAGATGTACGGTATCAAGGTCACGTACTACCGGGCCACCGCCGCCGCGGTAGCGTCTAAGCTCCTCAGCGAGTGGGACGCCAAGCGGCACTTCTGCGACGTACTGGACATCTCGGATGTCGCCGCAGCCAACATGATGAAGAGGCGGGGCATGTTGGTCAAGTACCGGCCTGCATCGTTGGACGCATACCCAAAGGAGATGCGGGACAAGGACGGCTTTTGGATAGCCAACCGCCTTACCCAGATCATCTTGGGCTACAACACCAAATCCATCACTGGTGACATGGTGCCCAAGGGCTGGCTCGATCTTGTCGACCCCAAGTTCTCCGGCAAGATGGTCGTACAGGAGCCCAGCACCTTCGCTCCGCGCGTCCACACTGTGGTCATTAATATCAAGGACGGCTGGGATTGGCTGGCGAAGATTGGCAAGAACAAGCCCAAGTTCGTGCAGACGGTCCAGGTGATGGGCCAGATGAATGAGACGGGCGAGGTGCCAATCTCCATTTTCCAGAACGATAACATCGTATCCCGCGCCCGCGCCAATGGCAAGCCGATAAACATGGTCTTTCCCAAGGAGGGCGTCCCCTGCGAGGCAGGCGTCATGGCCTGCATGAACCAAGCCTCCCATCCCAACGCCGCCCGGCTGTTAATCGATTGGTGGCTGGGCGAGGAGGGTCAGAAGGCGAACGTGGCCGGTTTCAAGTACTCGCCGCGCCCGGACATGGACCCGCCCAAGGGCTGCCCGAAGCTGAAGGATCTCACGCTTTGGCAACCGGACTATGACTACCTCGAACTCCACATGAACGAGGTCATCGACAAGATCACAAAGACGCTGAACGGCTAATCTTGTTTCCGTGGTTCACACCGGCGGGGGGCAACGACGCTGCCCCCCGCTGACTCAGACCTGAGCCAAAGGGCGTGAACAGGCACGTCACCGGCCACGGGGACCCTGCGTTGCGCCTTGGGTGATCAGCATCGCGACGGTCTATGGTGCCTTGACCTTGACGAGGAAGAACCTATGAGCATGGAAGAGTCAGGCGACGCCGTCGGGGGACGGCCCACGGCACGGCAGCTTGCCGGCCTGCGGGACATCTTCAGTTTCGAAAAAATAGCGCTCGGCCTGGCGGTGATTCTGCTCGTGATCCTCGTGGCCTACCCGGCCTGGCTGCTGCTGGGCAGCTTCGGTCTGCCCCGTACCTTCACCTTCGACTTCCTCGCCAAGACAATTACCGAGTCACAGTACCTGCAACCGTTAATCAATACGCTGATCCTGGGTGCCTGCGTGGCCGTGGGCGCGGTCCTCTTCGGCGCGCCGATGGCCTGGGCGGTTGCGCGCACGGATATGCCGGGTCAGAAGTTTTTCCGCTCCGCGCCGGCCATCGCTTTCCTCACCGCACCCTACCTGTCGTCACTCGCCTATATGATGATTTTCGGCCCCAACGCTGGTCTTCTGAACAAGGCACTCGTTTCGGCGTTCGGCCTGTCCAGCCCGCCCTTCAACATCTTCGGTCTGCCAGGGGTGATCTTCGTTATCTCCTGCAACCTCTTCCCCTACGTCTTCTATATGACGACGAGTTCTCTGGATTCGATGGATGCATCTCTGGAGGAGTCCGCGCGGATCCTCGGGGCGAACAAGCTGCGAACGATGTTGCGCATCACCCTGCCAATGGTCATGCCGGCCATCAGCTCGGCGGCACTGCTCGCCTTCGTAGCCTCCATGGCCCTCTTCGGCCCCCAGGCCTTCCTTGGCTTGCCGGAGCGGGTCTATTTCCTGCCGACCAAGATCTTCATTCTGCTTAACACGACTTATCCACCACGCTTCGCCGAGGCTTCGGCACTTGGTTTGGGCATCATCGCCCTTACCGTCGTTGCCCTCTATATCCAGCGCGCCTTCATCGAAAAAAAGTCCTACGTGGTGCTCTCCGGCAAGGGCACCCGCCCTTCGCGGGTCAAACTGGGCGCCTGGAAGTGGCTACTATTCGTCTACAGCTCGGCGGTGATCGTAGCGGCCGTCGTTCTTCCCTACGCCGTGTTCGTTGTTGCCGCCTTCAGTAAGCAGTGGTTGGACGGCCCCTCGCTGGGCAACTTCACGTTCGATAACTTTCTTTTCGTCCTTGTCCAGGACCAGCGCACCAGTCGAGCGATCTTAAATAGTTTCGCACTGGCCACGGGTGTGGCGACCGTCACCGTGCTGCTGGGACTCCTGGTCGCCTTCATCGACCTACGCACCAAGGTGAGGGGGCGGCGTCTCCTTGATTACCTCTCCATCCTGCCGCTGGGCGTGCCGGGCATCGTACTCGCGGTCGGCCTCATCCAAGCGTGGCTGCGCAGCCCCGTCCCAATCTACGGCACGATCTGGATTCTGTTCATCGCCTACATGACGCGCTATATCCCGATCTCCGTGCGCTCAGCCAACACGTCCATCCGCCAGGTCGATGCCTCGTTGGAGGAGGCCGCACGCGTGGCCGGCGCCTCCTGGGGCCAGACGATCAGGCGCGTCACGATGCCGCTGGTTAAACCGGGCCTCCTGGTCGCATGGACGTTCGTCTTCGTGCATTCGCTGCAGGAGCTGAACACTTCGATTCTCCTCTATTCCCAGGGCACGGAGGTAATATCGGTGATGGTCTTCAAGCTGAACGAGATGGGCTACTTCGAGGCGATCGCCGCGCTGTCGCTGATCACCGTCACCTTGGCCATGACCATACTGCTTATCATGCGCAAGCTCGCCGGCAAGAGTATAGAGGAACTGGGCGGTGCGTAGACGCGGCACTCATTCGGGAGGTTACATTCGAGAGGTTACATAGATGGCCGAAATCAAGATAATAAACGTCACCAAGAGATTTGGCGACCACCTGGTGGTGGACAACATCAGCCTGGAGATCGCCGACAAGGAGTTTGTCACCCTGCTCGGGCCCTCCGGTTGCGGCAAGACGACCACGCTGCGCATGATCGCGGGCTTCCTCCAGCCGGACGAGGGCGAGATCAGGGTGGGAGGCCAGACAATCTCCGACAGCACGTTTATGCTGCCCCCCGAGCGACGAAACATGGGCATGGTCTTCCAGAACTACGCCGTCTGGCCGCACATGACCGTCTTCCAGAACGCGGCCTTCGGCTTGGAAATGAAGAACGTGCCCCAGGAGAAAATCAAGGCGCGCGTCGAGCGGATGCTGGACGTGGTCGACCTGGCCGGGCTGGGCGCGCGTTATCCGAGCCAGCTCTCGGGGGGCCAGCAGCAGCGCGTGGCCCTGGCGCGGGCCCTGGTGGTCGAGCCGACCATTCTACTGCTGGACGAGCCACTGAGTAACCTGGACGCCAAGCTTCGTGAGCAGATGCGCTTCACCATTAAGGACCTTCAGCGGCGTACCGGCATCACTTTCATCTACGTCACCCACGATCAGGCAGAGGCCATGGCTATGTCCGACCGCGTGGCCGTCATCCAGCAGGGCAAGGTGCAGCAGTATGGGCCGCCATGCGTCATTTACAAGAGGCCGGCCAACAAGCTGGTGGCGAGTTTTATGGGCCTGGTCAACCTTTTGCCGGGCAAGATAGAGCGGCTGACGAGCGACGGCTACGCGCGGATGAGGATGGCCGAGGGCTTTGTGGTGACGGCACCGGTGCCAGCCGGGGCCAGCGCCGGGACGGATGTTACCCTCGTGGTACGGCCGGAGGACATCAACTTACTGCCGCCGGGGCGGGCGGGTGAGGACGAATCGCTTATTCGAGGCACAGTGAAGAAAATGACCTTCCTCGGCAACTATATCGATTACCGCGTGCAGTGGCACGGTCATGAGATACGCGTGCAGTCGCCGAGCACCATGCCATACACCGAAGGCGAAGACGTCGTCGTGCAGGTCGTCGCCGACTCCTGCTTCGGCCTATGTGAATAAGCGATAGAACTGGACGTAGAGGGCGCCACCAACGTGGGACTGGCAGCGGTCGGCAACCACGCGGCACCCGGCGTATCACATACGGAACTAGAGCCAATTGTCTCCCTCTCCTGAAGGGGGAGGGGATAACCTAATCCACAACAAGTATAAGTGGATAGCGAAAGGAGAGAACCATGCCCGAAGAGATCAAGAAAGTCTTGGTAGTTGCGCTGGAAGGCACCTGCGGCGGTGAGGTCTATGATTTGGCCTGTGCCGGCAGGCTGCCCAACGTGGAGCGCCTATTGAAGAGCGGCGCTGCCGTGCCCAAGGTGGCCGTGGATGTAACCGCTGCGGCGAGTTGGGCGACCCTGGCCACCGGCGCACACGCTGCCACCCACGGCGTCTTCGCCGACGAGCCCTGCAGGGCGCAGTACATCTGGCAGGCGGCCGAGAAGTCCAGCAAGCGCGGGCTGCTGCTCGGCTTTCCAGCCTCGGCCGCGCCGGAGCATCAGGAGGACCATCCGGCGGATCTGGTGAACCCGGAGAGCTACGATCTCGCATACTTCGACCGGGTCGCATCCCATCTGATCAGCAACCCCGACTGGGACCTCGCCTTCGTGCGCGTGTTCACGGCGTGCGGGCTGTCCGAGGCGGACGAATTCGTGGGCAAGGTCCTGGATGCGGCTGACCTCGAAACGTTACGCGTTTTGGTCGCCGCCGCCCCAAACGGCGAGGGCAACGGACTCGTTGTACTGGACGGTCCCGGCGTCAAGTGCGGTTACGTGGTCTCCCGCCCGGCGGAGCTATCCGATGTGGTGCCGACGCTCTGCTACCTGGCCGAGACGCCGACGCCGGCCGACTGCGAGGGCGGCATCATCTATCAGGCGCTGGAGGAACCCGACGCCAAGATCCTCGAACTTCAGACTTACCGCCGCAACTATGAGCGCCTGCGCCGCAGCTCCGGCTCCACTCCCATGTGCTAAGATGACCGGTTGGCTGGCCCGTGCGGATGATGTCAAGCGGAGCCGCATAGCGGCGAAGATTCTCGCAGCCCGACCCGCTCTCCCTTCGGGAGGGAGTTGGGAAATAGATATACCTAATTTATGAGTTAACCTCCCGGTAGCAAACCGGGGTATCTTAGACATCACGGCACGAAGCAAACTTCAGGGAATATAATCAAAAGTTTACTATTCTCTAAATGCTTCTTTTAAATCAACGATAGAGGGACTTTCATGCCCGAGACATTCGATATCATAGTGATCGGGGCGGGACCGGGCGGCCATGCGGCGGCGATTCAGGTCGCAAGGCTGGGAGCGCGGGCAGTGATCATCGAGAAGCAGGGGTGGGGTGGAACCTGCACCCATCGGGGATGCATCCCGACCAAGGCCCTTATGGAGTGCAGTCGGCGTTACGCGGAGCTGAAGAAGCTCGGCCGGATGGGCGTGCGCGTGAAAGATCCATCCTTCGACTATGCCGCAATGAAACGGCACCAGGAACAGATCGTGAAACTCTCCGCGATGGGCGTCCAGAAATCCCTGAAGGAGAGCCGTGTGGAGATGAAAGATGGGGACGGAAACATCCTCTCCCCGGGCGAGGTCGATTGGTCCGCCCCGGATGGCCGCCGCGAACGCCTCTTAGCCCGGAACCTGGTCATCGCCTGGGGTTCAGAACCGGTGCTGCCGCCCAGCGTCCGGCCCTCTGAGCGGATCCTGACCTCCGACGGTATCCTCTCCCTCCGGTCCTTGCCGGAGAGCCTCCTCATCGCAGGGGGAAACATCATCGGCATCGAGTTTGCGACCTTATTCGCTGAATTGGGCGTCCAGGTCACCCTGGTTGAAATGATGGAACGGATCCTACCGGGGGAAGATGCAGATGCGTCGATGCTTCTAACCCGTGAGTTGAAAAACCTTGGGGTAGCCGTCCATACGGGCATCCGGATGGAGGAGGTCCGGGAGATGGGTTCCTACGTGAAACTGGTGGCGGTTCCCGGGACGTCTGTCCCGATGACCGGAAAGCCCCAAATCCAGACTGGCGGACATTCCAACGGTGCAGGAGGCCAAGATTCGGGCCGCACCCCACAGACCGGTAGCATAGAACTCTCCGCGGATTACGTCCTGATCTGCACGGGGCGCAGGCCCCGTCTGCGAACGGAGGAACTGGACCGCCTATGCATTGCGTACGACCGGCGCGGGATCGCCACCGATGGACGGTATGAAACAACCATCTCAGGGATCTTCGCCGTGGGTGACGTCACTGGCGGGATGATG
>JAPLLC010000024.1 GCA_026387775.1 Candidatus Methylomirabilota bacterium | reverse complement strand
CCCCATGATCACCCAGCGGATGATGTACGGGATCAACAACTTCGTCCTGCTGGCCGTCCCGCTGTTCATCCTGTCGGCGCGCCTCATGAACACGGCCGGGGTCACCACCCGGCTCTTCAACTTTGCCACCACCATGGTCGGCTTCCTCCCTGGTGGCCTGGGCCATGCCAACTGCGTGGCTAGCCTGATCTTCGCCGGCATGTCCGGGGCCGCCGTGGCCGACGCCGCGGGACTCGGCCAGGTCGAACTGAAGGCCATGGACGACGCGGGCTACGATCGGGACTTCAGCGTGGCCATCACGGCGGCGTCCTCGCCCATCGGGCCGATCTTTCCGCCGAGCATTCCCATGGTCATCCTCGGCCTGGTGGCGGGGGTGTCCGTGGGACGCCTTTTCTTGGGCGGCGTCGTCCCCGGCGTCCTGATGACTATCGCCCTGATGGTCATGGTGTATTTCTACGCCAAGAAGCGAGGCTATCCACGGACACCGTTCCCGACGTTCCGCCAGTTCGTGAAGGCCTGCATCGATGCCTTCCTGCCGCTCATGACGCCGACGATCCTCCTCGGCGGGATCTGGACCGGCTGGTTCACCCCGACCGAGGCGGCCGCGGTGGCGGTGGCCTACGCCCTCATCCTCGGCACCATGGTCTACCGGGAGCTCACCTGGAAGGACACCATCCAGGTGTTCATCGACAGCGCCAAGGACACGGCGGCTCTCGGCTTCATCGTGGCCGCGGCCTCCTTCTACGGCTGGCTGCTCATGCGCACCGGCGCCCCGGCGGCGATGGTGGACGCCCTGCTCGGCTTCAGCCACAACCCGATCGTCCTGCTCCTGATCATCAACGTGATCCTGCTGATCGTCGGCTGCTTCTTCGAGACCATCGTGGCCATCCTGATCCTCGGCCCCATCCTGATGCAGGTCATCACCCAGGTCGGCATCGACCCGGTGCACTTCGGCTTGGTGATGACACTCAATCTGATGATCGGCCTGCTCACCCCGCCTTTCGGGGTGATCCTGTTCGTCATGGTGCACGTCGGCGGGATCTCCTTCGAACGGGTCGTCCGATCGACGGCCCCGTTCCTCGTCCCGCTGCTGGCGGTCCTGATGTTGATTACCTTGGTTCCCTCGGTGGTCACCTGGCTGCCGAATCTGGTCATGGGTGTCCGTTGAGCGGACACGACAAGAGACCTATAGGAGGAGCGATGCCAACCTACAAGAGTCCGCTGCATCAGACCGTCTCCACCACTCCCACCGAGTTCTGGAACGACTCCTGCTCGGTGCCGGAGCTGACCTACGCCATCGAGCACGGGGCGACGGGAGCCACCTCGAACCCGTTCATCGTGTTCACCGTGCTCAAGGCCGCCCTGGCCGAGTGGAAGGATCGGATCAAGCAGGTCATCGCCGAGCACCCGACCTGGGACGAGGAGCAGATCGCCCAGCAGATCTACGAGGAGGTCGGGGTCCGCGGATCCAAGGTGCTCCTGCCGGTCTTCGAGCAGCGGAAGGGCTTGCGCGGTCGGCTCTCCATCCAGACCAATCCCCAGTGGTACCGGGACGCCGACCGGCTGGTAAAGCAGGCCATCTACTTCCACGGCCTCGCGCCGAACATCCAGGTGAAGCTGCCCGTCACGAAGGCCGGTGTCGCGGCCGTCGAGGAGGCCACCTATCACGGGGTCAACATCAACGCCACGGTCAGTTTCTCGGTTCCCCAATCCATCGCCGTCGCCGAGGCGGTGGAGCGCGGCCTCAACCGGCGCGCCAAGGAAGGGAAGCCCGTCGCCGATATGACCCCGGTCTGTACCGTCATGATCGGCCGGCTGGACGACTGGCTCCAGGTGGTCGCCAAGAAGGAGAACATCGTCGTCGACCCCGGCTACCTGCACTGGGCCGGCATCGCGGCCATCAAGAAGTCCTACGAGATCTACCGGCAGAAGGGCTACCGGACGCGGCTGCTGGCCGCAGCCTACCGGCACCACATGCACTGGTCGGAGTTGATCGGCGGGGATCTCAGCATGACCATCCCCTACGAGTGGCAGGTGCTCTTCAACAACTCCGACATCGAGGTGAAGCCGCGGATGCAGAATCCGGTGCCCAAGCAGGCCTACGATGTCATGTACGAGAAGTTCGCCGACTTCCGACGGGCCATCGAGCCGGATGGAATGACCGTCGAAGAGTTCGACGGCTACGGCTCCACCGTCCGTACGCTGCGGGCCTTCACCACCTCGTACCACGATCTCGTTAACCTGATCCGGGACATCATGCTCCCGAATCCCGATGTGAAGTAGGAAACACACAGCAGGCTGAAATGGATCTTTCTCTCGCAATCGTGGCTGCCCGACTCATCGACGGCGCGAGCCCGGCGCCCCTTCCTTCCGCCACCGTCCTGATCGGCAAAGACGGCTGCATCGCCGCCGCGGGCCCCGCGGACGCGGTGCCGGTCCCGCAGGGCGTCCCCACGATCCAGGCCGCCGGCAAGACCCTCTTGCCCGGCCTCATCGATGGCCACGTCCACCTCGCCTGGAACAAGACGCTCTACTCGGCCAACTCGTCCCGGGACTACACCATGCGGCTCCGCCTCGGGGATCCGGAGCGCCAGCTCCTCCGCGCCGCGCACTATGCCCAGATGGCCCTGGCGGCCGGCGTGACCACGGTGCGGGACTGCGGGGCGGACGACTTCACCGTCCTCGCCCTGCGGGATGCCATCGCCTCCGGCGACTTGGTGGGCCCCCGCATCCTGGTCTGCGGCCGGCCCATCACGACGACCGCCGGCCACATCTACTCCGACTGGGGGGTCGATTCCGCAGAGGAGATCCGGAAGGCGGTCCGCATTCTCGCCGCCAAGGGCGTGGACTTCATCAAGCTGATCGTGAGCGGCGGCACCACCACCCCGGGCACCAATATCACACAATCCCAGTACACGCTGGAAGAGGTGCGGGCGGCCGTCGAGGACGCCCACCGCCTGGGCCTCCAGGTCGTGGGACACGCCATCTCCACCGACAGCATCCTCCTCTCCGCCGAGGCCGGACTCGACACCATCGAACACTGCTCGTGGATCGGCGAGGATCCCAAGACCACTGCCCCCGACAAAGCCGCTGTGGAACTGATGGTCGCGAAAGGCGTGCAAGTGGACCACGCCATCATTCCCCGCCCCTACCTTTTTCCGGGAGAGTCCGGGGTGGAGCCGACGGCCGAGGAGCAGTGGTGGCTGAACATGCTCAAGGTCCGCTGGCCGTTCCTCCACTACATGCGGGGCCAGGGCGTGATCGTCTTCCTCGGGACGGACGCCGCCTTCGGGCCCTGGCCGGGGACGGACTGCTGGCCGGGAGCCCAGGAGATGGCGCGGGCCATCGAGGTTCTGGTGCGCTGGGCCGAGTTCACGCCGCTGGAGGCGCTCGGCATGGCCACGCGGGAGGCCGCCCGGGCCCTCCGCCTGGAGCGCGAGATCGGCACGGTGGAGCCGGGCAAGCGCGCCGACCTCGTCCTCCTCGCCGGGGACCCCCTGCAGGACATCCGGACCCTGCGCCGGCCCGAGATGGTGTTCCGGGACGGGCGACTCGTCGCCCGCGCCGGCCAGATCGTCTTGTCGGGAGCTTAGCGGCGCGACGCGCCGCGATCGGGGTCCGGCCGGCCGGAGCGCACCAGGTCCAGGACCATCAGGATGGGATCCACCAGGAAGTAGGCGAGAGTTCCACCCAGGATCAGCAGCGCACCGAGGGTGCGGTGCCCAGTATATCCGACGACGAGCCCACAGGGGATCGCCAGCAGCGACGCCCAGTTGAACAGCGCACGCAGCGCACGCCTCACGCCCCGCTTGATCCACTGAAGCACCGGACCCGTCCTCCGTATCGGCTGTCTCCTCTTCCATGCTCGGTCTTCTTCATATCACACCACGCTCCCCCAGACGATCGGAAAACCGCCCGATCCCCTCGGGCGTCTCACCCCGTGCCACGTCGTGCCGTCGCTCACCGATGCCTGTTGTCTGTTCGCAAGTACATGCAGGCATGCAGCCTATTGAGCGACCCTCCCACCCTGTATAATGCCTCGCGATCATGGCTACCCATGCGACGGCGCGACTCGGCAGTCCGCAGCGTTTCACGCTCAAGCGCGTCCTTGGCCGCGACTATGCCCTGGCCTACTGGATGATCGCTCCATCCGTTCTCGTCCTCTTCGGTCTCATCGCATTCCCCTTCATCCGCGCGATCATGCTCGCGTTCTACAGCCAGCCCATCGGAGGGGAAGGACGCTTCATCGGCCTGGAAAACTACCGAACGCTCTTTCATGATCGCATCTGGTGGCTGAGTTTCAAGAACACGCTGATCTATACGATCTTCGGGGTCGGGTTCAAGACGGCGGTCGGGCTGGCCTTTGCGCTTATCCTGCACCAGGAGCTCCGGGGACGCACCATCCTGCGCGCCCTCCTGTTCGTTCCCTGGTCGGTTCCCATCGTGGTGGACGCCTTCGTCTGGCGCTGGATCTACAACGATCTCAACGGCATCCTGAACTTTGTACTCTACAAGCTCCATCTCATCAACGAGTACGTGCTCTGGACGTCCGACCCGAAGATCGTCCTCTGGGCGATCATCGTGGTGGTCGTGTGGCAGGGCACACCCTTCTACATGATGAACTTCCTGGCCGGGCTGCAATCCATCCCGGACGAACTCTACGAAGCGGCGGAGATCGACGGGGCCAGCACCTTCCAGAGCTTTCGGCACGTGACGCTCCCGGGCCTCAAGAGCGTCCTGATCGTCGTGACCTTGCTCTCCACCATCTGGACGTCGAACGAGCTCCAGTTCGTCTACATCCTCTCGTCCGGCGGTCCCGCGCACATGAGCGAGATCTTCCCGACCCTGGCCTTCTTCACCAGCATCCTGGGGCGCGAGCTGGGCCTGGGCGCCGCGGTCGCCCTCTCGTTCTTCCCGCTGCTGGCCAGTTTGATTGTCCTCGGCGGGCGTGTCTTGCTGCGAGGAGCCGAAGAATGAAGAGGTCTGGGGGCATCAGGCGAAGCTGGTGGCGGCTCTTCACCTGGCCGGTGCTGGGGGTGGGACTCTTCTGGACACTCTTCCCCTTCTATTGGATGCTCACGACTGCCCTGAAGCCCAATGACGACATGTATCGTCCCGAGCCGCTCCTGGTCCCGGTGCGCATCACGCTGTCTCACTTCCACAAGGTCTTCTTCGACTCCCACTTCCCGGAGTTCTTCCGGAATTCCGCCATCGTGGCCCTCGCCACGACCGTTCTCTCCCTGCTGGTGGGCATCTTCGCGGCCTACGCCATCGTGAGACTCGATTTCAGGGGAAAGAACCTGATCGCGCGCGGGCTGATCTTCTCGTACCTGATCCCCCCCGTGCTCCTGTTCATCCCGCTTTTCGAGCTGATCTTCAAGGTCGGCCTGCTCAATACGCGGGAGGGCCTGATCCTGGCCTATCTCACCTTCACCGTGCCCTTCACCACCTGGCTGTTGATGGGATACTTCCGCACGGTGCCGGTCGCGCTGGAGGAGGCGGCCCTGGTCGACGGCTGCACCCGGCTCATGGCGCTGTTCCGGATCATCCTGCCCCTCTCGACGCCGGCCATCGTCGTCACCGCACTCTTCTCCTTCACCCTCTCCTGGAACGAGTTCCTGTTTGCGCTGACCTTTACCTCGAATCCGGTATCCCAGACCGTCACCGTCGGGCTCACCTCCACGGTGGCCGAGGACGTGTTCTTCTGGGGGGTGATGATGGCCGCCTCCTTTCTCATCGCCATTCCCCCGGTCGTGTTGTACCTGCTGGGGCAGCGGTGGGTCGTCCGGGGTCTGACGGCGGGGGCGGTGAAGGGGTAGCTACACTTCAGCCCACCTGTAGGGGCAAGAGAGGAGGGGTTAGCGGGCGAGACGGTAGACGCTTCGGCCAAGGCAACACGCGCGGCCATTCTTGGTTCTGTGGCAAGAGAAGAATGGAGGAACACGATGTCTGACAAGGAACGGAAGCCTCGCGGCATGTCGCGGCGCTCGATGCTGAAGCTCACCACGGCCCTGGCGGCGACCACAGCCGGTGGGAGCCTGATCTCCGCCTTCAACTCGTCTTCCACGGCGTCCGCGGCTGCCCCGACCGTCGTCAGGGGCAAAAAACTGACCATCTGGTTTGGCCAGAGCTTCCTGGAGTCCATGGACAAGAGGCTTGGCTCGATGTTCCAAGACTACGGGAAGGAAAGGGGTGTCGAGATCGATTTCATCATCACCCCCTCGGCCCAGTTGCCGCAGAGGCTGGCTGCAGCCATCCAGGGCAAGAACCCGCCCGACATCTGCTATCAGTACGATTCCGATACACAGTACTACCGGGGGCAGAACCAACTGGTCGATGTGACCGACGTCTGGAATGACCTGAAGAAGAAGGGCGGCGAGGTCTACCAGGCGGCGGAGGCCACGGTCTCTTGGGAGTCCAAGGCCTGGTCGATTCCATTTGGAATCAATCCCTGGCCGGTCCACGCCCGGAAGGACCTGCTGGACAAGGCCGGCCTGAAGTATCCCGCGAACTGGGACGAGTTCATCGAGACCTGCAAGAAGATCCAGCACCCGCCGCAGTTGTACGGGTACGGTCCCTGCCTCGGCAAGAACGACGACAACAACTGCAACTTCATCAACATCCTGTGGACGTTTGGTGCCCAGATCCAGACCAAGGACAACAAGCCCGCGTTCAATACCCCCGAGACGCGCAAGGCGTTCACGCTGGTCGCCGACATGTACACGAAACATAAGATCATCCCGCCGGGGGCGATCAACTGGGACAACGCCGGCAACAACAACGCCTACCAGTCAGACCAGTGTGCCTTCGTCCAGAACCCAGCCTCCGTTTTGGCGTGGTGCCAGGTCAACAAGCCTCAGTTGGCCGAGGCAACGCTTCTGGCCAATATCCCGGCCGGCCCCGCGGGGAGCTTTGGGATGGTGGACTGCTGGGCGATGAGCATCTTCAAGGACAGCAAGGCGCAAGACGCGGCCAAGGAGGCGCTCGCCTACGTCATGGAGCCCAACCGCTACGACGAATTCATCCAGATAGCGGCCGGCCGCTACGTGCCCGTCTACAAGAAGCTGACGAACACCAAGTTCTGGAAGGAGAGCAAGTTCTACCACACCTACCCAGGCCTGGCGGAGACTGGCCGGATTATGGCCTTCGCCGGCCAGCCCACGGCCGCCTTCGGCGAGGTGCTGCGCAGCTACGTCATCGCCGACGCCCTGCAATCCGTCATCGTGCAGGGGGTCTCCGTGGACAATGCCGTCAACGAGGCGGACAAGAAGATCCAGGCCATCTACAAGAAGCACGGCTTCATCTAGGCCGCCGACGGCAGCGCCGAAGAGAAGGGGCCTCAGGCCCAGCGGTCGAGGTGACCGGCGGCGGGCGAATCGCCCGGTGTCTCTTCGGAGGGGTCGGTGGAGTCGCCGGAGGTCTTGTCACCGGTCTTGCGGCGCTCTTCCCGCAGCCGACGGAGCACCTCTCCGACCCGATTTCCGGTCTCGATCGGCTCGCTGGGCTTGACGGGAATGGGTGAGGCGGGCCCGGGGACGGCCGCGCTCAGGAACACCTGATCCTCGGTGACGGCCGCCCGCGCCACCGGAGCCTTCGGCACATCGAGGTCGCGGAGACGACGGGCCTCCAGCAGAACATCCTCCGGCCCACCCAGGCGCCGCATCGCGACCAGATTGACGACCTGATTGCTGAGGAAATCAAACATGGCCCACCCCCGCCTTCGGTAGGGCGGCTGCTCCCGCCTATCCGGTCTATCGGCAGATTGGCCGCAAAACATGAGAGCAAATCGTGATCGTGCCACGGCGACGGTTCTCGGCGACAACAGCGGGGTGACAGTCGCGTCTATGCGTCGGCGGCTTCAACAGGAAAACGCTGGCAGATTGCCGAAAGACTCACTTTTCGGCAGGCTGTTCAAAAGGGCCCAGATGCAAGGCGGCCCGTGAAGGGCGGGGTACCCACCGCAGGTGGGTCCAGGCGTACTTCCGGTACGCCGCAGCGAGTGCCCGAGCGGGCGGGTACCCGGCCGCAGGCTGGGTGACCGCAGATGGGTCATTTTCACCAGCCTGCTAGGGCAGGACGACCTCGACTTCGGCGGAGGGGGCGCTCTCGTTTCGGTGCGATGAGCGATCCACGGCGGTGACCGTGTACGCGTAGGTAGCTGCCGGCTTCGGCGTACGGTCGGTGAAAGTGGTACCCGAAACGGGGGCTTCCGTCAGGCGGACAGCCACGAGCTGCGGCAGCTCCCGCCGGTAGACGAGATACCCGAGAAGGTCGGACTCGGCGTTGGCATCCCACGTGAGGGCGACGACTCCCCGATCGGGAATGGCCTTGAGGCCGCGCGGAGGGGCCGGCGCGACATAGTCCTGGGGAACCACTGATACCTCTTCGGAATCGGCGCTCTCGCGCCACGGGGGACGATTAACTCCCACGCTCCGGACGACGTAGGTATACCGCACGTCGTTCGCGACGCCGATATCCCGGAACTGGGTCTCCGGGAGTGGGCGGCCGTTGACGGGCTGTGCTCCGTAGGCGGCCGGCGGAAGCGCGCGGTAGACGTTATAGCCTCGCACGACCGCCCCGCCGACCTGGTCGGCGGATGCCGGCGCCTGCCATTCCAGCTCCACGACGCCGTTTCTGCCGGTCGCTCGGAGGGCGACGGGCGGAGCCGGTGCCGGCACGAGATCGACCGTCGCCTCTCCCGAGGGCGGACCTGTCTCACCTCGACGATTGACGACCTGTACTTGGTAACGGTAGGTGAGCCCCGACGTGACCGTCTCATCGCGGTAGGCGTACGCCGTCCCCTGGACGGCGGCGTTGTCCGGCCGGTCGGCACGCACCGTGGCGAGGGGCACAAAGACCGGCCGCGTCGCGCCGTCCGATGGGGTGGGCGCGGTGACCGCGCGCGAGAGGCGAAACTCCAGGAGATCCGTCAGAGGGGAGCCGTCCTGATTCCGGCTGGGCCGCGTCCACGTCAGCAGGATGGCCGTCCCGCGCGGCTCGGCCTGGAGGCTCTGCACGGCCGCGGGACCGACGACGTGCGGCGCGACCGGGGCCCCCCTCCGCCCGCAGCCCGGCAAGAGCAAGACCAGGAGGATGAGGATCGCGAAGGCCCCCGGCGCGCCGGCGAGCCGCAGCCGGGTCGTCATGGCCGGCGCAGCGTCCGTTTGGCCTGCTGGATGGCCTCCGCCACGCGGCGCGAGCTGGTCCCGCCCGCGGACCGGCGGCGCTCGACGCAGGCCTCCAGGCTGATGTGTTTCGCGACATCGGGCCCGAACGCCGTGGAGAACTGGCGGAGCTTGCCGGACGACAGGGCTTCCAGCCGCTCGCCGGTCTCGATGCAGTGCCGGACGATGCGTCCCACGATCTCGTGGGCCTCGCGGAAGGGAATCCCCTTGGTGACCAGATAGTCGGCCATGTCCGTGGCGTTCAGGAACCCTTCTGAGGCCGCGGCGCGCATCCGATCCGCCCGGATATTGATCGCCGAAAGCATCGGCGGGAGCACCTCCAGCATCTGGCGGATGGTGTCCGCCGCATCGAAGACCGGCGGCTTGTCCTCTTGGAGATCCCGGTTGTAGCTCAGCGGGAGGCCCTTCATGATCGTCAACAGGCTGAAGAGCGCCCCGTACACCCGTCCGGTCTTCCCCCGCGCCAGCTCGGCCACGTCCGGGTTCTTCTTCTGGGGCATGATGCTGGAACCGGTGGCAAAGGCGTCGGGAAGCTCGATAAAGCCGAATTCCGCGCTGGCCCACAACACCAACTCCTCTGCCAGCCGTGAGATGTGCATGGCCAGGATGGCAGAGGCGCTCAGGAATTCCAGGGCGAAGTCGCGATCCGAGACGGCGTCCTCGCTGTTGGCCGCCACCACGGGGAAGCCCAGCAGCTTGGCCACGTACGCCCGGTCGATGGGGAGCGTCGTCCCGGCTAGCGCCCCCGCCCCCAGCGGCAGGACGTTCACCCGCGTGAGGCAGTCGGCCAGGCGGTCCCGGTCGCGCTGGAACATCTCGAAGTAGGCTAGGAGGTGATGCGCCAAGAGGATGGGCTGTGCCCGCTGGACATGCGTGTAGCCCGGCATCACGGTGTTCAGGTGCACCTCGGCCTTCGAGACCAGCACCCGCTGCAGGGCGCGGATCCCTTCCCGGATCACACCGATCGTCTCGCGGAGATAGAGGCGAAGGTCCAGGGCCACCTGGTCGTTCCGGCTCCGCGCGGTGTGCAGCTTTCCCCCGACCTCGCCGATCCTCTCGGTCAGGCGCCGCTCGACGTGCATGTGGATGTCTTCCAGTGCCTGATCGTACTGGAACTCGCCCCGGGCGATCTCCTCCCGGATCTCCGCCAGGCCGGCGACGATCTTCTCCCCTTCCGCCTTGGACAGGATCCCGCACTTGGCCAGCATGCGAGCGTGGGCGATGCTGCCCTGGATATCATAGGGGGCCAGCCGCCGGTCGACGTCGATCGAGGCCGTGAACGCCTCGACCTGCTTGTGCATCTCGGCGCTGAAGCGCCCACCCCAGGCTTTCTTTACCGCCATGGATCAACCACCTCAGACCGAACTGCGCATGCGCGTCAGGGCCCGGATCCGGAGCCGCAGGGCGTTCAGCCGGATGAAGCCGGTGGCATCCGCCTGGTTGTACACCTGGTCCGCCTCGAAGGTCGCGAAGGCGGGATCGTAAAGGGAGGTGGGCGACTTCCGGCCCACCACGTCGCAGTTCCCCTTGTACAGCTTGAGCCGGGCCGTCCCGGTGACCGTCTTCTGCGACTCCGCAATGGTGGCCAGCAGGACCTCCATCTCGGGCGAGTACCAGTAGCCGTAATAGACCTGCTCCGCGAAGCGGGGGATGAGCGAGTCGCGCAGGTGCATCACTTCGCGGTCCATGGTGAGCGACTCCACCGCCCGGTGCGCGGCCTGCAGGATG
>JAPLLC010000095.1 GCA_026387775.1 Candidatus Methylomirabilota bacterium | reverse complement strand
GGGAACTGGTCGCTCACGATGCCGGCCGCCGTGGGCAGGAAGCTGGCGCCCCCGATCCCCTGGAGAAACCGGAAGGCCACCAGGCTATAGATGTTCGGGGCCAGCCCGCAGGCGAGGGAGCTCACCGTGAACAGCAGGAGCGACCCCAGGAAGACCGGCTTCCGGCCGAAGCTATCGCTCAGGTTGCCCATCAAGGGCATCATGCTGGTCACCGCCACCATGTAGATGGAGAGCGTCCACGCGGCCCAGAGGATATTGGTGTCGAACTCGCGGATGAAGTTGGGAAAGGCCACCGCCACGGCCGTGCTGTCGATGGAATACATGAAGAGACTCAACCCGGCGGCTGTGAAGATCAGATAGCGTCGCATGATCCAGTTCCCGTGTACTCGTCCCCGGCGGGTGTCGAGCCGGAGCATACTGCGGATGCGGACCCCGGTCAACGGGGGCGCACTCAGAAGGCCTTCGTATGGGTGTCGCTTCATCGCATCGGCTCAAGCAGTACGATCTCGCTGCGGGAACCGAGGCGCATCGGCGGCCCCCAGATGCCGGTGCCGGTCGAGACATTCAGCAATGCACCCCCATTTGCATGCAGGCCCTTGAGATAAGGATAGAATAATCCCACGACGCAGTTGAACGGCCAGATCTGGCCGTTATGCACGTGGCCGGAGAGCATAAGGCCAATGCCCCGATGGGCGGCGATGTCGAATCCCGTCGGCTGATGGTTCATGAGAATCGTATACGCCGGTGACGGGGGCGTCCGGCCGAGCACGGCCTGCAGCAGCTGCGTGCCGTGGCTGTTATCGACGCCGATGATCCGGATACCGTTGAAGTCGATCGTTTCATTGCGCAGCCAGCGGATCTGTGTCGCCGCAAGCATCTGCCGCACGTTGTCATGTCCGGTATAGTCTTCATGATTGCCGGAGGTGAACAGGACCGGGGCAGCAAACCTCTTCAGTTGCGCAGCAGTCGCGCGGGTGCCGGGAGTGGCGTTATCGAACAGGTCGCCGGTGATGAGAATCAGATCGGGCTTGAGGTCATTGGTCTTGGCGATGATGTCGGCAAGGGTCGACGGTCCGATCGAGCCGATGTGAATGTCCGACAAGTGCGCGATCTTGAGCGGAAGACGCGGGATCTGTTCGTGGCGGACGGTGATCGTGCGGGCATTGACGAAGGCATACAGCGCGAGACCGCAGGCGAGGCCACAAGCGCCGATCGCCCACACCCGCTGCGGGAGCGGTATGACCAGCGCCAGGATCTGCTGGGCCAGCAGGATCCAGAGCAGCAGCCCGCACGTCCCCAGCCATAGCATCGCCAGGGCAAAAAAGCCGCCGGTGAGCTGGTTGCCGAATCGTGACTCAAGGGCGAGCGCGACGATGAACGACAGGGCCAGGGGGATGAGCGCCAGATAGAACCAGACCGTCTTGCTGATCGCGAACAGGTGGAACAGCCTTGCCAGGACATACCCATTCATCCCCAGATACACGCTGAAGACGACCAGGACAAATAGCATAAGGCCCCTAGTGTCTGCCAGATTCTCCTGCCGAGCAGGCTGCTGAAAAACCCGTTTTCGCCCAGGCTGCTCAAAAGGGCCCAGATGCAAGGCGGCGCGCGATGCGAGGTGCGAGACGTACTTACGCGTACGTCGCAGCGCCGCGCGAGCGCGCCAACGCCGCAGATGGGCCTTTTTCAGCAGCCTGCTACTTTCGTCCTGGGGGCCTGAGTCCTCATCTCGCCAGGGATCAGTCCCCAAGTCGAAAACTCGATAGTCTCTCCCAGCACTCATCCTTTGCGAACGGCGGGACGCTACCACACCGCCCCGCATCGAACAAGACCCGCTGCAAGTTATCAGCGACGCCGTGGACCGGCCCCTGTGGCCGCAAGAACATTGACCTCACCCCCGGAAATTGGTCTACCGACAATGTAGGTGTGAATCATTCTTCGAGAGGAGGCAGGTCATACCAAGGATAGGCGACCATCACTTGTTCTGCTTGGAAACGTCCCGTATTACTCGCCCGAGGACACGAGGTCGCTAGGAGTCATAGGATGCAACGTAGTCCCTCATTACATCGCTTGTTAGGTCCGCGGCGTTCTCACCGGACCGCGGCGAGCCTCTCGATCGGCTCAGCGGGCCGGCTCCGAGCGAGGTCATACGCGGTCTGCAGGTTGATCCAGAACTCCGGCGTGGTGTCGAGCGCCTGCGAGAGAAACCAGGCGGTCTCCGGCGTGATGCCGCGCTTGCCCCGGATGAGCTCGTTGATGCGCTGGACCGGGACGCCGAGATGCGCGGCGAACGCCACCTGAGAGATGCCGAGCGGAGTTAGGAACTCCTGGCTCAGGATCACGCCAGGATGCGTGGGGATACGGTGGTCAGGAATCATGGCGAACCTCCCTACTTGTGGTAGTCGATCAGTCGGACCGCGTGGGCGTTATTGCCCTCCCAGCGGAAGACGAGCCGCCACCGCTCGTTCACCCTGATCGAGTGATATCCCTTCAGGTCACCCTTGAGAGCCTCGAGTCGATTGCCGGGTGGAGACCGGAGGTCGAGCGGCGCGGCAGCACCGTTGAGCATGTCCATCTTGACCAGGGCGAGACCCACGATATCCGGCGGGAACCGTCGCGCCCGATTGGTGGGCCGGTTGTGGTACAGCTCCTCTGTCGCGCGGTCTCCGAACGAGATGATCATCGAGCCTCCTTGATTCAGGCCGACTATATTACTTTCCCGGTTACCGTGCAAGCGGGAATCACGGAGAGTCGCCGGAGCCACCCCTCGTAATGCGAGAGGTTGTTGACGAAGTGAACTTATTGCGCCTCCGCACCCAATCGCCTGAGAAAGGTCTCGCGGTCCTCGCGATCCGCCAAAATCTGTCCGCGGGCGATCCCGCGGAGCATGACGTGGTGCAGGGTGCCAGTCGAGGATTCCGGACAAAGAGCGGAACCGAAGATTCCGAACGAAGATCGGAAGGCATCAAGACGGGGCTGGCGGGGCATAGCGAGGATAGGCTACTGTCACTTGTTCTGCTTGGCAACGTCCCGCACTATTGGGGTAGGCCCGCCCGAGGACCACGAACCACGGTGCATCGGCGCAAGAAAGGGGCCCCGCTCCGAAGCAGCCGGTGGGCATGGTTCGGGTGGAGGGCTCAAGCGGAACGGTCGGTGCCGGTCGCCGTCGCGCCCTCGCCCATTCGCGTCACGAGCGCGTGGAGATCCCGGCGAGCGACCCCGATCCTCCCCTGCTCCAGCCCTTGGAGAAGCAGATGGGGCAGCGCGCCGGAGAATCGCGCGTCTCCCCTGGCTCTCGCGGATGGAAAGGGGGCGTAGCAGGCGTAGTCCACTGAGTCAAAAACGTCCCCCATTACATCCCACCGAGAATCACCTCGGGCACCGTGCCGGTCGAAGATTCCGAACGAAGGGCGGAACCGAAGATTCCGAAGGAAGGGCGGAATGCATCGAGATGGGGCTGGCGGGACATAACGAGGATAGGCTATTGCCGCTTGTTCTGTTTGGCATCGTACTGTTCCACACGCTGCCAATAACCCGTCGGCGGAGCCCATCGGGTTCACCGGCGCCTTAGGCAGAATAACCGCCTTACAGGACATCCGAGGCGGCAAGAATACCAACGAGCGAGTCCGGCCCTTCGCCGTTGACGATGAGAATCGGGTGTTCGTCAAGCGATCTGATGGCAACATCTAGTTCAGTATCTGGTGAGACAGTGCTTGCCTTGAGAAGTGGAATTTCTCTACTGCAGATTGCCTTTCCGAGCGGCGTGGCGAGCCGACGATTTCTGTCCGTGCTGCCCTTGGCGCTACGGAGGTAGCGAGCGACCGAGTGCTCGGGCACAAGCATCCACAACGTTTCGCTTTCGTCGAATAACGGAAGGTAGGAGAATGAGTGAATAAGCATCTGTTGCCGAATGAAACTCACGGGCTGCCATCGCTTCGCGCAAACGGGGTCACGGACCATGAAATGAGATACCTTCCTTGCCTCGCTCATGAGAGCGTCCTCCAAGATCAGTGCAAGCGCAACAGCGTGGGATGTCAGCGTCCGTGCGTAGGCACCCTGATGTGCCGCATCATTCCTGGCGTGGCGGAGGTCATCGTACAGGGTATCGAAAGACGAGTGCCAAGTGCTGGCGATCGCTGGTACGTCGGTGGCAAGAGGGGAGTTAGCGGCGATGTGAGCAAGCTTTCCCTTGTATTCGAATAAACTCTCGACCTTACCCAAAAGGTGTACGCCGATCCCTTCAAGGCAAAAGAGAACATCTTGAAACCCTTCCGCGTCCTCGAGAGCCTTGGCCCTAGCGGTCCGCAGTTGATCGCGAAAGTAAAGTTTCTGCTCAAGGTCCACGTTTCGGTAGCTCCCAGCCTAGCGAAATAGGCTGCCGCTTACGTCACCTTCTGAGGAGGGCTGTCCACTCCACGGCTCTCGCAGCCCCCCGCGCCGCCGCTCGCCTCAGCGCATCATCTTCAAGCATGGACGACATGTGTGGTCCTCTCAAGAACTCCAATGGTGTCGACCGTCGCCGTTCCCAATTTTCCCCGAACTTCCCGAACTCGCCCGGCCCGATCCCACACCAGGGCCAGCCGCAGCTTCGTGATGGGCAGCAGTGCTTCTATTTCAAGGTCGCATCCAAGCCCACCCCACAATGCGCCTGAGGTCGTCGAGCGAATACGCAAAACACTTACTGTTGGCTGAAGTCGTTATCGCCCAGCCACGACCACCGGGGAGGTCCTCAATACCATATCCAAGCGCGACAAGTGCTCGAACACAATCCTCCCGAGAGGCGTCCGGAGGCAACGCGGGGAGTGGGCCGCCGAATTCCCTGTGGATCTTGGTGATCACCCGACGGGCTTCTATGTTGCTCCCCAGAATCGCAATGGCTTTATTTAACTCGCGGGCTACTCGCTTCGCACCGTGGGCAATGAGTGTCATTGCATAGGACAGGATGGCTGGATTCGCGCCGAAATAGGTTCGAAGAAACTCCTCCTCGATTGCGTGTGCGACAGAGATCCTGTTTTCGAAGGCCTTTTCTTCCAGCATGTAAGCGCGATACGTGTATGCCAGCTTCCATGAAATTCTGCTGAGTCGAGACTCGATGTCTTTCAAATCTGGATAATACTCAACCGCTATATTCCAACGCTGCTGAAGCGGATCGTACGGAGAGTTCTCCTCGGTGGAAGAATCGCTCAAATACTCGTCGCCGAGGGGGGCACCAACCCCCCGCCTTTCGTCGTATTCACGCCGCTTCTCCGGATCCGAGAGCACCTCGTACGCATCATTCAATTCGCACATCCGGAGATGCGCAGCTTCCTCCTTCCCCGGAAAACGATCTGGGTGATAATGTTGCGCCAGCGCACGATAGGCGGCTCGAATTACGACAAAGTCTGCTGTTGGGAGCACGCCAAGAATGCCGTAGTAGTCTTTGCCTGTGTCCATCAGCGGTACCCCGAGCGTTAAGAAGCAACAAGCCGATCCTCACACGAGAATCGGCATGTTCCGCTTATCCGCTTTGCCCCAAGAGTTCCTGAATGGTCCGGATCTCGTATAGGCTTCGCACATGTACGTCTGTTCGGTCCGCCGGCTGCAATGCCGGAACCCCAAGGCTCCGGCGAGACGAATGAAAGACTTGGGCTGTCGCTCTCCCGCTGGCGGGGCAGGCGGCGTGGGGAAGGTGATTGTCGCTGGCGTGCCGAGGGTTGCCGTGGGCATTGGGAACCCTTCCGAGCGCAGTAAGGACTGGTGCCAGGATCTGGTCTCTTCTACGCCTGCGGAGGGGGCAAGTCAATGGGTTTCAGGCTGGATGCGCGTCCCCGGACCGCGCTGACCGACGCGGCGCCTGGGCGCCAGCAGAGGATGCTGTCACAATCGGTCTCGGCGTGCGAGGGGTCCCCGCCTCCCAACACCGGCTGCGCATGAAGGGACGCGCACGCAGTGGGTTCCCGATCACCTGCGAGGTTTGGCAGTTCTACAAATCCTCTGGCTTCAGCCAAAACATTCAACCGCCAACCTCGCAAAGACCGCGAAGCGAGCCAAGATGTGCAGATCGGACTCCGGACCAGGGTTGAAAATCGTACGGCCCGCGCACTTCGAAGGGAAAATGGTACCGGACACTATTTAGGGGCTAACCTCATGACTCTGCGCTGGCATGGTTACAATTCTTCGGCATCCTTGCCGAGGGACGTAGGGCGCCACGAAGGCCGGACTGCCACGGCGTGTTGGGTGTGGTCCAGCGGGAATCGCGGGCATTCGCTCAGGCATCCTCGCTCGGGGCCAAGAGTGCGCGGTGCTGGCGCTGGCGCACCTTCGCATAGGGACTCAGAGCACAGCAACTCGGAGGGATGGTGCGCTCGCTCGGCGACCCCCAGTGTCTACGGCATCTTGAGCGGACGCTCGCTGCGCCACACGCGAACCACGCGCACTCGTTCGGCATCTAGACGATAGACGATGCGAAACGGCGGGTGGATGATCTCCCTGAGTTGCGCCACACCGAATTCGGGCACGACACGACCGCTCTCCGGGAAGTTGGCAAGCCGCTCGACTTGTGAAAGCACCTCCCGTAGCAGTCGCTCACCCACGTCAGGAACCTGTAGCTTTGCATACCAGGCGCGAATCCCATTGAGGTCCTCAACGGCCGAGGCGGCGAAGGTGACTCGGCGCTTCCGTGGCATGTCAGGTCAGGCCGAGACGGGTCTTGACGTCGGCGAGATCCGTCTCGCGACCCTCTTCCAGGTCCATCAGGCCCTGGACGACGTCGCGAAGAAATGCCCGCTCTTCCGTCTCCGCCTCATATTCCGCGAGCGCCTGCACAACTGCGACACCGCGGCCCCTGTTGGTCAGAAGCACCGGACGGCGCGTCTTGTCAACCTGGTGGACAATCCTGCCGGGGTTCACCTTCAAGTCGCTCAGTGGGACGATATCTTCGGAGAACTTGGTGGATGGTCGCATGGCTCCTCCGCTCAATGTCCTGTTCATGGTGCCAATAGTAGCACCTGTTACACGGGCTGTAAACAGTACGGTTCATTCCGTGGAATAGGACACCGAGCAAAGGTTTCGTAGAACATTTCGCGCGTTCAGTCACGCGGGGACCGCGAAGAGCTCATCGAGCTCCGGAATAGCTTCGCCATGGTCGAGGCGATCGGCGATCACACGCAGGGCAAGGGATTGAACTTTCGCGATGGACTCTTCGCGAGTCTCTCCGTATATCATGACCCCGGAAAGCTCGGGTACCTCGGCGATCCAGCGTCCGTCGTCTTCACGCTCGATCTCGATCTTCATTCTTTTGCCCTCCTGACACGCTGCGGCCAGTATACGCACTGGGAAGGGACGCCGTCACATCCCCAGCTTCGCAGCGATCCGGGCGAAGAAGGGGTCGGCGGGCTCGTCGATCCGGAGCCATTCGGGCGAGGCTGACTCTACCAGGCCCTGGTTCACGACGACGACCTGGCCCCCGGCGTACTCGGGCAGCGAGGCCGCCGGATGGACCGTCAGCGACGAGCCGATCACGAAGAAGAGGTCGGTCTGCCCTGCGACGCGCGAGGCCTCGGCCATGCCCTGCACCGCCTCGCCGAAGAAGACGATGTCCGGCTTGACGATGCCGCTACAGGAATCGCAGCGGGCAATCTCTTGGCTCAGGACCTTTGCCTTGAGCTCTTCGTACGCATACGCCCTGCGGCATTTCCGGCAGTGGCCGTTCCGGACGCTGCCGTGGACCTCGATGACGCGCTTGCTGCCTGCCTTCTGGTGCAGCCCGTCGATGTTCTGCGTGATCACGGCGTCCAGCTTTCCACGCTCTTCCAGCATCGCCAGGAACCGGTGCGTGAGCGTGGGCTGCACCTGCTCGACGAGCTGGACGAAGTCCCGCGCGAAGGCGAAGAAATAGCTGGGGTCGCGGTCGAAGTAGTCGATGTCGAATGTCTTCTCGGGATCGTACTGTCTGGTGACGTACAGGCCCCGCGGTCCGCGGAAGTCGGGAATCCCCGCCGCTGTCGAGATCCCTGCCCCCGTCAGGACGGCGATCCGCCCGGCCCGCCGGATGAGACCTGCCACGGCTTCGTCATCCACCTTCACCAGGCCCTCCTCCTATCGTACCCTCTCAGCCAGGATCTGAGGTCGGAAGTCGGTCGCGCATTCGCCGGGGCCACCAGGGCCTCCCTTCGACGCCTAACCCTCGTCGAAGCCGGCTCCCTCTTACCCCGGGTCGCCCCGCCCAGAGCGGGGCTCCGTGCCGGGGACGAGGTCGCCCGCGAGGGCGGCGCTCCGGGAGACCCTGGTGGCCCCTGGTGTCGTCGCTGAAAGACCACCACCTCTCAAGCTTTGCCCCTGCGCGAATATACCACAGAGAACGCGGCGGCTTCACTGGCTTGTCCTGTGCATCACCCTTTGGCCCAATCCGCTTGCCCGCCCCTGGCTACCGGCCTACAATCCGACGAGATGCGCAAGGGGGCACAAATGCCGGGAATGGAGCAAGCAGAACGGCTTCGCGTCGTGATTCGAGGCGCGGTTCAGGGGGTGGGGTTTCGCCCCTTCGTCTATCGTCTCGCCGGCGAGATGGGCCTGCCGGGCTGGGTGTCCAACTCGCCGCAGGTGGAATACTCATTCCTCCCTTTGATCGGTTTCCAGGGGTTCGGCATCCGGCCGAGCGACGCAAGCGGCGAACGGACCACGCTCGTCCTCCCCGACATCGCCACCTGCGCCGACTGTCTCCGCGAGATCTTCGACCCGGAGAACCGGCGTTACCTCTACCCTTTCACGAACTGCACCAACTGCGGGCCCCGCTTCTCGATCATCCAGGCCCTGCCTTACGACCGGTCGAACACCACGATGTCCCGGTTCGTCATGTGCGAGGCGTGCCGGCGGGAGTACGAGGATCCCACGAACCGCCGCTTCCACGCCCAGCCGAACGCCTGCCCCGCCTGCGGCCCCCACCTCGAGCTATGGAGCCCCGAAGGCGTGGCCATTTCCGCGGGTCACGACGCGCTGCTTGGAGCCGCCGAGGCCATCCGCCGCGGCGAGATCGTCGCCGTGAAGGGCCTCGGCGGCTTCCATCTGATGGTGAGCGCTGACAACGAGGCGGCGGTCAGCCGGCTTCGAGAACGAAAACACCGTGAGGGAAAGTCGCTAGCAGTAATGGCACCTTATCTCGGAATGGTTAAGGATTTATGTGAGGTGTCGTCTCTGGAAGAACGGCTGCTCCTGTCGCCGGAAACTCCCATCGTCCTCCTCCGGCGTCGTACCGGACCCGGCGCGGACACCGATCGAATCGCCCCAGGCGTGGCCCCCGGCAACCCCGATCTGGGGGTCATGCTCCCCTACACGCCGCTCCACCACGTCCTCTTGAAGGAGATCGGCGCCCCGGTCGTCGCCACGAGCGGCAACCTCTCGGATGAGCCGATCTCCACCGACGAGCGGGACGCCCTGGCGCGCCTGCGGGGAATCGCCGACCTCTTCCTGGTGCATGACCGCCCCATCGCCCGGCACGTGGACGACTCGGTGGCTCGGGTGCTTCTGGGCCGCGAGCTCGTCCTGCGGCGCGCCCGGGGCTACGCCCCGCTTCCGGTTCGCGTCGATCGGCCCCTGCGCCCCATGCTGGCGGTGGGCGCCCATCTCAAGAACGCGGTGGCCGTGGCTGCGCATAGCGACGTCTTCATCAGCCAGCACATCGGGGACCTGGAAACGACCCAGGCCTTCGAGGCGTTTCGCCGGGTCTGCGCGGATCTCCTCCGGCTCTACGATCTTGCACCGGCGGCGGTCGCCTGCGACGCGCACCCGGACTATCTGTCCACCAGGCACGCCGCGAGCATGGGCCTCCCGCTGGTACACGTCCAGCACCACTACGCCCACGTCCTCTCCTGCATGGCCGAGAACGAGATCGAGGCTCCGGTGCTGGGCGTCTCCTGGGATGGCACAGGGTATGGCCAGGACCAGACCGTGTGGGGTGGAGAGTTTCTCCGGATAACCGAAACAGGGTTCGAGCGCGCCGCCCACCTTCGCCCATTCCGGCTTCCCGGCGGTGAGCGGGCGATCACGGAGCCGCGCCGGACGGCGATCGGCGTGCTTCACGAGATGTGGGGCGCGGGGTGGCTCGGCCGAGACGACCTGCCGCCCGTCCGGTCCTTCGAGCCCCAGGAGCGCCAACTCCTGGCGCAGGCACTGGCCCGGCGCATCAACGCCCCCGTCACCTCCAGCGCCGGCCGACTCTTTGACGCGGTGGCGGCCCTGCTTGGATTGCGGCTCGTCACCCGGTTCGAGGGGCAGGCGGCCATGGAGCTGGAATGGGCGATCGCGGATCTGAAGACCGATGCGTCCTACCCCTTCCGGATCGAGCCCAAGGAGAGTATCCTGGTCCTCGACTGGCAGCCGATGATCGAGGCCCTGCTGGCGGATCTTGCGGGCGGCGCGCCTTGCAGTGGCATGGCGGCCCGATTTCACAACACCCTGGTCGAGGCGATCGTCGCGCTGGCGGAGCGCATCGGAGAGCCGCGGGTCGCCCTGAGCGGGGGCTGCTTCCAGAACCGCTATCTCACCGAGCGCGCCGTGCGGCGCCTCACCGCCGCGGGTTTCTCGCCGTATTGGCACCAGCGCGTTCCGCCCAACGACGGCGGGATCGCCCTGGGACAGATCATGGCGGCTTCCCGGGCGAAGGAGTAACGAATATGTGTCTCGCGGTTCCCGGCAAGCTGGTCGCCGTCAGCGGGGAGGACCCCCTCCAGCGCACCGGCAAGGTGAGCTTCGGCGGCGTCCTGAAGGACGTGAGCCTCGCCTGTCTCCCCGAGGCGAAAGTCGGCGACTACGTCATCGTGCACGTGGGGATGGCCATCAGCCTTCTCGACGAGGAGGAGGCCAACGAGACGTTCCGCTATCTCCAGGAGATCGAGGCGCTCGGCCGACAGCAGGGCCCCACCCCATGAAGTTCGTGGACGAGTACCGCGACGCCGGGGCCGCGCGCCGCTACGCCGACTCCATCGCCCGACAGGTCACCCGTCCCTGGACCATCATGGAGATCTGCGGCGGGCAGACCCACACCATCGTCAAGTACGGCGTGGACGCCCTGCTCCCCGCGTCCCTGACCCTGGTGCACGGGCCGGGCTGCCCCGTCTGCGTCACTCCCATCGAGTTCATCGACAAGGCGGTCGAGATCGCCTCGCGCCCGGATGTCGTCTTCTGCTCGTTCGGGGACATGCTGCGCGTCCCCGGCACGACCCACGACTTGCTGACGGTGAAGGCCGGCGGCGGCGACGTGCGCATCGTCTATTCGCCGCTCGACACCCTGCGCATCGCCAAGGAGCATCCGGCCAAGCAGGTCGTGTTCTTTGCCGTCGGCTTCGAGACCACGGCGCCGGCCAACGCCATGGCCGCCATCCAGGCGCGGCGGGAGGGGCTGACGAACTTCTCGATGCTGGTCTCCCATGTCCTCGTGCCCCCGGCCATGGAAGCGATCCTGTCTTCCCCTCAGAACCGCGTCCAGGGATTCCTGGCGGCCGGCCACGTCTGTGCCGTGATGGGCTACACCGAGTACGAGCCCATCGCCGCCAGGTACCGCGTCCCCATCGTGGTGACCGGCTTCGAGCCGCTGGACGTCTTTCAGGGCATCGCCATGTGCGTCGCCCAGCTCGAGGCGGGTCGGACCGAGGTGGAGAACCAGTACGCCCGCTCCGTCCGCCGCGAGGGGAACCGACCCGCGCAGCAGATGATCCGCGAGGTCTTCCAGGTCACCCCTCGCAGGTGGCGCGGGATAGGCGAGATCCCCGAAAGCGGCCTGGGTCTCTGCGACGCATACGCGGACTTCGACGCCGAGCGACGCTTCGGGCCGGCGTCCTCGGGGCCGGACATCTCGTCGGAGTGCCAGAGCGGCCTGATCCTCCGGGGAGTGCTCAAGCCGAACGAGTGCCCCGCCTTCGGGACCCGCTGCACCCCCGAGCGCCCGCTGGGCGCCCCCATGGTCTCTTCCGAAGGGGCCTGCGCCGCCTACTACCGATACCGGCGGAGGGGGATCGACTCTCCCGCCGCGGAGCCGCAGCCGTGACCGATCCCGTGGACTTCTCCATGAGTTGCCCGATCCCTCAGAGCGACTACGCCCGGATCCTCCTCGCCCATGGCGGCGGCGGTCGGCTGATGCACCAGTTGATCGAAGAGGTGATTGTCCCCGCCTTCCGGAATCCGCTCCTCGACGTGCGCCACGACAGCGCGGTGATGGCGTTCGACGGGGTCCGCCTCGCCTTCACCACGGACAGCTACGTGGTCCAGCCGCTCTTCTTTCCCGGCGGGGACATCGGCACGCTGGCGGTCAACGGAACCGTCAATGACCTGGCCATGGCGGGGGCCCGCCCGCTCTACCTCAGCGCGAGTTTCATCCTGGAGGAGGGGCTGCCGGTCGAAACTCTCCGGCGGATCCTGGCATCGATCCGGTGCGCGGCGGACGCCGCCGGGGTTCAGGTCGTGACCGGCGACACCAAGGTCGTGGACCGGGGGAAAGGAGATGGGATCTTCATCACCACGGCGGGCGTTGGACGGATCGAGCATGCCCTCACCATCGCCCCGTCCGCCGTCCGACCCGGCGACGTCGTCCTGCTGAGCGGGGACGTCGGCCGGCACGGCATGGCCATCATGGCGATGCGCGAGGGTCTGGCCTTCGAGATGACAATCGAGAGCGACTGCGCCCCGCTGGCCGGTCTGGTCGGCGACCTGCTCGCGGCGGGGATCGAGATCCATTGTTTGCGCGATCTGACGCGGGGGGGGCTGGCGAGCGCCCTGATCGAGATCGCCGAGGCCGCCCGCCTCGGGATTCACATCCGGGAGACAGCCATCCCCGTGGAGGAACAGGTGCGCGGCGCCTGCGAGCTCCTCGGCTTCGATCCGCTCTACGTGGCCAACGAGGGACGCTGCGTCTGCTTCGTGCCGGCCGCAGAGGCCGCGCGCGCGCTGTGCATCATGCAAGCGCACCCACTCGCCAAGGGGGCCGCGATCATCGGAAGCGTCGCGCAGAAGGACCGGGGGCTGGTCACGCTGGAGAGCCGGATCGGCGTCACCCGGATCGTGGACATGTTCAGCGGCGAGCAGTTGCCTCGGATCTGCTGATCCGGCCCTATCGATTCCGCTCGAAGAGGATTCGCAGGCCGGTGAGTGTCAGCAGCGGGTCCACGCGGTCCACGATCGAGGAGCCGGCGAGGAAGAGATTGGCGAGGCCGCCGGTGGCGATGACCTTGGGACTACCGCCCAGCTCGTGCCGCATGCGATCGACCAAACCCTCCACCAGGCCCAGGTAGCCGAAGTAGAGTCCGGACTGCATGCTGTGGACGGTGGTCTTCCCGATCACCGCCTTGGGTCGGGTGATCTCCACGCGGGGGAGCTTCGCCGCCCGCTGAAAGAGCGCCTCTGCGGAGATGCCGATCCCCGGACAGATCGCGCCCCCCAGGTATTCGCCCTGCGCCGAGATGGCGTCGAAGGTCGTGGCCGTCCCGAAGTCCACGACGATGCACGGCCCCCCGTACTCCTCGAACGCCGCCACGGCGTTCACGATCCGATCCGCCCCCACCTCGCGGGGGGCGTCGTAGAGGATCGGCATCCCGCTCTTGATCCCCGGCCCGACCACCATCGGCTCCACCCCGAAGAACTGCCGGCTCATCCCCTCCAGCGGACCCTGAACCGTCGGGACGACGGTGGAGAGGATCACGTCCGTGACGGCTCGGAAATCGAGGCCCGCGAAGTCGAACAAACTCTTGATGAAGATGCCGTACTCGTCGCTCGTGCCCGCACGGCGGGTCGAGAGGCGCCAGTTCACCTTCAGGCTCGGCCCGTCGAAGACTCCCACGACTGTATTCGTATTCCCCACATCCAGCGCGAGCAGCATGGCGTCCCCCGGCGTGAACAGCGAAGCGTGAGGTGCAGGATAAGGCCGAACGCTGCAATTGAACCGCAAAGCGCGCAAAGAAAGACTCGCTATTTCCATCCGTGGTCCGAGGCCCGATCCGCAGACCCTGGCTCGCTTTGCGGTCTTTGCGAGCTTTGCGGTGAAATGTTTGGGATAAAGCGCGTTACGGTCCAAGACCCGCGCGGATCGAAACGTCATCGGCGAGAACGCGACGGACCGCTCCGTCCTCGCCCCGCACCAAGAGCGCCCCGTCCGCGTCCAGGTCCACTGCAACACCCTGCCAGCGATCCGTCCTCGACTCCACGGTGACGTCCCGTCCCAGCGTCGCGCTCTGCTCCCGGGCGGCTTGCAGGATTCCCGCCCTGTCCCCCGAGCAGAAGAGCGCATACCATCGGTCCAGCGCATCGTACAGCGCCGCAACCAGCTCTCCCCGATCCACCGAGCGCCCGGTGCCGATCAGAAGCGACGTCGCCGTCGCGCGCACCTCGGCCGGAAAGTCCTCCCGACCGTGATGGACGTTGATGCCGATCCCGAGGCTCACGTGCGAGACCCGCGCTCCTACGCTCGCCATCTCGGTGAGGATTCCGGCGACCTTCCGGTGCTGGAGGAGGACATCGTTCGGCCACTTGAGGCCCGGGCGGATCTGCGCCACGGCATGAATCGCCTCCGCCACGGCGAGGCCGGCCATCAGCGTGAGGAGCGGCGTCTGGTGCGGCGGAACCGTGGGGCGCAGGAGAACCGACGTGTAGATCCCCACCCCCGGCAGAGACGCCCACACCCGGCCAAGCCGACCCCGACCGCCGGCCTGCCGATCGGCCAGGACGGCGAAGCCCTCGCGTCTGCCCTCCTGTCCGGCGGCCATCACCGCGTCGTTGGTGGAGCCGATCTCCGGCAGAACCGTCAGCTCCCGCCCGATGACCCGCGCGGTGAGCCGGGAGAGGATGCGTTCCGGCGAGATGTCAGGAGGAAGTCGAGACATCAGTTGTCAGTGATCAGTCATCAGTGATCAGTTACAACAGCGTGCCTAATACTTCTACCCACAATTGCGGTGGCATATCGCCGGTCCCCCGGATCGCCCCTCGGACGCCTGGCGCCTCGTCGATGCCGGCTCGCCCTTACCCCGGGTCGGTCCGCTCAGGGAGCGGACCTGCGTGCCGGGGACGGGCTCGCCCGCGGGCGCGGCGTCTCGGGTCGGCCCGGAGGACCTGGACTTATCCGGCCAACGTATACGTCATCGAATTTGTGTCCGCGTGTACTTAGGGACCGGCGGCCGATGGCTTCCCCACCTACCGCTTCACGTACCGTTCGATGTGCGCCAGACTGGCCTTGAGCTTCGCACGATGATCCGTCAGCTCGGTCTGTGCGGCCCGCTCCCGGCTCACGACTTCGGCCGGCGCCTTGCGGACGAAGTCTTCGTTCCCGAGCTTCTTGACGATCCGCGTCAGCGCCGCATCAGCCTTCGACAGCTCCTTCTGCAGGCGAGAAGACTCGGCATCCAGATCAACCACGTCGGCGAGGGGCACGTGAACCTCGATGCCCCGGATGACCACGGTGGCCGCCAGCTCCGGTTTCGACGTCTCCTGGCCGAACTCGAAGTGCGCCAGCCGCGCCAGGCTCACCAGATAATCGCGGCCCGCCGCCAGCATGGCATCCTGATGCGCGTCCGAGGTCTTCACCACCAGGGGCACCCGCTGCGCAGGCGAGATGTTGTATGCGGAGCGGATGTTGCGCACCTCCCGCGTGATCTCCATCAGACAATCCATACTCTCCACCGCCTGCGGGAAGTCGTGGGCCGGATCCGCCACCGGCCACGGCGCCACCATGACGCTCTCCCCCTGGTGGGGCAGCTGTTGCCAGATCTCCTCGGTGAGGAACGGCATGATGGGATGGAGAAGCCGGAGCGACTGCTCCAGGACTCGCCCCAGCAGGATCCGCCCGGTGCGCTTCTCTGCCTCCCCGTCCGCCGCAGCCAGGCGCGTCTTCACGATCTCCACGTACCAGTCGCAGTACTCGTGCCAGAGGAACTGGTAGAGCAGCGAGGCCGCGTCGTTGAACCGGTAGCCGGCGAACGCCTCGTCCACTCCTCGGGTCACGGCGTTCATCCGACTGAGAATCCAGCGGTCCGCCAGGTCGAGCGGCAGCTCCGCCAGGCGCGCCTCGCGCCCCTCCCCCTCTTGCAGGTGCGGCGCCAGGAACCGGTGCGCGTTCCAGATCTTGTTGCAGAAGTGCCGGTACCCCTCGATCCGCTTCACCGACAGCTTCACATCGCTCCCCTGTCCCGCCAGGGCGGCCAGGGTGAACCGCAGCGCGTCGGCGCCGAACCGAGGGAAGCCATCCGGGTACTGCCGCGCGATGCTCTCCAGCGCCGCCGGGGGGGCGCCGCCCGCCTTGGCGCCGGCCAAGAGCTCTTCCAGCGTGGCGCCGTGGATGACGTGCAGCGGATCGACGACGTTGCCCCGGGTCTTCGACATCTTCTCGCCCTGCTCGTCCCGGATCAGGCCGTGGATGACCACGTCCCGGAAGGGCACGTCGTCCATGAAGCGCAGCCCCAGCATGATCATGCGGGCTACCCAGAAGAAGAGGATGTCAAACCCGGTGACGAGGCAGGCGGTCGGGTAGTAGACCTCGAGAGCCTTGGTTTTCTCGGGCCACCGTCCCGCCGCAGCGCGGGCAGGCCTGCGGGGTCGTGCGCGAGACGATCGTCTCGCCGCAGGGGTCGCAATACCAGGCCGGAATCCGGTGCCCCCACCAGATCTGCCGCGAGATGCACCAGTCGCGGATATTCCGCATCCACTCGAAGTAAGTCTTCTCCCATTGCGCGGGGATGATCCGGATGCGCCCGGTCTCCACCGCCTGGATGGCCGGCTCGGCCAGGGGGGCCATCTTCACGAACCACTGCCGGGAGAGCGAGGGCTCCACCACCGTCTGGCAGCGATAGCACTGCCCCACGGCGTGCCGGTGCTCCTCGATCTTGACGAGCAGCCCCTCGCGCTCCAGTTGCTTGACGAGGTTCTTGCGGCAGATGAACCGGTCCTCTCCGGCGTAGGCGCCCGCGCTTGCCAGCATACGGCCGTCGTCCGCGATGACCTTGATCTGGGGCAGGTTGTGCCGCAGGCCGCATTCGAAGTCCTTGGGGTCGTGGGCCGGCGTCACCTTCACCACGCCGGTCCCGAACTCCCGGTCCACGTAGGCGTCGGCGATGATGGGAATCTCGCGCCCCATCACCGGCAGGAGCACCCGCTGTCCCAGCAGCGCCCGGAACCGCTCGTCCTCGGGATGGACCGCCACCGCGGTGTCTCCCAGCATGGTCTCCGGGCGCGTCGTGGCCACAATCACTTCGCCTGTGCCGGACACCAGCGGGTAGCGGATGTGCCAGAGTTTTCCGTCGCGCTCCTGGTGCTCCACCTCCAGATCCGAAAGCGCCGTCCGGCAGCGGGGGCACCAATTGATGATGTAATCCCCGCGGTAGATCAACCCCGCATCGTAGAGCCGGCAGAACACCTCCCTCACCGCGTTCGACAGCCCCGGATCCAGCGTGAAACGCTCCCGCTCCCAGTCGCACGAGGTGCCCAGCGTCTTGAGTTGCCGGATGATGGTCCCGCCCGACTCGCGCTTCCACTGCCAGACTCGCTCGACGAAGGCCTCGCGTCCCACATCCTCCCGCGTGAGGCCCTCCTGCCGGAGCTTCCGCTCCACCACGTTCTGCGTCGCGATCCCGGCGTGATCCGTGCCGGGCATCCACAGCGAGTTATCCCCCCGCATCCGATGCCAGCGGATGAGGATGTCTTGCAGTGTGTTGTTGAGGGCATGCCCCATATGCAGCGACCCGGTCACGTTGGGGGGCGGGATGACGATGCAGTAGGGGGAGCCGGTCGAGGTCTCGTCCGCGTGGAACAACCCCTTCTCTTCCCAGAATCGGTACCAGCGCTCCTCCACACCGTGCGGGTCGTACCCCTGCTTTCCCGGCAACCCCGCGTCGGGCGTGGCCGGGGTCTCAGAGGCAGCCGGATCATTCGATACGGTCATCACAGGCTCCGAAATAGGACGGGGACGCCGGCCCGCCGCGGGCGCAGCGTCCCCGTCTGAATGCGGTGAGGGTTAGGAGCCGTTACGAAATAACTTGTCCATTTTTTGCAATTTCGTTACGGCTCCTTATGCCGTTCCCGGAATTTCTCCGGTCAAGCTATTCTTTGACAACGGCTTAGGACGACTGCTCTTTCTCTTCGTCCGCCAATTTCCGAATCCGCTCGATCTCCTTGGTGATCAAGAGTTCGGCCAGGTCGGGAACGACCTCCCAGACGATCTTCTCGAATCGCTCCAAGAGCTTCTCGCTGAGCTCCCGCGTCAGATCGTGCGCCACACGCGCCGTGACCTCTTCCCGCATGGCCGCCACGTCGATGGCCGGCGCCTCGGCTCGAAGCGGCGGCGCAGCTTCTTCCACCGCGGCCGCTGCCCCAAGGAACGCCGTTTCATCGAGCGCCGCCATGGCAGCCGCCTCGGCGGAAACCTTCTCTTCCATCGCCTGGACGGGAGAGATTTCCGCCGGAAGCTCTGGCGGGGCGGCCTCCGCAAGGCCCGGCGTCTCTTCGAGGCTCTGAACCGACGGCAGGAAGTCAAGGGCATCGATCCGGACGGGAGTCTCTGTGGGAAGGTCGGGCGCCACCTGGGGCGCCGATTCCTCCAACGGCAGGCCGATGGAAGCCTCCAGGTCGAACGGCGCTTCCGGCTGGGCGGGCGCAGAGAGCGCCTGCTCTTCCGCCGCAGGCTCTTCCGGGAGCGACGTCAGGTCGAGATCGCGGAAGTCCAGCGCCCCAGCGTCCCCCGCCGGAGCTGGAGCGGGCGATCCCAGAAGGTCCTCGACCGACAGCGTCGGCGGCTCCCCCTTCCCCGCCTCGACCATGGGGAGCGGCGGCGTCTCCATCGGAGGCAACTCGAAAACAGCGTCGAAGGTAGCGGGCTCCCCGGCCGGCCCGTCAAGGCGCGGCGCCGATGTCGGGACTCCTGACCCGCTCCCCAGCAGGTCGTCCAGCGACAGGCTTTCCGGCAAGGACTGGATCTCCTCGACTGCCGCCGGGACTGCCGGCGCTTCCGCCACCAGCGGGGCGGGCGCGGACTCGAGGTCAAGAGAGTCCAGGTCCAGCGACGGCCCCTCCGGCGACGCCGGAGCTGCGGGGGCCGTCAACTCCTCCAGCCGAAGCTCCCCAGGCGCTTCCGGCGCTACGGCCGGAGCCGCTGGGGGAATGGAAGAGCCAGGGCTATCCAGGAGCTGCCACATGTCGTCCTGGGAGGGGGCGGCCGGGGCGGGTCGCGGAGGCAACGACTCGTCCGAGGGCGGGGGAACCACGCGCGTCGGCGGTTCGGGGCGAGCCGGCGGCGGAGGAATCCTGACGGTCGGCGCCTCCGTCGGCAACTTCGGCGCCCCCGCGGCAGACCGCACATCCACCGCCTTGGAAAACAGGAGCTGCTTGACCTTGCCGATCAGGACCTGCGACTCGAACGGCTTGGTCACGAAATCGTTCGCGCCCGCCTGTGTCCCCCGCTGCTGGTCGAAGGACTCGAAGGTCCCGGCGAGCAGGATGATCGGAACCGTGCGTAGCATCGGGTCGGCCCGCAACGCGATACACACGTCGTACCCGTTCTTGTCTGGCATGACGAGATCCAGGAGGATGAGGTCCGGACGCGCCTCCTTCGCCTTGCGGAGAGCCTCCTCTCCACTCCGTGCCTGGATGAGGGTGAAGTCTTCCTTGCTGAAGGTCAACTCCACGACCTTCTGGATCGTCACACTGTCATCCGCAACCAGGATTCGAGCGCTCATCGAGTCCTCCTGGGGCTACACACCGCGCCTACCGCACCGAGTACGGAGCGTCTCCGTCCTCAAGCGGCGCTCGGTCCAGCCCGTTTCGCATCCGCCCCGGATACGACGTCCCCACCACGCTAGGCCAGTAAGGTGATCGCCTCCGTCGCCGTCAACACCTTCACGATGTCCAGCCACACGATCGGTCGCCCGGCCGCATTGGCCACTCCGCGAATATACTCCGCCCGGATGCCGAACACCCGGGGTGGAGGGCTCAGGACGCCCTCGGACGGGAGCGAGAGAACGCGCAGCACTTGATCCACCACCAGCCCCACGAGCGGATCCGGCCCGACACCGGAGAGCAACAGGACCGCCGGATGCGCGGGTCCGTCCTCCGTCAGTCCGAATCGCCGCCGCAGGTTCACCAGGGCAAGGTAGCGGCCCCGGTGCTCCAACACGCCCTCGACGTACGGGGGACGGAGCGGCGTCCTGGTCGGCTCTCGATAGTCGATGATCTGCTCGACCTGGGCGAGGTCTACCGCGAAAGACTTCCCGCCCACCTGGAACAGAATCACCTGCGCCCCGACGCTCTGCCCGGTCGTCTCGCCCCTGGGGCTTGCCTGTGTCACTGTGCTTGCCTTGGCGTGCCGGGCGGCTTCCCCCGGCTCACCCGCCGTAAAAATTGACCACCTCGCTCATGCTTCCCAGTCCGTCGCCGTCGAGCAGGAGGACCACGCGATCCCCTTGGCTGAAGATCCCACGGAAAAACGCGGGATTCAAGAGGGTGGCGAGCGCCGGGACCGGGGCGATGCGCCCCGGGTTCACCTCGGTCATTTCCACCACCTCGTCGACCAACAGCCCGAGCGGCTTCCCCCGAGCCTGCATGAACAACACCCGGGCGGTGGGCGGCACGCTGCTGGCAGAAGCCCCGAGCAGCTCACTCAGGCGAATCAGAGGGAGCTTCCGGCCGCGATAGGCCAGGACGGTGCAGATCTGATATGGCGGCGTCGGCAGGCCGGTGATCCCTTCGAGCGAGAGGACCTCCCACAGCCCGCGGAGCCCAATACCGTAGACCGTGTCACCCACGCGGAACAGCAGGATCTGCTCCCGGGGGATCGGCGTCACGGTTCGACCGCGCGCCTGCCGCGTCACCAGCGTGCGACTCTCCAAGCGCTCTCCCTTCGAGGCCTCGGGGTTTCCCCCGCAGGGGCGAGGTGACAATATCTATCGCCCCGCCTGCTGTCAAGGCATTTCCCCCCTACAGTGTCGAGGTGAAATGCCGTAACTCCGCAACTATAGGCAGCGCAGAAGGGAATCACGCTCTCCGGGCGGACTATTTTATGGCGCCCATGGTCAGCCCGCGGACGATGTACTTCTGGACGAAGAGACTCAAGATCAGCTGGGGGAGCACCGAGACGAGGGAAGCGGCCGCCATCTGGCCCCAGAGGACCTGCTCGTAGGAGATGAACTGGATGGCCCCCACCGTGACGGGAAATGTCTGCCGCCCCGCCAGCATGAGAGGATAGTTGAATGCGTTCCAGCTGAACATGAAGCCCAGGATGACGGTGACCGCCATCCCCGGCAAGCTGAGGGGCAGGATGACTTTCGTATCTTGGCGGCCTCCTCCACCTCGAGGGGGATCTCCATGAAGAAACTGCGGAGCATCCAGACGGTGAACGGCAGCGTGATGAGCTGGTAGGCCAGGATCAGCCCGCTGTAAGTGTTGTAGAGGCCCAGTTGCTGGAACAGGATGTACAGCGGGATCAGGAAGGTGATAAAGGGAGCGAAGCGGAAGCTCAGGAAGAGAAATGCCAACTGCTCCTTGAAGCGAAAGCTGTACCGCGCCAGGGCGTACGAGGCCGGAATCCCCGCCAGGAACGAGAGGCCCACTGCCCCGCAGGAGATGATGATGCTGTTCAGGAAGAAGCGCGGGAAGTCGGGGCGGGCGGAGGCGTACAGCCCCCGTTGCTGCCCGATAAACACGGCCCGGTAGTTGTCGGCCGTCGGACTGAACACGAGCTTCGGCGGCGCGGCGATCACATCCAGGGGCTGCTTCAGCGAGGTGAGCAGGATCCAGAAGAACGGAAAGACGGTCCAGACGACCAACGCCAGGATGGCTGCGCCCAGCAGGCCGCGCCGGACCCAGACCCAGAGCGAGAGATTCGTGTGAGAGGTCGTGTTCATGCGCCCCTTCTTAGACTGTGGTCTGCTCCGCCGCGCGCTTCCAGTAGCCCATCAGCAGGACGCTGGCCAGGAAAACCAGGGCCAGCAGAACCATCGCATAGGCCATCCCCATCCCCATCTGGTACCACTGGAAGGCGAAGAAGAAGGCCCGCATATGCAGGTTCATGGTGGCGTCGGCCGGCCCGCCGACGGTGGCGGCGTAGATCACATCGAAGATGCGGAGCGAGTCCATCACCCGAAAGGTGGTGGCCAGGATGATGAATGGCTTCAGCAGCGGCAGCGTGATGTAGCGAAACACGCTCCAGCCCGACGCCCCGTCCACCAGCGCCGCCTCGTAGGGCTCGTACGGGAGCGACTGCAACCCGCCGAGCAGGATCAAGGCCACGAAGGGCAGATTCCCCCAGGTATCGATGATGAAGACGGAGACGATGGCCGCGTGCACCGAGCCCAGCCAGTTCACCGGTCCCAGTCCGAAGAACGAGAACAGATAGTTCAGGATGCCGGCCTTGGTCGAGGCCATCATGACCTTCCACATCAGCGCCGTGATGACCGGCGGCATCATGAGGGGCATGAGCATCATCGCCCGGAGCACACCCCGTCCGACGATCCGGCTGTTGAGCAGGAGCGCCACGGCGAGCCCGAAGCCGACCTGCACCACCACCGCCGCCAGCGTGTAGAGCAGGGTAAACTGCAGCGAGTAGGCGAAGAGGGGCTCCTGGACCAGCTTGATATAATTCCCCAGCCAGATGAAGCGGAAGAGGTGCGGGTACTGGAGATAGTAGCTGGTGAGGCTATAGTAGAATCCGAGACAGAAGGGGTACAGCATGCCGACGAGCAGCAGCAATCCCGGCGAAAGCAGGAGGTACGGAAGGAGCGCCTCCCTGCGCCGGCCGCGCATAGGCGTTGCGGTCATATCGGTTCCGTCTCCCCGGGGTGGACGTGGTGCGGGCCTATGCCCCCGGTCCTCCGGAGGCATAGGCCCGTCGGTCTCCGGCTACTTGCGCAGTCCGATTTCCGTGAAGATCTTGTTCACCTCGTCGGAGGCGCGCTTCATGGCCTCCTCGGGCGTCAGCCGCTTGAAATACATCTCTTGCAGAGCCCGGGCCCAGATATCTCCCAATCGGGGGCGCTCCGGCTCGGGCACCCAGGCAACCCGCGCCGTCTTGAGATTCTCCTGCGCCACCTTCATATAGGTCCCGTTCCCCCAGCCGCCCATCACCTTCTGAGTTCGGGGATCATTCATCACCGAGACCCGGGTCGGGTTGTAATTCTGATGCTCCACCGTGGCGTTCAAGAGGGTGCGCGGGGAGGTGGCCCACTGGATGAACAGCCAGGCCGCCTCCTTATTCTTGGTCGCCTTGCTCATGCCCAGCGCCCAGGTGAAGAGACCGGAATAGGTGTGCCCTGCGGGCCCGGCGGGCATGAGCGCGTAGCCGACCTTCCCGGCGACCTTGGACTTCTTGGGATCCTCGTAGGTGGCGGCGAAGAAGTCGCAGTCCGGGTACATGCCCGCCTGACCCGCCGCGAAACGCTCCATCCCGTCGTACCAGGTCAAGTTGGCCCAGTCCGCCGGACCGCTCTCGCGAAGCATGTCGGTCCAGATCTGGCTGAACTTGACCGCGCGCGGATCGTGGAACTGGGCGTTCAGCTTCTCGTCCAACTCGCTCCACTTCCCGTCGGTGTACGACTTAATCCCGCTGAGGTAGCCGGTGGCGATGGTCGGGAAGTTCGGGGTCCCCCGAGAGACGAGTCCGTCGATCCCGGCGTTCTTCTTCACCAGCCGCGCCGCCTCGGCCATCTCCTCGTAGGTGGTCGGCACCTTGATCTTGTACTGGTCGAAGATGTCCTTCCGGTAGGCCAGGAGATAGCTCTCCGACATGACCGGAATGCTCCAGAGCGGTCCCTCCCCTGTGCCCCCGCCGACTTTTCCGTTCCACCGGTTGGCGGCGATCAGGCCGGGAAAGAAGTCCTCCAGCTTGTACCAGGACTTGTCCGTCAGCTTGGGATCGTTCAGGAACGGCTCCAAGGGCACCATCCACCCGGGGGGCACGTAGGCCCAGTTCCGCATGGCCCCCGCCATGATGACGGTGAATTCGCCGCGCTGGTTGGAGAGATCGGCGGTCAGCTTCGCGCCGTACTCGTTTTCCGGCAGGATGAGATACTCCACCTTGATTCCGGTGAGGGCCTCGAATTCGGAGATCAGGGGAAGCAGGGACTCCGTGTAGGAGTGCTTGTTCAGACCGATAGTCAGTTTTTGGCCCTCGAACTGGCGCCAGTTGATCTTGGCCTGGCGGAAGTAGGCGAGGCCCGCACTCTCCCCCGCCCCCGCGTCGCCGATCGGCCCGAGACCGGCCACCACCAGGAGCCACAGTCCAACCCATGCAACCCACCGCGCACGTGTCCGCATCGTTCGATCCTCCCTTCAGGAGTCTACCCTGGAATCACCAGACCGAAACGCCACCCGAACGCCTCACCCCCTTCGACACGATCGCTTGAGGATAGGATAGCCTTCAGATTGGCTGGAACCGCTTCCGCAGAGGCCGACTGGTCGCCATGTTCTTGGGGGTCCGGAGATCAAGCGCTAGACGCGACGACCTCACCACCGCAACCGACGCCCGCTTTCTTATCGCAGATGCTCGATCAAGTCAATCGCAAAGACATGGGATCGCGACCCGCTGAAGACCGCTTGGCGCCTTGGCCATCTCTCCCTGCGCCTGCTTTGCCATTGACACCTCTGGTGGGCTGCGATAGGGTCATTTTGTTAGGAATTCGGAGCGACAGGAAGGGGGAACCCGATGAGCATCGTCTATTTCAACAAGCAGTTTGTGCCTCTCGCCGAAGCCAATCTGAGTATTCGGACAAACGCATTGCACTACGGAAGCGCCGTCTTCGAGGGCATCCGGGCCTACTGGAACCCGAACGAACAGCAACTGTTCGTCTTCAAACTTCCCGAGCACTACGAACGGATGCTGAACAGCTGCAAGGTGTTGAGGCTGAAGGTTGGTCACGATGTGAAGGACCTCTGCGCCCTCACGGTCGATCTCCTGCGACGGAATCAGCCGAAGGAGGACTCCTACATCCGACCCATCGCCTACGTGAGATCGGAGGGCTTGACACCGAAGCTCGTCGGGTACGACACCGGCTTCGCCATCTACACATTTCCGCTCGGGGACTACATCGACACGTCCGGCGGCCTCAAGGTCGGCTTCTCCTCCTGGCGACGCATCAGCGACAACAGCATCCCCGCCCGCTGCAAGGTGAGCGGGGGATACGTGAATTCCGCGCTGGCCAAGACAGAGGCCCTGGAACAGGGCTACGACGAGGCCCTCCTCCTGACCCAGGACGGCTTCCTCTCCGAGGGATCGGCGGAGAACATCTTCCTCATCCGCGACGGCGTCCTGGTGACGCCGGACCTCTCGCAGGACATCCTGGAGGGCGTTACGCGAAACACCCTGATCTCTCTGTGCCGCGACGAGCTTGGCTTTCCCGTGGTCGAGCGCCAGGTTGGGCGGACTGAAGTCTACGTGGCGGAAGAGGTCTTTCTCTGCGGCACCGGGGCGCAGGTCTCCCCGGTGGTCGAGGTGGACCGCCGCCCGATCGGCACCGGAAAGATCGGACCGCTCACCGTCCGCATCCAGCAGCTCTACTTCGACGTCGTCAGGGGGCGGCACCCCAAGTACCGCCACTGGTGCACGCCGGTGTATTGAGGATGGAACAAAACGACGCAGCCCAGAGGATGTCCTCCGGGCTGCGTGTCATTCTGCAAGATCCCTGCGCGCCGCCTACCAGATCTTCGACTCCACGCTCCCCTGCCCTTTGACCATGATATCCACGACCGCCTGGTCGAAGTAGTCCGCTTTCGGGCCAATCGACGGATCCACGTTCTTCTCGTAGTAGTGTCGCCCTTCCTCCAGCTCCTTCGCCAGTTCCTCGAAGAGGGAATCGTTCTTGATCGCGAGAACAATCTTGTCCTTGTGGTAGAGGACGATCTCCCCGACGATGAGGCGAGCCAGGCGTCTTGCGCGTTCGTGGGGGTCTTTTCGATCCGTCGCCATCGGTTTCCCCTTCCTGCCAGTGGTCCCTAGACGTCAAACAGGGGGAGCTGCGCCGCGTCCTTCATCGGGAACGACACCGGATACTCCATGCTGAAGCAGGCATGACAGAAGTCCGTGTCCTTCCCCACCGCCTTGAGCATCCCCGCCCTGCTGAGATACCCCAGGCTGTCGGCCCGGATGTACGTGCAGATCTCGTCGACGGAATGGCTGGAAGCGATCAGCTCTTTTCGTGTGGGCGTGTCGATCCCGTAGTAGCAGGGGGAGACGGTCGGGGGCGAGCTGATCCGCATGTGCACCTCTCGCGCTCCGGCAGACCGCACCATGCTGACAATCTTGCGACTGGTGGTCCCCCGCACGATCGAATCGTCCACCACCACGACCCGCTTCCCCTCCAGGATCTCCCGCACCGGGTTCAACTTGATCTTCACCCCGAAGTGGCGAATGTTCTGCTTGGGCTCGATGAACGTCCGGCCCACGTAGTGGTTGCGGATGAGCCCGTGGTCGAACGGGATCCCCGACCGGTCGGAATATCCCAGGGCCGCCGGCACGCCCGAATCCGGCACCGGGATCACCAGGTCCGCCTCGACCGGCGCTTCCTCTGCCAGTTGCCGGCCGAGCGCCTTGCGCACACCGGCCACGCTCTTTCCGAAGAGGATGCTGTCCGGGCGGGAAAAATAGATGTACTCGAAGATGCACTGCGCCGAGCGGGCCGGCGGCAACGGAAAATAGGACTTCAGGCTGTTCGGCGTGATGTGCAGGAACTCGCCCGGCTCCAGGTCGCGGACGAACGTGGCGTCGATGAGATCGAAGGCGCAGGATTCCGAGGCCAGGACCCACGCATCCCCCAGCCTCCCGAGGGACAGGGGGCGAAACCCGTGCGGGTCCCGGATGCCCAGGAGTTCGCGCTCGCTCATGATCACCAGCGAATAGGCCCCGCTGACCCGGCTCAAGGCCTCCGCCGTAGCCTCCACCAAGTCGTCGCTCTTGGAGCGCGCGATCAGGTGGACGATGACCTCGCTGTCGGTGCTGGAGTTAAAGATGGAACCATTCGCCTCAAGCCCGGATCGCAGATCCTGCGCGTTGATCAGATTGCCGTTGTGGGCCAGGGCCACCGTCCCGTGACGGCAGGTAGCCAGGATCGGCTGGGCGTTCTTGAGCTGCGAGCTGCCGGTCGTGGAGTATCGGACGTGCCCGATCGCCAGGGACCCCTTCAGCCGTTTCAGGCGGGTCTCCGAGAACACGTCGGCCACGAGCCCCATGGCTTTTTCCAGATGAAGCGTCTCCCCGTCCGACGCCACGATACCGGCGCTCTCCTGCCCCCGGTGCTGGAGCGCGTAGAGTCCAAGGTAGGTCAGGTTGGGCGCTTCGGTGCTTCCCAGGATCCCGAAGACGCCACAGGCCTCTCGAAATCGATCGGGCATAAGACTCCTAGATCGCGCGCTTGATACCCTGAATCGCCTGGCGCGTTCGATGCTCATTCTCCACCAGGGCAAAACGAACGTACTCGTCCCCGTACTGCCCGAACCCGATCCCCGGCGACACCGCCACCCTGGCCCGCTCCAGGAGAAACTTACTGAACTCCAGGGAGCCCATCATCCGGAACTGATCGGGAATCTTCGCCCAGACGAACATCGTCCCGAGCGGCTTCTCCA
>JAPLLC010000022.1 GCA_026387775.1 Candidatus Methylomirabilota bacterium | reverse complement strand
CTACCTCCAGGATCCACCTTTCTTCCAGGGCCTGACACTCGAGCCGAAGCCCCTCACCGACATCCGGGACGCCCGGATCCTGGCGATCGTTGGCGACTCCGTTACCACCGACCACATCGCGCCGGCGGGGGACATCGCCGAGAACAGCCCGGCGGGCCGCTACTTCAAGGCCAGAGGGGTCGAGAAGAAGGACTTCAACACGTACGGGGCCCGGCGCGGGAACGACCGGGTCATGGCGCGCGCGACGTTCGCCAACATCCGGCTCAAGAACTTCATGGTGCCGGGCGTGGAAGGCGGGGTGACGATCCATCTTCCCTCGGGCGAGCGGATGGACATCTTCGACGCGGCAGAGCGCTACAAGAAGGAAGGGGTGCCGCTGGTGGTCATCGCGGGCAAGGAATACGGCAGCGGCTCGTCCCGGGACTGGGCGGCGAAGGGGCCGATGCTTTTGGGCGTGCGGGCCGCCATCGTCGAGAGCTTCGAGAAGATCCACCGGAGCAACCTGGTGGGGATGGGCGTGCTGCCCTTGCAGTTCAAGCCGGGCCAGAACGCCGAGTCACTCGGACTCACCGGCAAGGAGCGGCTGACCATCCAGGGGATCAGCGGGACGCTTACCCCGCGTCAGGACGTCACCGTCGAGGTGGAGCGGGCGGACGGCACTAAGACCTCGTTCGTTACCACAGCGCGGATCGACACGCCGGTGGAGATCAGTTATTACCGAAACGGCGGGATCTTGCAGACGGTCCTGCGGAAGATGCTGAAGCAGTAGCGGACGCGCGGGAAGATCTGCATGCCGCCGCTTTCTGCCGGCCGCGAATCGAAAGGCCCTGACCGAATCCCGGTCAGGGCCTTTCGCGCTGGGATGGTTCAGGATCTTGGACCGATTCAGCCTTCGGAAACGATCTCCGTCCAACCGTACGGATCGGGGGCTTCGCCCAACTGGATGGCGGTGAGACGCTTGTACATCTCGGCGGTGATCGGGCCGGCCTTGCCGTTCTTGGCGTAGACGAAGTCCTTACCGCGGTACGTGATCGCCTCCACCGGGGTGATCACGGCGGCGGTGCCCAGGCAGCCCGCTTCATTAAAGGTCGGCAGCTCGTCCACCGACACGGGTCGTTGCTCGACCGCGAGGCCCATGTCTTTGGCGATCTGCCGGACGCTCATGTTGGTGATGCTGGGCAAGATGGAGGGGCTGGCCGGCGTTGCGAAGCTCTTCCCGATGATGGCGTAGAAGTTCGACGAGCCGGATTCGTCGAGATATTTCTTCTCCCGACAATCCAGATAGAGGACCTCGGCGTAGCCCTTCTCCTTGACGGGTAATGTCGCCCGCATGCCCGCAGCGTAGTTCCCGCCGCACTTGGCGTCGCCCACGCCGCCGGGCGCGGCCCGATCGATATCTTCCTCCACAAGCAGGCGCACCGGCGTGAGCCCGCCCTTGTAATATGGCCCCACGGGAGTGACGAAGACCAAGAACAGGTACTCCTGGCTGGGCTTCACTCCCACCTCGGCACTGGTACCGATGAGGAGCGGGCGGACGTAGAGGCTTGCTCCGCTGCCGTACGGGGGCACGAACCGTCGGTTTGCCCGTACGACCTTGTGCACCGCCTCGCGGAACAGCGCATCGGGGACGGGCTCCATCCAGAGTTTTCGGGCAGAGCGCTGCATCCGGTGGGCGTTCTCGATCGACCGGAAGGTCTGTATCCGGCCGTCAGGCCGCTCGTACACCTTCAGGCCTTCGAACACCTCTTGCCCGTAATGAAGGCATGTGGCCGCTATGTGCATCGGGATGTGCTCGTCGGCGGTCAGCTCTCCCGCGGACCATTTCCCGTCTCGAAACCAGAACCGGATGTTCTGGTCGGTCTTCTGATAGGCGAAGGGCAGGTTGGCGAAGTCGAGTACGGCACGATCCATGACGGCTCCTTCCATGCGGTTAGGGAATCTCAAAGAGAATATATCCTACCGCTGGCGGACGTGGGACGCAATAGGCTTCAGCGGGATGCGCGATTCGCGGGGGATTCTAAAGGGCACGCGCGGGGAGGCCGGGCAGGAGCAGAAGTACGGACGCGCCGTCGGGGCGGAGCGGGGTCAGACGGTGGGCTTCCCCTTCCGCTTGATGGCGAGGAGGATCTTCTTGCGCAGCCGGAAGGCCTTGGGGGTTACCTCCAGCAGCTCGTCTATCTTGAGGAACTCCAGGGCCTGCTCCAGGCTCATGGGGCGCGGGGGGACGAGCTGCACGGTGGCTTCGTCGGTGGAGGCCCGCATGTTGGTGAGTTTCTTCTCCTTGGTGGCGTTGACGTCCATGTCATTCTCGCGCGAATGCTCGCCGACGATCATCCCCTCGTAGACCTCGTCGGTCGGCGAGACGAACAGCTCGCCACGCGGCTGCAGGTGCGCGATGGCGTAACCGGTGGCACGACCCGGCCGATCGGCCACCAGCGCCCCGGTGGGGCGATGGGGGATGTCCCCCTGCCAGGGCTCGTGCCCGTCGAAGAGGTGGTTCATCAGGCCGGTGCCCCGCGTGTCGGTCAAGAACTCCGTGCGGAAGCCGATCAGGCCTCGCGACGGCAGGCGGAACTCCAGCCGGACCCGGCCGCTGCCGTGATTCACCATCTTGGTCATGCGTCCCTTGCGGACTCCGATCTTCTGGGTCACGACGCCGATGAAATCCTCGGGGCAGTCGACCACCAGGGTCTCCATGGGCTCGTGCCGCTGGCCGTCGATCTCCTTCGTCAGGACCTCCGGCTTGCCCACGGACAGCTCGTACCCCTCCCGGCGCATCATCTCGATCAGGATGGCGAGCTGGAGCTCTCCTCGTCCCGAGACCTTGAAGGTGTCGGGCGAATCGGTCGGCTCCACGCGGATGGAGACGTTGGTCAGCACCTCCCGGGCGAGCCGGTCTTTCAGTTTGGACGAGGTGACGTGCTGGCCCTCGCGGCCGGCCATGGGGGAGGTATTGATGGAGAAATTCATGGCGAGGGTCGGCTCGTCCACTTTGATGGGCGGGAGCGCACGCGGGTTTTCCTGGTCGGAGAGGGTCTCGCCGATGGTGGCGGCCTCCATCCCGGCCACCGCCACGATGTCGCCCGGGCCCGCCTCGTCAATCTCAGCCCGGCGCAGGCCCTGGTAGCCATAGAGATTGGTGACCCTGGCGGTGACCTGACTCCCGTCCAGGCGGCACAGACATACATCCTGGGCCTTCCGAATGCGCCCGTTGAAGATCCGCCCGATCAGAAGCCGCCCCACGTAGTCGTCATAGTCCAGGGAGGTGACCAGGAGCTGCAGCGGGAAGGCCGGGTCGTAGGTCGGCGCGGGGATCGTCCGCAGGATCTCCTCGAAAAGCGGGATCAGCGGCCCGTCCGGCTCGTCCATCCTCGCGCGGCAGAGGCCCCTGCGCGCATTGCAGTAGAAGACCGGGAACTCCAACTGGTCTTCGCTGGCGTCCAGGTCGATGAACAGGTCGTAAATTTCGTCCAGGACCTCGTCAATCCGCGCGTCGGCCCGGTCGATCTTGTTGATGACCACGATGGGCGGGAGCTTCGACTCCAAGGCCTTCCGCAGGACGAACCGGGTCTGGGGCAACGGCCCCTCGCTGGCGTCCACCAGGAGCATCACCCCATCCACCATCTTCAGCGTACGTTCCACCTCGCCGCCAAAGTCAGCATGGCCGGGGGTGTCCACGATGTTGATGCGGGTCCCGCGATAGTTGACCGCGGTGTTCTTGGCCATGATGGTGATCCCCTTCTCGCGCTCCAGGTCAATGGAGTCCATGACCCGCTCGACCACGTACTCGTTGGAGCGAAAGATCCCACTCTGCCAGAGCATGGCATCCACCAGCGTGGTCTTGCCGTGATCCACGTGGGCGATGATGGCAATGTTGCGAATGTCCTGGCGTGTTTCGATCGACATGACGTCCTTCCCCGGCGGTCGCCGGGCACAGAAAAGAAAGAAGCCGCGAAGGACTGGTCCTCGCGGCATCACACGGACGGTTACTACCAACGGAACCCAAAACCAGTATAGACGGCTTGCCCGCGCAGGTCAAGCCCGCCGAGGGAAGAGCCGAGAGCCGGGAGTCGAGAGCGGAGAGCCGAGAATTGAGAGCCGGGAAAGAACGGAGAGGCTTCTTTAGGGGACCTTGAATCCAAAGTCATGACACTTCGCGCAGTAATCCACCGAGGTCTTGTGGACGTGGTGGCACTCCTGGCACTCGATCTCGCCCTCGTGGGACTCGTGGGGGTTCTTGGGCTTGGCCTCCTGCGTTCTCTCCGCCAGCTTGGCGTAGTCTCCATGGCAGCCCAGGCAGACGGGCGCGGTGACCGCCGCCTTCGGCGGGCTCTCCTTGTGGCAGGCATCGCAGTTGAGGCCGGCCTCCTTGTGCTTCTCGACCAAGAGCGGCCTGGGGGCCGCGGCCCCGGCGGTCGAGGCCATGCCGAGGACTGCGCCCACCAGCAAGACCAGCAGCACCAGCGGCCAGTTCCACACGATACGATTCGAATTGAACGACCTCATTGCGTCCTTCTCCCGATTGCCGGTGAGGACCTGGAGCGGGGTGCGCCCGCCCCAGGCCCGCGCATGCCTACGCCCACGGCTTCTCGGCTGCGGCGTTCATCCCGGCGATCCGGCCCATGACGATGCACTCGGAGAGGTTGCCCCCGGCCTGGTAGACGAACTTCAGCGCCGAGGAGATCTCGCCGGCGGTGTAGAGCCGGGCGATCGGCCTTCCCTCCCAGTCCAGCGCCTCGCGCTTGGCGTTGGCCGCGATCCCGCCCTTGGTGTTCGGCCCGCCCGCGTAAAGCGGCAGGGCGTAGAACGGCGGCTTCTCGATCGGCCCGAGAGTCTCGGCGCGCCGGTTCAGGTCCTCGTCCTTCCCCTTGGCCGACAGCTCGTTGAAGCGGGCCACCGTCTTGGCCAGATTGGCCGGGTCCATCAGCTTCCGGTTCTCGGGATTTGCGTTGATCTTGGCCGCCAGCTCCTGCAGCGTGTCCGCCTTCATGATCCAGCCGCGATTGATGGCGTCCATGTTGTCCTTGGTCCAGGGGACGAGGCCGAAACCGGCGGTGGAGATGCCGAGCGACGTGATGGTCACCTTCGTCCGGAACGTCTCGTCGAAGATCATCCAGCTCGGCACCCGGGGGTAGAGAAGCTTGGTAATGTCGAACTTGACGGCCTCTTTGTAGGAGAAGTACCGGCTGGGGTCGTCAGTGACCAGGGTCTCGGCGATGAACCGGTTGCCGAGATTGTCCACCACGATCGAGTTCGGCCGCCCGACGGAGTCGGTGATGATACCCATCTTCAGGCCATGCTGGCGCATGGGGACGGCCATGATCAGGCGCGAGGCGGCCTTGCCGACCTTCATCAGGCCGGCGCCGACCTTGATGGCCATGGCGATCCCGTCCCCGGTGTTCTCGGGCGTGCCGTAGAAGGCCCAGCCCTCGACGCCGGGTCCCTCGAGGAAGGCCCGGCGCATCGCCTTGTTGTACTCGTAGCCGCCCGAGGTGATGACCACTGCCCGCTTGGCCTGGCAGGCGATCTCCTTGCCGTCCTGCTCCGCGATGACGCCAATCACCTCGCCCTTGTCGTTGGTCAGCAGGCGCTTTCCCGAGGTGCCGTAGAGGACCCGGATTCCCCGCGCCTCGACCCCGTGCTGCAGGCAGGCGAAGAAGGCCTCGCCGTTCATCTTCTCGGTCCTCGGGGCATCCTTCGTGGACACGGTGAGATCGGCCTTGCCGGTATAGGTGGTGAAGTAGGTCCGGTACTTCGACGCCTGCGCGCCCGGGAACTGCGGGAAAGCGGCGCCGCCCGAGGCCACGAACTTCAGGTCAGGGTCCTGCTTCCGCAGGAACGGGACGTTCTCGGGGGCGTACTGGACCCAGGCCTCGGCCAGGCCGTCGGACACCTCGGGCTGCTCGCCCTCGAACTTCCAGGGGATGTTCTCGCCACTGAACATGGCCTTGGCGTACTCCTTCAGGGCCGCCTTGTCGCCGGTCGGG
>JAPLLC010000041.1 GCA_026387775.1 Candidatus Methylomirabilota bacterium | reverse complement strand
GCTCAGGCAGGGAGCGGTCCAGTCCCATCTGCGTCTTGAGCGCCTGGATCTGCTGCGGCGTTGCATCGTTCCCCAGCATGACCATGGCCGGATCCCCGGGGACCAGGTGCACCAGCAGGAACGATCCCAGGGCCACCAGGATCAGCACGGGGAGAATCCCCAGTAGGCGCCTCAGGATGTACGCGGCCATCCGATCAAGCCCTCATTTCCCAGTGGCCATCCCAGGAATGACCAATGACTAATTGCCAATGACCAATGACCGATGCCCGGAGCCCCTGATTGGACATTGGTCATTAGTCATTGGTCATTCGCTTCTACTTCTCCCTCCAGAGGTTCCAGAGCCGCACCTGGACCCAGGGGGTGTAGCCCTGAAGCTTGGCCGAGTGCCCTTGCCAGGTGTAGTGGTCGTACAGCTTCAGCAGGGCCACGTCCTCGTAGACGAGCTTCTGGACCTCGTCGTAGATCTTGTGCCGCGCCTCGAACTTCGTGGCGGCGCTGGCCTTGTCGAGAAGCGCCTCCATCTTCGGATTGTCGTAGCCGAAGAAGGAGGTCTTGGCCCGGTAGTAGAAGTCGTTGGCGCTGGGGTCGAACCGCATGGAATGGCTGGAACTGAAGAGATCCCACTTGCTCATGTCCTTGCGGACCGCCAGCGACCCCGGCCAGTCGTACACCTCCAGCTTGACGTTCATGCCGATCTTCTTGAGCTGCTCCTGAATCACCTGGGCCGCCTTGTACATGTAGTCGTAGCTGGTGTTGGTCACGAACACCACCGGCTCGCCTTTGTAGCCCGCCTCCTTCAGGAGCTGTCCGGCCTTGGCGGGGTTCTTCTGGTTGTAGAGATTCCCGCCCGCGGTGGTGTACCACACCTGCTCTTTGAAGTACAAGCCGGGATCCACGCGGCCGTCGCCGTCGTTGGCCACTTGCATGATCTCGTCCATGTTGAGAGCCGCCTGCACCGCCTGGCGCAGCTTCAGACTCTTGAACTTGCCCGTGTGATTGAAGTAGACCGTCGGGTAGTTCTGCGGCCCCAGCCGGACGATCCTGAGGCTCCGGTCCCCCGTGAGCTGCGGGATGGACGCGGAGGGCAGGAAATCGGCAAATTCGTACTCGCCCGTCTGCAAGCCGGCCACGCGCGCCCCCGGCTCGGGCACCGGGACGAAGCGGATCTCGTCCGCATAGGCGTTCCGCGCCCCGCCGAATCCACCCGCCTCCGCTTTGCCCTCGGGCTTGTAGTCCGCGAAGCGGGCCAGCCGTACCCAGCGGTCGGGGATCCACTCCACGAACTTGAACGGACCCGTGCCGATGAGGTCCGCCTTGTTGATGGGCCGCCCCTCCACCGCCTCCTTGGGCAGGATGGCCAGCTGGCAGATCGGGTTGGCGATGGCGGCGAGGAAAGAGGCGTCCGGCTTGTTCAGGGTCATCCGGACCACGGACGGACTCACCACCTCCAGCTTGGCGAGGCCGTCCAGCTCGTTGCGGCGCGGCGCCACGGCGCGGAACCGCTCCACCGAAACCCGCACGTCCTCGGCGGTCATCTCGCGACCGTTGTGGAACTTGACTCCTTTGCGCAGGGTGAAGGTGTAGACCTTTCCGTCGGGGCTCGCCTCCCAGCGCTCCGCCAATTGGGGGACGACCTGGAACTTGGCATCGAAGGTCAGGAGGCTCTCGAAGATGTGCAGGCCGACCTCCCGGATCGCCAGGTGGGTGCCCGAGTGCGGGTCCAGGGTCGGCGCGCTGGCCGTGAGCGCGGCGCGTAGCGTGCCCCCCTGCACCGGCGCGCCGGCGACCGCGGGCGAGATCGTCAACAGAATGGCCGCCAGGGCCGCCGGCACCATCGCGAAAAGTCCCAGTGTGCGTCTCATACGGCTCCTCCCGGCCCCCAGGGGGCCACCGGTCCCAGGGGGGCGTTCGACCCCGATCCGTACCGCTCGAATGTGATGTTACTCGATCTCGGTCCGCTCGTGGGTCAGCGGGAAGTCCAGTGTCACCGCCACCTCGCGGACCGCGAACTCGGCCAGGAACTCCAGACAGGTGGCGACGATGACCTCGAAGCACCGGCGGCCCTTGGCCGCGCTCGCCACCGTGGGGTCGCCCACCAGCCCCGTGCGCGAGACGTGGCGCGTCAGGTCGGCCATGGCCACGCCCCGACTCCCTCGCAAGATGTCCCGCCAGTAGAAGCGAGAGTCTGGCTGGGAGATGTCCCGGACCGCCTTCTCCATCTCCACCAGCTCCGGCCTCAGGTGGAGCATGAGCGAGGTCTCCAGCTCGCAGCCGTGGGCCATCCCGCCCATCTCCTTGGCCTCGCGCAGCTTCTCCAGCTCCGCCGCCGCCATCTTCACGGGACTCACCGCCGCCACCAGCGCCTCCGGGTGGCGGTTCATGACCCGCCGGCAGACGAGGTCCAGGATGCTCCAGTTGCTCCCGTGCGCGTTCAGGAGCACGACCTTCCTGCAGCCGTGGTGCAGCAGGCTGCTCACCACGTCCACCGTCATCTCCAGCAGCGTCTCCATGCGCAGGGTGATCGTGCCGGGGAAATCCATGTTGTGCATGGTGTAGCCGTAGTGGAGAGACGGACAGAGGAGCAGCTTCAGCCCCCGCTCCGTGCCCCGGCGGGCGGCCTCTTCCCCGATGGCGTCGGCGATCACGTTATCGGTGTTGAGCGCCAGGTGCCGGCCGTGCTGCTCCAGGCTGCCGACGGGAACGACCGCCGTCGCCCCGCCCCCGATGGCCGCCTGGGCCCGCGGCCAGCTCATCTCCTCCAGCCGATATTCGCAGCATCCGTCGCTCATGGCCCCCCCTCACACCCGCCGCGTCCAGGCTTCGATGGTCTTCAAGTACACCTCCACCGCCAGCGCCATCTGCTCGATCGAGATGCACTCGTTGGCCTGGTGGGCCAGCTCGATGCTGTCCGGCCCCAGAATGATCGTGGGGATCTTCGCATCGTTGACGAGGTACGTCATGTCGCAGGTGGCGGTGAAGCCGGCCGCCCGGACGGACTTCCCGAGGACGGCCGTCGCGGCCTCTTCGGCCGCGGCCACGATCGGGGACGCCGCGTCGGTGATCGAGGGCGGGACGAAGCGCACCCTCCGCACCTCGACCCGGGCGCCCGCACCGAGGGGGAGGGCCCGGGTGACCGTCTCGACGATCTCCCGGTTCGCGTCGGCCTCCGTCTCGGTCGGGAGGACGCGGCGGTCGATGGAGATCACGCAGCGGGCGGGAATCACGTTCAGCGCCACTCCCCCGCCAATGCTCGAGATGACGAGGCTCGCCCTTCCGGTATAGGCCTCCGCACGCCGCCGGATTTCTGCGGCGAGCCCGTCCAGCGCCGAGACGATCGGGGCCATGGCGACGATGGCGTTGATCCCCGCCTCGGGATCGCTGGCGTGCGCCGCCTTCCCCGTGACCTCCACCTCCAGCCGCAGGACTCCCTTGTGGGCGATCAAGGGGACGAGCCCCGTGGACTCTCCGACGATGGCGGCATCGGCCCGAAGTCCTCGCACCGCCTCTATCTTCGTCCCCAGACCGCCGCGCTCTTCCCCTCCAACCGCCATCAGGACTACCCGGACCGGCAGCGTCTCGCGGCGCGCCGCCAGCGTCTCGAACGCGACGATCATCGCGGCCAGACACCCCTTGGCGTCCTCGGCCCCGCGCCCGAACACCTTGCCGTCCTTCACCACCGGCGTGAGCGGGTCGGTCGCCCAGAGCGCCGGGTCGCCCGGCGGCACCGTGTCGTGATGGCTATTGAGCACCAGAACGCGTGGCCCGGCCCCGATCTCCGCGATCACGTTGATGGGAGTTCCGTCCAGTTCGCCGATCCGGCAGGGGATACCCTGGCGCGCGAACCGGTCCGCCAGATAGCGGATCACCGCCTGCTCTTCGCACCCGTGCGACGGGATGGCCACCAGATCGCACACCAGCCGCGTGACGCGCTCGCGCACATCGGGCGGCACCTCCGCCATACTCGTTTCGCCCATCACGTTCTTCCTTTCCCCGTCCCCGTCAACCCTGGAACCCGGACTACGGCTTGAGCCCCCACAGCAGGAGGTAGCGCGACACGCAGGGAATCGGCCCGTCGCGGAGGTCCCGCTCCATGCGCGCGATCCCCGCCCGGAAGGCCCGATCGGAGATCAGGTGCAGGCTCGAAAACGCCTTGTCGCGATAGGCCTGGATGTCGCTCAAGACATACGCGGACTCGACGACCGCGTCTTCAACGGCACCGAATCCGGCCTCGGCCATCAACGCCTTGAGCTCGCCGACCCCTGGGTATCTCTGCAGCTCCGGCTCCACCGTCTCGGGGAAGTGGGTCGTCAGGGGCTGTCGGCGGCGAATGATCTCCTCCGAGTCGGTCACGGTGCAGAGCTTTCCGCCTCGCCGCAACACCCGGCAGGCTTCCCGCAGATACGCGGCACGATCGGCCACGTGGTGGATCACGTCCACCGAGAACACCAGATCGAAGCTCTCGAGATCGAACTCCAACCGTTCCGCCATGCCCATGCGAAACAGAATCCCGCCGCCGCTCCGGCGAGCCAGGGCCAGCATCTCCTCGGATGGGTCGATGCCCCAGCACGTGCACCCGACCGCCCCCTGCAGGGCGACCGTGTAGTTGCCCGTCCCGCATCCCACCTCGAGGACCCTGGAGGACGCACCGATCTCGCTCGCGGAGAGCAGGCTTCTCAGCACCCCCGGGTGAACCCGTCGGTGCCGGGCGTAGTCGGCTGCCAGCGCATCGTAATCCATCAACGGGATAGCCTCTTTCCCAAGCAGGGAGGGGGTGTGCCGCTCACCGGAATAGATTCACCCTGCGGCCTCACACGGTCTCCCGAAGGGTCAGGGCCAGTCGCGCCACCCGACGCTTCGCCTCGGCGTCCTGCATGACAATCTCGCCGACCCCTACTCGAATCCCCAGCGCCTCGATCGCGGCCGTCTGCGCCTCATCCATCCGATCAATCAGCATGCCCCGCACGCCGCTCAGGATGGCCTGGTAGTACCGCGCCACACCCAGGGGGGACACCTCGACATTGGCCCAGCGGAGGAACTTGTCCGTCGGCCCCTTCAGCGACCGACCCCCCACGATCGGACACACGACGATGATCGGCGCGCTCGACTTGCCCAGTTGTCGGAGGATTCCCGGAACCGCCAGGATCGGTCCGATGCTGGCCACGGGATTGCTGGGGGCGATGAAGATCGTCTCCGCCTCGGCCAGCGCGGTCAGGACTTCGGGCGTCGGCCGGGCGCGCCCACTTCCCCGATACTCCACACCGCGGACCTCGTCCACGGCCGCTCGCTCGACCAGATACTCCTGGAAGTGCAGAGAACGCGGCACCCCGTCTCCCACCAGGACATATGTCCCCACCGGATCGTCTGTCATGGGGAGCACCCGCACCCGGACCCCCAGGGCATGCCGGACCGCATCCGCGACCTGCGTCGGACGCTGTCCCTGCCGCAAGGCATCGGTGCGGAAGATGTGGGTGGCAAGGTCGCGGTCCCCGAGCCGAAACCACGTCGGTCGTCCGTAGCTGCCGAGCACCTCCATGCAGGAAAAGGTGTCCCCGGCAAATCCCCATCCGCGATCGCCATCCACGCGATCGGCCAGGCTGTAGGTGACGATGTCCACGTCCGGCGAGATCCTGAGTCCGTGCAGCTCGAGGTCGTCTCCGGTGTTGACGACGGCCGTGAGCCTCTCCGGCTCCATCTCCTGAGCCAACCCCCAGAGGAACTTGGACCCGCCGACGCCACCGGCCAGAACGACAGTGCGCATGACGCTCCTCTCTCCCTGTAGCCGTCAGCCTTCTCCGTCGGCCGGATAGACTCTCAGCAGTCG
>JAPLLC010000169.1:24017-27328 GCA_026387775.1 Candidatus Methylomirabilota bacterium | reverse complement strand
ATTCTGCAAGATCCGGACGATTTCTGAGATGGCGTGACTCAGGGCGCGCTCGCCGAGTGCACGCGAGACCTTGGAGGTGTCGCCGCGCACGCCGATGGGGAACTCGGTTTCGGGGTGCGGCATCACCCGGAACCGGGAGAGGCGCGGCCGGGTGACCTCTGGGAGCCGATCGAGGTGGACCTTGTCCTCCGCGATGACCAGCAGCTCGGAGGTTTCGATCGAGCGCGCGTGCCCGTCGGTTCCGACGAGACCCGCCTCTTCTCGGACAGGGTCCAGGAAATCGTAGGGACCGATCACCAGGGCCTTCAGGGTCGGGTCGGCATTGACGAACGGGAGAACGGCCTCGCGCATGGCGCCGTTCTGGGCCTCCTCGGCGTGGCCGGCGATGAGGGCGAACTTCCGCGCGTCGTGGCGGATGTATTCGGCGAGGACCTCGCGCAGCATGGGCGTGAAGGTCTCCGGCGAGAGCGAGACGGTCCCGGGGAAGTTTCGCATGGTCCGGCAGATGCCGTAGGGGAAGCCGGGCGCCACCAGGCCGTTCACTTGCTCGGCGACCGCCAGACAGACGTGTTCTCCGTAGAAGAAATCGGTCCCGAGCGGGAGGTGAGGGCCATGCTGCTCGACCGACCCGAAGGGGAGAAGTAGCCAACGTCCCGCTCGCATCGCCTGGGCGAACTCGTCGCGGGTCAGGTCAACAACTCGGAGGCGCTTTTCTGAGGGCATAGCTCCCTTTCAATGACCAATGACCAAATCCCAAAGACCAATGGTGGTATCTCAATTGGTCATTTGTCATTGGCCATTGGTTATTCTGTGACCGCCCATGACCGGACGCGCGGCAGGCGGAGCCGCACGTTCTCTCCCGCCTGATAGCGGCGGCGCGCGTCGCCCTGGACGCGAAGCTCCACGCCCTGGCCAAGGGCGATGCGGTAGTCCATGGTATCGCCCAGGTAGGTGGCCTTGTCCACCCGAGCCTCGAAGACGTTGGTGCCGGCCGGGGCCTCCCGCGGCAGGATCTCCACCTCGTTCGGGCGCAGGAAGAGCAGGACCTTCTGGCCCGGACCGATCGCGGGGAGGGCCGGCGTGCTGACGGACACGCCGCTCGCCATCACCAGCATGTCCCCGCCCTGGACCGTCTGCACGTACCCCTCCAAGAAGTTGGAGAGGCCGATGAACTCGGCCACGAACTTGGACCGGGGGCTTTCGTAGATCTCCTCGGGCGTGCCGAGCTGCTCCAGGTGGCCGCGGTTCATGATGGCCACGCGGTCCGACAGGGCCAGCGCTTCCCCCTGGTCATGGGTGACGTACACGGCGGTGATCCCCAGGCGCGTGACCACCTCTTTGATCTCGAATCGCATCTCCTCACGGAGTTTGGCGTCCAGGTTGGAGAGCGGCTCGTCCAGGAGGAGCACCTTGGGGTGGTACACCAGGGCCCGCGCCAGACCGACACGCTGCTGCTGTCCGCCGGATAACTGGCGAGGGTATTGGCTCGCATATCCTTCCAGCCGGACCAGACGGAGGGCGTCGGCCACCATCCGCCGTTGTCCTGGACCGTCATGTGCGGAAAGAGCGCGAAGTTCTGGAAGACCAGCCCCATCTCCCGCTGGTGGGTCGGGACGTGAGTGACGTCCTTCCCGTCGAGGAGGATCTGGCCCTCGTCGGGCTGGATGGTGCCGGTGAGACAGCGCAGGGCTGTGGTCTTGCCACAGCCCGAAGGGCCGAGCAGGGTCATCAGCTCTCCCCGCTCGATCGTCAGGCTGAGGTGGTCGTTGGCCACCAGGTTGACATACCGCTTGGTCATCTCCCGAAACTCGATCATGGCATCGGCCATCCTTAGACCCCCTTAAATCCGCCGACCAGCTTCTCCGGCTTGGCGCGTCGCTGGATCGTGGCCAGGATGAAGAGGGATGGGACGACCATGATCACCGCCATGGCGCTGGTGATCTCCCAGTACCCGTCTCCCACGGCCAGATAGGTGCGCACCGGCAAGGTCACCGTGTGCGGCCCGTAGGTCAGCAGCGTGAGCGTGAATTCGTTGTAGGACGAGGTGAACGAAAAGAGCATGGAGGCCAAAATCCCGGGCATGATGAGCGGCAGGACGACGTAGAAGAACCGCTTGAGCGTGTTGGCGCCGCAGACGGCGGCCGCCTCCAGGACGCGCTCGTCGAGGCTCTCGAAGGTGGCCGAGAGGACCAGGATGGCATAGGGGGCGCAGACCGAGACGTGGGCGAGGGCCACGCCGAAGTAGGTGTCCACCAGATCCATGGTGTAGAAGATCCTGGCCACGCCCAGGGCGTAGGTGATGGGCGGGATCATGCGGGGCAGGAGGATGATGGCCATCAGGATCTCCTTGCCCGGCAGGTGACGCCGGCCGAAGGCCCAGCCGGCGAAGATGCCGATGATGGTGCTGATGGCGACGGCGATGGCCCCGATGATGAGGGTGTTCTTCATGACCTCGGGGATGTTGCCCACCTCGATCGCCCAGCGGTACCAGTCCAAGGTGAGCTGCGGCGGCAGCCAGAGCCGCCCGAACCACCCCTTGCCGACGGATCGCAGAACGATCATCAGGAAGGGAGCGGCGATGAAAAAGGTGAGGCACAGCAGCAGGGTGTAGCCCAGGATGAACCACCCCTCCCGCAAGCCGCGGAGGTATGCGCGCAGCAGCGTCATCGCGCACCTCCTGCCGCCCCGGCGCCCCCGCCCCGGCGCACGAAGCGCATGTAGAGCGTGAGGAAACCCACCTGCAAGACCCCCATGACCACGGCGATGGCGCTGGCCGCCGACCAGTGGGCCGGGATCGGGATGGAGATCTGCTTGTAGATCTCCACCGCCAGGGGACGGTAGTTCCCGCCCGCAACCAGCGGCACGCTAAAGGCGCCGAAGGCGGCCATGAACGTGAGGACGGACCCGGCCAGGATCCCGGGGGTGATCAGGGGAAGAACGATATAGCGCAGGACTTGCCACCGATTGGCCCCCGCCACGGCTCCCGCCTCCTCGATGCTGCGGTCGAGCGACTCCAGCGCCGACATGGTGGTCACGCAGGTGTAAGGGAAGTAGAGCCAGACATAGAACATGATCAGGCCATGGATGGTGTAGTCCACAGCCACGGGGCGCTGGATGAAGGGCACCATCTGCATCAGGAAGAGATTGAACCAGCCGCGGGGACCCCAGAACAGCAAGAGTCCCAGGGCGCCGACCAGGCCCGGGATCACCAGGGGAACAATCACCATGAGACGGTAGAAGCGATGGCCGCGCACCTTCTCGCGCAGGATCAGGGCGAGGGGGACGGAGAACAGAATCGACACCGCGGTGGA
>JAPLLC010000169.1:23542-23991 GCA_026387775.1 Candidatus Methylomirabilota bacterium | reverse complement strand
GTCCGGATCGGTCAGAAACTGGATGTAATTCTGCAGGGTCCAGCCCACCTCTTGCCCTTCGGGCCGGAAGCTCAAGGTGACGGTCAGGAGCATGGGATAGAAGAAGAGGCCGAAGAAGCTCAAGACGGCTGGAAGCAGCAGCAATCCGGTGATCACTCGCGATTTATGGGTATACCAGAATGCGGTCATACGATCCCTTTTTCGGCGCAGAGGCCCGGGTCGGGGCGGTGCAGGGCCCCGACCCGGGCACACGAAGTTTCAGAGCCGTACAGCGCTAGCCCGCATTATTCACGAACAGTACTGTGAATCCTGCGACTCCAATGACCAATGACCAAATTCCAATGACCAAGGGTGGTACGCGCGCCTGGCGCGCTGTCAGGGTCACGAATGGTGGCTCGGTCCGTCGTTGGTCATTGAACATTGGGAATTGGTCATTCTCCGGATTATTC
>JAPLLC010000169.1:0-23484 GCA_026387775.1 Candidatus Methylomirabilota bacterium | reverse complement strand
TTCGCGAATAATCCGGGCTAGGGGAGCAAGTCCTTGGCGTGCCCCTTGATGTAGTCGATCATGTCTTTCCGGATCCGCTCACGCGGAATGGCGGTCTTGGTGAGGACGTCCAGCTTGGGGACCATCTCCCAGGCGATGCCCGGCACCTGGTCGGTGATCTCGGTGCCCGGATACTGCCACATGGTGGTGATGAGGCGGATCTGCTGGTCATCCGAGAGCAGATAGTTCACCACCTTGAGCGCCGCCTCCTTGTGTTCCGGGGAGATGTTGGCCGGGACCGCCAGATAGGCCGTGCCGATCTCGTCCGCCCCTTCCTCGGGATAGGTGGCCTTGATCGTGGGCGGCATGGTGCCCTGGCGCGCCGACCAGAGGGAGTAATCCTGCGCGTAGAGCGAGATCCAGGTGTCGCCGGCGTTGAAGTCCTCAAACAGGTTCGGCGGCTCGGAGGGCAGGGGAAGCTTGCCGTACGTGCTAAAGTCCTTGAGCTTGTTCCAGGCGTCGATGAAGACAGGGTCTTTCTCCAGTTGCGTGATGGGCTGGGTCATCTTCTCCTTCAGGAAGGCGTGAAGAAAGACCAGGCGCTGCCGCCAGGCAGAGCTGGACTTGGCGTCGGGCCGGACCAAGCCGATGTGGCCCTTGAACTCCGCCCGGCGATCGTAGAACTCCTTCCAGGACTTGGGAGGAGTCTTGATGTTCAGGCTGTTGTAGATCAGGGCGTAGGAGGTGCGCCAGTAGAGGACGCCCTTCCCCTGGAGATCCACCCCCTCGTCCGACTTGAGGAATTTCGGGTCGATCTTGGCCGAGTTGGGAACGTTCGTGGTGGTGAGGGTCTCCAGCGGGACGCCGGAGGTCACCCAGGTCGCCATGGACTTGGGGAAGAGGATGTGGGTGTCGCCCTGGCCCGGCTTCCACGCCTTGGTCTTCTGGATCTGCTCGGCGTCGCTGGTGACCAGATACTTCAGGTTGATCCCCAGGGTTTGCTTGACCGCCGGGATCACGTACTTCTGCCAGTAGGCCTGGAAATTCGCCCCCGACTGGCTGTCGGCGATGACCAGCTCGATCGGCGCGCCCGCCGTGGCGGCAGTCGGGGCGGCCACCACAACTCCCAACCCGATCATCGTGACGAGGAGCGCCATCGTTGCCCAAGATCGAATTCGCATTGTTGCTCTCCTTCCTGATTGAGAGTGCGCGTTGAAGCGACTGCAAGATAGAACGCCCTGTGTCTGGGGAAAACTTCGAACCACCTCCTTCCGGCCCCCGTGGGGACCCCTCTTATCTGGAAAGTGTTTCACCTCTCCGAGTGTAGGTCAAGAGGCTTACGCGAGCCGCGTGCGATGTCCAATGACTAATGACCAATGACCAGGAACAAGCGATCGTCGGTCATTCCGTGATTGGTAATTGAGAATTGGTCATTTGACATTTACCCGTCGGCCGGTTCGGGCCGCCTCGACCAGGGCGTCGCACAGCACGGTGTTGATGTAGCCGTCCTGGAAGTCGGCCGCCAGCGGCCGCACTGTCTCCTCGCCGGCGATCGCCCGGATCAGGTGGTGGAGCTGATGCACAAAGGTATGCTCCCACCCGATGATGTGGCCCGTCGGCCACCAGCGACCGCCGTAGGGATGATCCCGGTCGGTGACCAGGACCGTCTTGAAGCCCCGGTCGCGGCGTCCTTTCGGCTCGGGCCGATAGACCTCCAGCTCGTTGAGTCGCTCCAGGTTGAAACAGAGGCTGCCCTGCGTCCCGTTCACCTCGAAGGTGAGGAAGTTCTTGCGGCCAGGGCAGAACATGGAGACCTCCAGGGTGCCCATGCCCCGGTCGGCGAACTCGAGGGCGCCGACGTAGAGGTCCTCGACGTCGACCACCTTCATGGTGCGGGAGCCCGCCTTGGCGGGGCGGCGCGGAGTGACAATCCGCGACATGCCGCTCACCTGCTTCAGCTCGCCGATCAGGAACCGGCCGAGGTCGAGGACGTGCGAGGCGATGTCTCCCACCGCGCCGCTGCCCGCGCGTCGCTTCTCCTGCCGCCAGGTGTGCGGGGTCGATGGATCGGAGAGGCTCTCGTCGGTGTACTGGGTGCGGAAGTGGATGATCTCCCCCAGCTCGCCGGCCTGGATCATCTCGCGCGCGAAGCGCACCGCCGGGACGAAGCGGTAGTTGTAACTCACCTGGTGGACGATCCGCCGCCGTCGGACGCCGTCCCACATCCGCTTGGCTTCGCGGGCGTCGCGGGCCAGCGGCTTCTCGCACAAAAGATGTTTCCCGAGCTCCGCCGCGGCCAGGGACGGCTCCGCATGGGTGTCGTTGGGAGAGCAGTTGATGAAGAGCTGGATCTGCGGATCCTCCACCAGACGCCGCCAGTCGGTGGTGCCGTAGTCGAAACCATAACGCCGGGCGGCACCGTCTGCCCCGGCCGGGGAGCGGCCCGCGATCCCCACCAGGTGGAGGCGCACGGGGGGATCCGGGAAGATGTACGGGAGTTTCCTCAGGGCATTGAAGTGCGCCCGGGCCACGCCGGCATAGCCCAGCACTCCCACGCCCACGGTCAGGGGGGTACGTGTCGACATTAGGACCTCGTGATGCGGCCCGGCGGCGCGGCGAGCGCGGTCACCAGACGGCGATGGATCCGGCCATTGCTGGCCAGGATGGTGGGTTGATTGATATCCAGAGGGCGGCCGCCGCCGTCGGTGACCCGCCCCCCCGCCTCGGCGACGATCAGGGCGCCCGCGGCGATGTCCCACGGATAGGCGCTCTGCTCCCAGTAGGCGTCCAGACGGCCGGCCGCGACCGAGGCCAGGGCGTAGCCCGCGCCGAAGATCCGGACGTTCCGGACCTGGAGAGCCAGGGCGGCGATCCGCTCGCGGAGCGCGCGGTTCCCCCAGACGGAGTCGTCGTGCCAGAGCGCGATCATGCAGTGGCGGAGACGCGTGGTCGGCGACACCCGGATGCGGCGGCCATTACAGAAGGCCCCCCGCCCCCGCTCGGCCACGTACATCTCGTCCAGCCGCGGAAGGTACAGGACCCCGGTATCGATCCGTCCCTCCCGTTCCAGCGCGATGCAGACGGCGAAAAAGGGGAGACCGGCGATGAACACCATGGTGCCGTCGAGTGGATCGACGATCCATCGGCCGTCCGGCCCGTCGGCATGCGTGCCCTCTTCCCCGAGGTAGCCGATCTTCGGGAAGCGGCGCCGGAGCCGGCCGCGGATGCAGCGCTCCGCCGCCAGATCGGCCGCCGTGACGGGATCCTTGGCACTCTTGAAACGAATCCCGCGTGCCCGTCCAAGCTGGCGGAGGAGGATCTGCCCGGCCGCCCGGGCCGCCTCCACCGCCGCCTGGGTCTCCCCTGTGAACCTCATGCCAGCGGCCTCTTGATGGCGTGGAAGATCTTGTGGAGCAGCGCCACGTCTGCCCTGGCCTCCTCCGGCGTGGTGATCGGGGGCTTGCCATGGTTCACGCAGTCGGCAAAGTAGAGCAGCTCCTCCTTGAACGCCTCTTTCATGGAGGCGATGACCGTCTTCTCGAAGGGCTTCCCGTCTTCCATCCCCTCCACGACGACCGGGGTGGGGACGTTGCGGAAGAAGGGCGACGGGAAGACCAGACGCACGCGATCCCCCTTGCCGTAATAGGCCACGGTCTCCTCGTAATGGGCGAGATCCGGGAGATACTGAAGGCTGATCATGGCGCGGACGCCCGAGGCGTAGCGGAGACAGGTGAGCATCCCCTCGCCCCCGTGCCAGACGTCGGTGAAGAGGACCTCTTCGGGATCGCCCGACAGCCCCCGCAGGACGTTGACGTCGTGGACCAGTGTGGAGAGTAGGTTGTTGGCGAAGACCCGCCGTTCCAGCGGCGTGAAGTCGCCGATCGCCTCGCGGACCAGGGCGTCCTGGTCGGCCAGGAGCTTGGCGCGGACGTTGGCGGGCACGTCCATGAACCGCCGGATGTCGTGATGGCTGGCCTGGTTCGGCTCGTTGGGGTGCAGGATGGTGATCTGGATCGCCTGCAGCTCCTTCAGGTTCTGGATCAGGGGGTACGCATAGCGGTAGCCGGGATCGTGGCGCTTCATGTAGGCGACCATGCAGACGGTCCCGGCCTGTTTCCTGGCAGCCACGATCTCGTCCGCCTCCCGCAGCGTGAAGCACATCGGCTTCTCGGTGAGGACGTGCTTGCCCGCCTTCAGGGCGTCCACGATGACCTGGCCGTGCGAGTCGGCACAGAGCACCACCACGGCGTCCAGCGGCTCCTTGAGGAGCGCGTGGTGATCGGTGAAGCGTCGGCTCACCTGGTAGTAGTCCGCCACGTACTTCAAGGTCCCGGGCGAGACGTCGCACAGCGCGGCGAGGTCGTAGATCTCGTGCAGCTCCTTGAGGTGGGGCAGATGCATCATCTGGCCGATCATGCCGCAGCCGATGACCCCGATGCGAATCCGTTTCATCAATCTCTCCTTTCGCTAGAGGGCCGCCCAGTGTTGCCGAAGCAGCGTGAGCGATTCCCGGATATAGCCGTCGAGGATCCCCGCCGACTTCTTGTCCTTGATGGACTGGAAGGGGTTGGGCCCGGGTGGCATGACCTCGAGGACAACCGACCCATCATAGCCGATCGCGTGCAGCGCGCGCACGCAAGCCGCCACGTCCAGGTGCCCTCGTCCCAACCCCTGCCGGTTCGTGTCTGCGACGTGGACGTGGAGCAGGCGTGGTCCGGCCTTGAGGATCGCCTTCCGGATGTCGGGCTCCTCCAGGTGGGCGTGGAACAGGTCCAGCGTCGTGCCGACCCAGGGCGAGTCTACCTCCGCCAGGTAGGCCATTGCCTCGTCGGTATTTGTGACGAGATAGGCCTCGTAGCGGTTGAGCGGCTCGATGCTGATCCTGACGTCGAGCCGCTCCGCCTCGCGGACGGCCTCGCGCATGGCCTCCACCGACCACGTCCATTCCTCGGCCTGGGTAGCGAGCGGCGCCAGCCGGGTCTCCCCGGACGGGAGCATCTGGATCAGGGGGGCGCCGATCTCCGCCGCGAAGCGCAGGCAGTCGACGACGTAGCGCACGGCGTCGGCGCGGACGGCCGGGTCGGGATGTGCCAGGTCCCGCCGCGTTGCGGGCGCCATGCACGAGGCGGTGAGCCCAAGCGGCTTGAGGGTGTGCCGTGCGAGCAGTCGGCGGATCTCGGCGGGGTCGAAGGCTTCCGGTTCCCCCGGGATCTCCACCCCGTCGTATCCCGCCGCGGCGATGCGCGCCAGGGTCGCATCCAGCGGCGCGTCGCCGTAGATCCAGGCACAGACGCCAAATCGCGGGACAGCCATCAGCCACCCTCCAGCCGCGGGACCCAGGTGGATGCCGATCAGGAGATCCGGGGGATCCGGTTCGCGGCAGCCCAACGCCTTCTTCAGAGGCAGCGAAGAGAGTGGTCTCTCTATCTGCCCAGCCTGCTCTTCTCCGCTAGATCATGTCCGCCGAGACGGTGACCGCGGTCTCCTGCCTCGCGGGGACGCGATAGCCTCGTGCCAGCTCTCCCCTCACGGCGGCGAACGCCTCCCGACAGATCTCCAGGGTGTGCGCCAGATCCTGCTCCGTGTGGGCGGCAGAGACGAACCAGTGGTGGTTGGGGTGCAGCAGCACCCCCCGGCGCGTGGTCTCACGGTAGAAGACGAACTTGGCCGTCTCCCGGACCGCCGGATCGGGATCCGTGAAGACGAGAAACGGCATCGGGGCCACGCCGATGCTCCGAGCCTGGACCCCCGCTTCCTGAGCCAACCGGTCCAGCCCCTCCAACAGTCCCTGTCCGATCCGCCACAGATGGGGGATCGCCTGGGTCTGCTTGAGCTTCCGGATCGTGGCCACGGCTGCCGCCATGGCGATCGAGTTGGTGAAGAAGGTGGACGAGACGTAGGTTTCGTCTAGCCGCTCCATCAGCTCCCGCCGGCCGGCCAGCACCGACAGGGCGTAGCCGTTGGACAGCGCCTTGCTGAACGTGGCCAGGTCGGGGATCACGTCATAGTACGCCTGCGCGCCGCCCAGGGCCAGGTGAAAGCCGGAGCGCATCTCGTCGAGGATGAACAGGGCGCCGTGGCGATGGGCCAGCGCCTTGACGCCGGCCAGGAAGCCGGGGGCGGGGGGCTCGATCTCCAGGGGCATCATGATCACGCAAGCCACCTGGTCGCCGTGCCGCTTGAGCACGTCCGCCAGCGAGTCGAGGTCGTTGTAGCGAAAGGTGAGCACGTCCTCCCGCACCGCCCGCGGGATGCCTGACTCGCGCAGGCAGCACCAGTCATGCCAGCCGTGGTAGCCCCAGCGGACAATCTTCTGGCGACCGGTAGCGATCCGCGCGAGCCGGATGGCGGCGGTGGTCGTGTCGGAACCGGTCTTGAAGAAGTGGACCATTTCGGCGCAGGGGATCGTGTCGACCAGAAGCTCGGCCAGTTCGTTTTGAACGGGCCGGGTGAGTGGGAACGCGAAGCCCTGCCGGATCTCGCGAATGGCCGCCTCATCCACATCCGGATCGCAGTAACCCAGGACGATGATGCCGTAGGCCAGGATCCAGTCCAGGAAACGGTTGCCGTCCACGTCCCACAGGTGCGACCCCTGGCCGTGATCGGCAAAGATCGGATACTCGCCGGGCAGCAGCGTGTCGGGCGTCTTTCCCTGGGTCGTGCCGCCGGCCACGATCTGCTGCGCGCGGGCGAAGAGCTTTTCGGAGCGGTCAAAGGACAGAGCCGGTGCAAGCATTGGGCTCCCCTCCTGATGGTCTGAATTGTCCCAATTCATCCGGAGAATCGACGATCGGTCGCCGGACGAACCGCCAAGGAGATGGAAGCGTGCCGCGATGCCGCGGCGGACGCCGCACTCTCCATTGCTGATCCCAACTCCCGCAGCCTCAACCCATCCCTGCCACCTGGCCGAATCGCTGGCGACGGGCGAGCCAATGGGCGGGCAAGATGCAGACCGCGAGAACCAGAATCAGCAAGGTGGACAGGGCGGCCCCCCGCCAGATGGTGCCGTATTCCGCCCACGAAAGGATCAGGATCGTGACGAGATCGTGCCCCGGCGACACCAAGAAGATGACCTGGCTCACCGCCGTCATGGCACGGACAAAGCTGTAGATCAGGCCGGTGATGATTGCCGACCGGATCAGGGGCACGACCACCCGTCGCAGCGTGGTTGCCGTTCCGGCCTTGAGGGTAGAGGATGCCTCCTCCAGGCTGGGGTCGAGCTGTGTGAGGGCGGCCATCCCGCTGCGGATCCCCACGGGCATGCCGCGGAAGATGAACGCCAGGATGATGATCAGTCCCGTTCCGGTCAACTGCAGCGCCCCCGCGTTGAAGGCCAGGATGTAGCCGATCCCCATGACAGTCCCGGGAATGGCGTACGAGAGCATGGCCGAAAACTCCAGGGTGGTCCGCCCGAAAAACCGATGCCGCAGGGTGAGATAGGCGATCAAGAGCCCCAGCCCAGCCGAGGGAATCGCCGCCGCCGCCGCCAGGCCCATGGTATCCAGGAGGACCGGGATTCCGTGGCTCATGAGGTCCTGGTAGTTCTTGAGGGTGAAGGTGTGGTCGATGCCCCACAGCTTGACGAAGCTTCCGAAGAGGATGGATCCGTACAGAAGGGCCGCCACGGCCGCGAAGAGAACAAAGACGCCGGTCAGGGCCAGATCCACGGCGAAGGGCAGCGGCGTGGGCCGCCCGCCGGAGGGCTTCCCGGTCACGGTCACATAGGAGCGGCGGCCCAGCCAGTAGCGCTGGAGGAAGAAGATCGTCAGGGTAATGGCCAGCAAGACCAGGCCGTAGGTCGCCGCCTCTTGCTGATCGAACCGCCCTTCGATCGCGTAGAAGATCTCCGTGGGGAGAAAGGGGACGCCGCCGCCCAGGAGGAGCGGGTTGCCGAAGTCCGCCAAGCTTTCGATCATGACCAGGAGAATGGCATTGGCCAGGCCGGGGCGTACCAGCGGCCACAGGATGGTCCGGAACAGCGTCCAGGGGTCTGCCCGCAGCGTGCGCGCGGCCTCCTCCATGGTTATGTCCAGGGAGTGCACGACGCCGGCGAGGACCAGATAGGCAATCGGCGTGAAGGCCAGGATCTGCGCCACACCGACCCCCAGCGGGCCGAAGAACACGTTGGTGGAGAGGCCCAGGAGGGTGTGGGTGATGAAGCCGCGGCGGCCGAACATGTAGATCATGGCCAGGCCCAGGACGAAGGCGGGCGTGATGATGGGAAGGATGGACAGCGGGGCCAGGAGGCGCCGCGTCGGCAGGGTGCTCCGCGACTCCAGGAGGGCGAAGGCGAAGCCGAGGCCGGTGGAGACGGCCCCCACGACGACGGCCAAGAACAGGCTGTTGCGGAGCGCGCCCAGGCCCAGGCCCATCATGGTGGACAGGCCCATGCCGATCCCGAGCCCCAGGCCCCATCCCAGGCAAGGGCCGGGCCGCCGCGTGCACCCCCACGCCAGGGCTGCGGCGATGAGGCCGGTCCCGATGCCGACGCGGGCTCCCCACCGGATGGGGTCGACAGTCAACTCTGGGTGGCGGAGAAGCAGGAAGATGGGGGATCGAAGGTAGCGCAGCAAGCCGGCGGCGGTCAGATGGCCCTGGATCACAATGCTGGCCTGGAGCATGATGACGAGAGGGAACAGGATAAACAGAATGATGAGCCCCGCCGACCACAAGATTCCGGCCCCCACGAATGGCCCCCCCCGGACAAGACCCACCTGGGCGAGCCCGATTCCGGCCAACGTCAGGAGGCCGAGGAGGCTCACGACCGCCCCCAGACCGAAGGCGCGGCCCGTCGCCGCCAACTGGAGGATCCCCACCAGAAGACCGCAGGTGGCGCCGGCGAGGATCGCCCAACCGCCGCGTCGGTCCCTGCTGCCGACGATCCCCAGCGCGATCGCCAGGCAGGCCGCCAGGCCCACCAGGGCCAGCGGCCAGTGTCCCCCCATCCGGCCCGGGCCCGTGTGGGACCAAGAGGCGGCGAGGAACACCTTTCCGACCCGCTCCCAGGGGAGGAAAAGAAACCCCCCGAGCGTCACACAACCCCAGGCGATCGTCTCGCGGCGATAAGTGATCATAGGAAAAGATGCCAAAAAAACTCGTGAAGCGGTGGATCAGTGGATCAGTATCCTGCCCCCACCAATCCACCAATCCACCGATTCACCGATCCCATTACTTCGGCAGCGGGAAGACCTGCTCGGTCCACCGCTTGATCAGGCCGTCGCGGACGGCGGGCGTTCCGTATTTCCCGAAGTCGTAGTTGATGACGTTGGCGTCCTCGAAACGCGGGACGTCGGGATCGACGGGCGTCTTGCTGTTCGACTGGATGTCCACCTCACCGTTCTGCGGCCCCAGCTTCTGGTTCTCGGGCTCCAGCGCCCAGTCAATCAGCTTCATTCCGTTGTCCCGGTTGGGCGCGCCCTTCACCAGACTGATCCCGCCGATCTCGTAGCCGGTCCCGTCTTTGGGAGCCACGAAGCGGATGGGGAAGCCTTTCCGGGCCCGCTCCACCACATCGTTGGCGAAGGAGACGCCGATGGCGGCCTCGCCCCTCCCGGTCAGCAGACTGGGATCGCCGCCGCTCCGCGTGTACTGGGCCACGTTCCGGTGTATGGCCTTGAGCAGCTCAAAACCGGCTTCCTCGCCGTAGATCTGGATGATGGTGGTCATCATCACATAGCCGGTCCCCGACGTGTTGGGATTGGGCGTCGCGATGAGGCCCTTGTACTTCGGGTCGCCCAACTCCTTCCAGGTCGAGGGCACCGGCAGCTTCTTCTCTTGCAGGATCTTCTCGTTGATGCCAAAGCCGTGTATGCCGCTATACAGCGGGATGTAGTGGCCGTCCACCGGTTTGGTGAGCTGCGGCCGAAGCTCCGGCCAGGCCTTGGGATGGTAGAACTCCACCAGCCCTTCGGCCTGGGCGACCCAGAAACCGTCGCCGCTGCCGCCGAACCAGACGTCGAACACCGGGTTTGCTTTCTCAGCGCGGAGCCGAGCCAAGGCGGCGCCCGAGCTGAGGCGCACGAAATCCAGCCCCGTGCCGGTCTTGCCGAACTCCCGCTTGATCGCGTCGCACCAGGCGGGATCGGGGCTGCAGACGACGACCACCTTGTTCTCGCCGGCCCAGGCGGGCAGTGTGCAAAGGATCGCCAGGCCAACCGCTAACAGGACCAATGCGCCCGTCCGTTTCATGGCCTCTCCTCCTTTTTTGCTCGTGCGACGTGCGACACGAGCATTCAAACACGCAGAACTCGCTGCCAGAGCGGGCTGCCTCACGCCAGGACCTGCCCCAGGTTTGCGAAGACCCGCTGGAACGCCTCCACGTACTTCTTCATCAACTCCAGCGGCTGTGGGAACAGCGGGAAGGTGTGGGATCCGACGACCAGCGAGTCCTCCAGCAGTTTCATGGTCTCCGGATACTCGGCCAGGTCATACTTGACCTCTTCGCCCAGCGGGCACTGCCAGGGGCAGCCCAGGCCGTAGCCGGTCCGCTCTTGGAACAGGGTCTGGGCGGGGACGGGGATCGTCTGCCAGAGGCTCACCTCGACTCCCTCGGCCCCGAGAGCCGCCAAGAGCTTCAAGCGGAAGTCCTTGACGGGGATCGTCACGCCAAGCGGTTTGAGATCCAGCCGAAGGCGGTACTGGTAAAATCCTGAGGTGCAGTCCGATGGGATATAGGGCGGGGTGACCCCCGGGATCTTGCCCAGATGCTCACTCAGGTAGGCGGCGTTTCGTCGCGTCTGTTCCAGCGAGGCGTCCAGTCGGCGGAGCTGGCTCCGGCAGAGGGCCGCGGTCAGCTCGTTCGACCGGTACATCCAGCCCATCATCAGAGAGTTGTACTCGCGCGCCCCGTCCAGCGGCCGGGCGGGGTCGAAGGCCTTCTTGTCGCTCTCCCGAACGTCCTCGCCGAACATGCGGAACCGGTTGGCCCGCTCCTTCAGCTCCTCCCGGTTGGTCACGAACATGCCGCCCTCGCCGGCGGGCAGATTCTTGCTGGCCTGGAAGGAGAAGATGCCCATGTCGCCGATCCCGCCGACCTTCTTTCCCTTGTAGGTGGAGCCATGCGCTTGCGCGGCGTCCTCGATCACCAGCAGGCGGTGCTTCCGGGCGATGGCCAGGATGGGGTCCATGTCCGCCGGACAGCCGTGGATGTGGACCGGAATGATGGCCCGGGTGCGCGCCGTGATGCGCTCCTCGATCTTCCCGGGATCGATGTTGTAGGTGCGCGGGTCGATGTCCACGAAGACGGGGATGGCGTTGTTCTGGAGCACCGCCAGGGCCGTGGCCAGGAAGGTGAACGCCGTGGTGATGACCTGATCGCCCGTGCCGATTCCACCGGCGGCCACGGCGGTGTGGAGCGCCGCGGTCCCGCTATTGGTCGTCAGGGCGTGGCGGACGCCGCAGTAGCGGGCCCATTCCTCCTCCAGGGCCTTGGTCTGGGGGGCGTAGGGGCCGGAGACGATTCCGGAATCCAGGGCGGTCTGCACGGCGGCCTTGTCCTCGGCGGTGATCACGGGCCAGCGGTGGTGAAGCTCCTTGGGGACCACGGGGGTCCCGCCTCGAATGGCCAGAGTATCGGTCATGACTTCCTCCTTCCAGTGTGTGGGCGGGGAGGCGCTGCGGCGCCTGCGCCACAAGAAGAGCGGATCATCAGCGTATGTGCCACCACGGTTGTGGAGAACACGTGGTCTTCTGCCTGCTCCATCTGGGCGATGGCCTTCCGCACCGCCAGGCGGCCCATCTCCTCCTTGGGGACGGCCACGGTCGTGAGCGGCGGCATGGTATGGGCGGCATACTCGATGTCGTCGTAGCCCACCACCGCGACGTCCTGGGGGACCCGGAGGCCTCGCTCGTGGATGGCCCGCAGGGCCCCGATCCCCATGTCGTCATTGGTGAAGATGGCCGTCGGGCGGACCGGACGCGTGAGCAGCGCCTCGGCCGCGTCATAGCCCCCCTGCGGGCTCGCGGCCGCCTCTGCCACCAGCCGGTCCTGCAGGGGGAGGCGCGCCTCGGTGAGGGCGCGACGATACCCACTCGTCAGCGCGCTGAAGAAGGGATGCCGGGCCGGTCCGCGGATCAGGGCGACCTTGGTATGGCCCAGCTTGACGAGATGCCGGGTGGCCTCGTACGCGCCCACGGCGTCGTCGCAGACCACCGCGTCCACGTCCCGGACCGGCGGCCGCATATCCACCAGGACCAGGGAGAACCCATTGGCCCGCAGTTGCCGCACGAAGCTGGGGGAGACCTTGCCGACCAGGATGATCCAGCGCGTCACCATGTCGCGGATCATCTTGGGATACTCGAGCGATTCCGTCGACTCCCCCAGGCCATACCCGAAGAGCAGGTGGCCGTCCCAGTGCCGCGCCTCGTCGGCGATTCCCTGGATGATCCCGGCGAAGTAGCTGTGGGCGGTGACCACCTCACGGCTGAAGATGGCGCCGATGATGCGCTCTTCTCGGCCGTGGGCGGGGGTGCGAGTGACAAGCTGGCGGGCGGCGGGGTTGGGGATGTACCCCAAACGCTGGACGGCGGCCAGGACCTTGCGGCGGCTGGCCGCACCCACGTCGGGCCGCCCACGGACCACCCGGGAGACCGTCATGATTGACAGACCGGTATGCTCCGCGATATCTTTCAGTCGAACCGGCGACCGCTGTGGGTTGGCCATGTCATGTACGTGTTAGTTGTTAGCGTTACCGGTAATGTTCGGATGTGTATACCACGTCCGTCCCCCCCGTTGTCAAGTGCTTTCGGGGACGGCCGGGAGCAACCCGGAATCCGAAGTCGAGAGGCAATGCGATGGCACCCGTCCGGATCGACCCACACTGGCGATACCACGACCTGACGGCCATCGTCCTGGAGAACGCCCGCCTCCGCCTCACGCTCCTCCCCGAGCTCGGCGCCAAGATCTACGACCTGATCCTCAAGCCGGCCGACCGGAACTTCCTCTGGCACAACCCCCGCCTGGAGCCCCGGCGGCCGGTGTACGGGCAGAACTTCGACGACTGGTGGTGCGGGGGCTGGGACGAGGTCTTTCCCACCTGCGATGTGAGCACCTACCAGGGGGAGCGGTACCCGTACCTGGGCGAGCTCTGGTCCCTGCCCTGGTCGTGGCGGGTGGAGGAGGACGGCCCATCGCAGGGCTGTCTCTACCTCAGCCGGACGACGGTGATCGCGCCGGCCCGGATGGAGAAGTGGATTCGGCTCGCGGTGGACGAGCCCGTGGTGCGGTTCCGGCACCGCCTGACAAATCTCGGGACGCAGCCGATGGATTTCGGGTGGGGCATTCATCCCTGTTTTCGGCTGGAACCCGGCTACCGGATCGACGCGCCGGCGCGGGTCGGGATCGTCGGCCACACGGTGACGTCCCCGTTTGGCCCGGTCGGCACCACGTACGCGTGGCCGCGGCCCGAGCTCTGCCAGGCGCCTCCGCCCAGCCGGGGATGGTGCGAGGGGCACTACGCCACCGACCTGACCGACGGCTGGGTTGCCTTGACCGATCCGGGTGCGAAAGTGGGGATCGGTCTGGCTTTTCCCCGCGAGGTCTTTCCCGTGCTCTGGTGCTGGATGGTGTTCGGGGGATGGCGAGGGCACTACCACGTCGCGCTGGAGCCCTGGACCGGCTGGCCGCACCGACTGGACGAGGCGGTGGCCGCCGGCCGACACCGGACGCTCCAGCCGGGCGAATCCCTGGAGTGCGAGACGCTGGCCGTGGCCTACACCGGTCTTGCGGCGGTGTCGAGGATCGGGTCGGACGGGAGTGTGCGAGGCTGACTGAGTGCAGGGTGGCATTGGCCCGGGGTCGGATGGCTCGCGTCATGGCGACCGCGCGACCCCAAACGGGAGGAGGCATCATGAGACACGCATGGCGATGGACCGGGATCGGGATCGTGGCGGCTCTGGCGGCCTGGACGGGGCAGCCGGCGGCGGCCGCGGACCACGAGGGGACGGTGGTGGTGTACACGGCCGCTCAGAGCACGATCGTCCAGGCGGTCGGCCCGATGTTCGAGAAGAAGACCGGGGTCAAGGTGCAGTTCGTGGAGGGGGGCACCGGCGAGGTGCTGAAGCGGGCGGAGGCCGAGAAGGCGAACCCGCTCGGCGACGTCTTCTGGGCCCTGGCGGCCGAGCCGCTGGCGGCCAACGCCGACCTTTTGGAGCCGTACACGGTGACGGAGGACGCCAAGATCAACGCCATCTACAAGAAGGGGATGGCGGCCGGCCGGGTGCAGCCCAACAACGTGACCCCCATGGTCATCGTGTATAACAAGAAGCTGGTGAGCGACGCCGACGCCCCCAAGAGTTGGAAAGCCTTGGCGGATCCGAAGTGGAAGGACAAGATCGCCTATGCGGCGGCGGACAAGTCGGGCTCATCCTATACCATCCTGGCGACACTCCTCACGGTGTTCGGGGATAACGCCGCCGGCTGGAAGGTCGTCGAGGACATCATGAAGAACGCGAAGATTCTCCCCAGCTCCAGCCGGGTACCCAAGGGAGTGGCCGATGGGGAGTACCATGCGGGCCTGACCTATGAGGACGCCGCCATGCGGCAGGTGGCCGGCGGCGCCCCGGTCGGCGTGATCTATCCGCAGGACGGGACGTCCGTTCCGCCGGACGGGAATGCCCTGATCAAGGGGGCCAAACATCCCAAGGCGGCCAAGTTGTTCCTGGACTACGCCGTGTCGAAGGAGGTCATGGACCTCCTGGCGGAGAAGTTCTCCCTGCGCTCGGCCCGGACCGACGTGAATCCGCCCAAGGGCTTTCCGCCGCTCGGCGAGATCAAGGCCGTGGCCTACGACATGGAGTGGGCCGGGAAGAACTACCAGGACCTCATCAAGAAGTGGCAGGAGATCATCGTACGAGTGAAGTAAGGGCGGAAGAGCCAATGGCCAATGGCCAATGACCGAAGAGCAATGACCAATGACTAATGGCCAATGACCAATGACGGAGGCGGATCTCCGGTTGGTCATTGGAAATTGGTCATTGGTCATTGAGACGTGATGCGTAATCAGAGAGATGTGTGGACCGGTGTGACCGGGATCGCCTTCGCGATCCTGGCGCTGCTCTTGATCTTGCCGCTGGGGCGCCTGTTGTGGGCGAGCCTCCTGGACAAGGGGGGCGGGCTCACGCTGGCCCACTACCGGGACTTCCTCGCCTACCCCTATTATTCACGCACCATCGGCCACAGCTTCCTGGTGAGCAGCCTGGTCACGCTCGCCGCCCTGGTGGTGGCCGTGCCGGTGGCCTTCGTCTTGGCGCGGGTGCACATCCCGGGGAAGCCGCTCCTCACCACACTGGCCATCCTGCCGCTGGTCTCGCCCCCGTTCATCGGCGCCTACTCATGGATCCTCCTGTTCGGGCGCGCCGGGTACGTCACGAGCCTCTTCCAGATGATCGGCATCAACATTCCCACCGTCTACGGCATGCACGGGATCGTCCTGGCGCTCAGCCTGAACCTGTACCCATTCGTGCTCCTGATGGTGACCGGGGCGCTGCGCGCCCTGGATCAGTCGCTGGAGGAAGCAGCGCAGGGCCTGGGGTCCAGCCCCTGGCGGGTGTTCTGGACGGTCACCGTCCCGGTCACGCTGCCCTCGATCCTGGGCGGGGCGCTCCTGGTCTTCCTCACGGCCTTCGCCGAGTTCGGCGCGCCCATGGTCATCGGCGAGGGATATCAGGTCCTCCCCACGATCGTGTACAGCCTGTTCGTGAACGAGATGGGCGGAAACCCCGCCATGGCCAGCACGGCGGCCACCCTGCTGGTGCTCTGCACCACCGGCATCCTGCTGATCCAGTACTGGGCGGTGGGGCGGAGGCGCTACGCCATGAACCAGCTCCGGCCGATCCCGCCCGTTCGCCTCAGGCCCGTCATGCAGTGGCTCTGCTCGAGTTGTGTCTACCTCGTGGTCGGCCTGTCGCTGATCCCGGCGGTCGTGGTGATCGTGACCTCGTTCTTCGAGAGCCGGGGACCGGTGCTGTACCCGAACTTCAGCCTGGGGAACTACCGGGAGGTCCTCTTCACCGTCCCGCGCGCCATTGCCAACAGCTTCATGCTGTCCACGGTCTCCACGCTGCTGGACGTCCTCCTGGGGACGCTGATCGCCTATCTGGTGGTGCGCCGGCGCTCCGCCACCACGGCGGTGCTGGACTCCTGCGTGATGGTGCCCTATGCGATCCCGGGGACCGTCATCGGCGTGGCCTTCATCGTGGCCTTCAACAAGCCGCCCATCGTCCTCACCGGCACGTTCCTGATCCTGCTCGTCGCCTATTTCATCCGGCGTCTGCCGTACTCGGTGCGGGCGGGGTCCGCCATCCTCCACCAGATCGACCCGGCGGTGGAGGAGGCCTCGATCAGCCTGGGCGTCTCTCCGCTCAGGAGCTTTGTCAAGGTCACGGCCCGCCTGATGATGCCCGGGATCGTCTCGGGCGGGATCCTGACCTGGGTGCAGACCATCACGGAGATCAGCGCCACCATCTTTCTCTATTTCGGCGCCTGGTCCACGATCACCGTCGTCATCTATCGGCAGGTCAGCAGCAGCAACTTCGGCAGCGCCGCCGCGGCGTCCACCCTCCTTCTGGTGGCGGTCTTCATCCCCGTCCTGGTGGTGAACTGGGTGATGGGCGAGCGCGCCGTGACCGCGGTGTAGCGTCGGTCTATTCACTGCGGCCTGCGCGCCGCCGAGGAGCCATGGGAGCGATCTTGCAGTTTGAGCAAGTTCACAAGCGGTACGGGGACGTGGCGGCGCTGGCCGGGGTGTCCCTCACCATCCAGGGCGGGGAGTTCTTCACGCTGCTCGGGCCCAGTGGATGCGGGAAGACCACCTTGCTCCGATGCGTGGCGGGATTCCTCCGGCCGGACGATGGCCGGATCCTCTGCGACGGGGATCGGCTGGACCGCCTGCCGGCCCACAAGCGCGACATCGGCATGGTGTTCCAGAACTACGCCATCTTCCCCCACCTCACCGTCTTCGAGAACGTGGCCTATGGGCTGCGCGCCCGGCGGGTCGAGCCGGCCGAGATCCGGCGGCGGGCGCTGGAGACGCTCACGCTCGTGCAGATGGATGCGCTGGCCGATCGGCGGCCGGATCAGTTGTCGGGCGGGCAGCAGCAACGGGTCGCGCTGGCCCGCGCCATGGCGATTCGGCCGCGGCTCCTGCTGATGGACGAGCCTCTCTCGAATCTGGACGCGAAGCTCCGCGTGGAGATGCGGACGGAGATCCGGCGGCTGCAGCGCGAGCTGGGGATCACCACGGTCTATGTGACCCACGACCAGGAGGAGGCGCTCGCCATCTCCGAGCGGCTGGCGGTGATGAATGCCGGGCGCGTGGAGCAGGTCGGGTTTCCCTGGGACGTCTACCAGGCGCCGCAGAGCGCCTTTGTGGCCCAGTTCATCGGAACCAGCAACACGCTCAAGGGGACGCTGGCCCCCGGGGGTGGAGAGTGGGCGGCGGTGCGGATCGGCGACTGGACGCTCGGCACGCGCCGAACCGAGGGCCTCGCGGGATCGGTCCTGGCGGTGTTCCGGCCGGAGGCGCTCGGACTCGTCGCCGACGGCCGGGAAACGGCCGGGGCCACGATCGGCGAGGCGGCGGTGGTGAGCCGGGAGTTTCTGGGGGCCGTCTTGCGCTACCGACTGCGCCTGGACGACGGCTCGCTGATCCACCTCGACGAGCACAAACCGAACGCGGCGCGCCTCGTGCCGGAGGGGGCACGGGTGCGGTTCGCCGTGCGTCCGGAGGACGTGATGTTGTTTCCAACCAAGGAGAGTTCATGACCAGAGAACCATTGCGCGTGAAGCAGCTCCCCGCTTACCTGCAGCAGCCGGTGACCGAGGCGATCGCCGCGGCGCGGGAGGCCGGTCGGATCCTCATGCGGCGATTCCGCACGGGCGTGTCGGTGAAGATGAAGGGGGTGGCGGACATCGTCACCGCGACGGATGTCGAGGCGCAGGGCGTCGTGGTCCGCCGCCTGTGCCGCGCGTTCCCCGATCACGGCATCCTGGCCGAGGAGGGGCTGGACACCGCGGCGGGCGCGGAGTGGCGCTGGATCCTGGACCCGCTGGACGGGACCAAGAACTTCGCCCGCGGCATCCCGAACTTCTGCGTGTCGATCGCCGCCGAGCACCGAGGACGGGTGGAAGTCGGGGTGGTGTACGACCCGATCCACGAGGAGTTGTTCGTGGGAGTGCGCAGGCACGGTGCCTGGTGCAACGGAAAGCCGATCCGGGTGTCGAGCGTCACCGACCTCCGGTCGGCATTCGTGGCGACCGGGTGCCCCCACCGGGTGGGAAAATTCGTGCAATCGATCGCGCTGACCTTCGGGCGATTCGCGGCGCGGACGATGGGGGTTCGGGACCGCGGGGCGGGTGCCCTGGACCTGTGCTATGTGGCCTGCGGGCGCCTCGACGCCTACTGGGAGATCGACCAGTCGCCCTGGGACATCGCCGCAGGCGGGCTGATCGTGGAGGAGGCCGGTGGGCGGATGTCCGACTTCCGCGGCGGCCCCTTCGACATCTACGACGGCGAGACGGTGGCCACCAACAGGCGAGTCCACGACCAGATCGTGCGGGTCCTCCGGATGCCCGGAGGGATTCCGCCCCGGCATCGCCCGCCGGTGCGGCGCGGCTGAGGCGTACTCCTTGGAGGAGAGATGGCACGAACACGGAAGCCGCGGGTGGTGGATCTGACGCGGAGGATCACGCACGAGATGCTGAATTTCCCGGGCGAGCCCCGCCCCGGATTCATCCGCTTCAGCGGTCTCGACGACGTCGGGTTCCGCTGTCGCCAGATCCTGATGCCGACCCACTTCGGCACCCACACGGATGCGTACAGTCACTTCCTGCCCGCGGGGCGCACGATCGACCGGATGACCCCGACGCAGCATGTGGGGCCGGCGCTGGTCCTGGACGTGCGTAAAAGGCCGGACCCGACCACGGTCACCAGGAAGGATCTGGAATCCGCCTGGCCGGCGGGAGCGGCAGCGTGCCGCGTCCTGCTCAATACAGGCTGGGGGGAGCGGGCGAAAGGGTCTGCCTACTTCAAGGATTTCCCCGGTATCGACGCCGGGGCGGCGCAATGGCTGATCCGCCGCAAGATCATCATGCTGGGTCTGGACTTGCCTTCCGTTCACCCGAAGGAGTACAAGAAGGTGCACGAAATACTCTTCCGTGGTGGAGTGGCGGTGACCGAGGGGTTGATCAACCTGTCGCGCCTCCCGCGGGGCGAGGTGTTCTTCGTGGGGCTCCCCCTGGCGCTGGCCGGGCTGGACGGGTCTCCGATCCGCGCCGTCGCGATCGTCGGGGACCCGCGCGACCTGTAGTTGTGAGGGAATGGTGACGCGATCAGCAGCGAGAGCGAGTGGTTCGAGTCCTCGACGCGATGGGCGCCGGCGCAGGCCTGTGCTGGTCGTGCTGCGGCCGTACCTCTACATTCTCCCAACCTTTTTCTTTCTGTTCATCTTCACCCACTGGCCCATCCTTCGGACCTTCTATGTGAGCCTCTTCAAGTGGAACCTGGCCACGCCCAAGCGGGAGTACGTCGGGCTGGCCAATTACGCCCAGGCGTGGTCCGCCTCCGTCTTCTGGGAGGTCCTCGGGAATAACATCCTGTTCGCGGCGGGGACGGTGCCCCTCACACTGGCCATCGCTTTGGCGCTGGCGCTTCTCATCAACCAGAAGATTCGCGGGCTGGCGATGTATCGCGCGCTGCTGTTCTATCCGACCATGATCCCCATGGCGGCGGCGGCCATGATCTGGCTCTGGATCCTCACGCCCAATTACGGCCTCCTCAATTATTATGGCAAGTGGTTTGGTCTGCCGGACATCCACTGGCTGGGCGACAACAAGCTGGCCATCTGGGCCCTCGTGCTTGTCGGGGTCTGGAAGCGAGTCGGATACTATATGGTGATTTACCTGGCGGGGCTGCAGGTGATTCCGGAACACTTGTACGAGGCCGCCATCATCGAGGGAGCCGGCCCCTGGCAGCGATTCTGGCGGGTGACCTTCCCTCTCCTCTCGCCCACTACGTTCTTCGTGGCGGTCATGGCCGTGATCGATTCTTTCCAGGCCATCGACCAGGTCTACCTGATGACGTCGGGAGGGCCGGGGAATTCCACCAACCTCTTCATTTTCTATATTTACCAGCACGCCTTCCGCTTCTTCGACATGGGGTACGCTTCGGCGGTCTCGGCGATTCTGTTCCTGATCCTGCTTGGGCTCACCATCTTGGCCTTTCGGATGCTCCACCGGAGGGTGCACTATGCGTAGCCGACCCCTGTGGCGTGTCACGGTACACGCCGTCCTTTTTGGGGGGGCTCTCGTCATGGTGATGCCCCTGATCTGGATCGTGCTGACCGCCTTCAAGGAGCGGAATGAGATCTTCTCGCTGGTTCCGCAGTGGCTTCCCGCCCATCCGACCCTGAACAACTTCCTCGGCGTCCTGGACGCCATGCCGTTCTGGCGGTACTACTGGAACACGCTGGTTGTGGCCTTCGGGATTCTGGCGGTGCAGCTCGTGACGATCACGCTGGCCGCCTATGCATTCGCCCGGATGGAGTTTTGGGGTCGGGACGTCCTCTTCATCCTGCTTCTTGTGCAGCTCATGATCGCGCCACAGAGCACGGTGGTCCAGAACTACATCACGGTGACGCGCCTGGGTCTCTTGGACACCAAGCTGGCCATCATGGCCCCATACCTTGCCTCGGCCTTCGGGACATTCCTCCTGCGGCAGAGCTTCAAGGGGATCCCGAAAGAGATGGAGGAGGCCGCCGCCCTGGACGGCTGCGGCAGCTTCCGGTTCCTGATGCACGTCGCCGTCCCCTTGGCGCTGCCTGGCTATCTGGCCTTCGGGCTGGTGAGCCTGACCTACCACTGGAACGAGTTCTTCTGGCCGATGGTGGTTACGGAGACGACCAGGTCGCGCACCCTGACGTTGGGTTTGGGGATTTTTGCCCAGACCACCGAAGGGTCGGCCGACTGGACGATGCTGATGGCGGCCACGCTGATGGTGATTGCGGTCCCGCTGGGTCTGTTCCTGGTTTTCCAGAAGCGGTTCATCAACAGCTTCATGCAGTCGGGATTGGGCGGATAGGCTTTGGGGACGCCGCCGCGTTCCCTTCACAGAGGAGGTCATGCCATGAGAAGGTACGCGTGGGTGCTGGTTGCGCTGTTCGTCCTGGCGGTAGCGCCGGCCTGGGCGGCCACGGAGATCAAGCTGTACTATCCCGTCCACCTCACCGGCCCCCTGGTGAAAGAAGTCGAGGCGATCGTGGCCGACTTCCACAAGGTCAATCCGAACATCAAGGTGGAACCGGTCTGGGGTGGCAACTATGCCGAGAACATGCAAAAGACGGTGGCAGCCCTCCAGGCGGGAAGCCCGCCGGATCTGGCCGTTCACCTGGCGGTGGACCTGATCACATTGCGCGATATGGACGCCGTGGTCCCGCTGGATGAGTTCGTGCAGAGGGAGGGGGGAGACAAATACCTGACTGATTTCTTCCCGGGTTTCCTCGGCGACCTCAAGGCGGAGGGGAAGATCTGGGCCATCCCCTTCCAGCGCAGTACGCCGATCCTCTACTACAACAAGGATCTCTTCAAGAAGGCGGGCCTGGATCCGAACAAACCGCCCACGAACTGGGAGGAGTTGCTGGCGACCGCCCAGAAGGCCACCATGCGGAATCCGCAGGGGCAGGTGACGACGTGGGGTCTGACGATCCCAGACGACATCTGGCTGCTCATGTCCTTCATCATGCAGAACGGCGGGCGGACCTCCAGTCCGGACTTCAAGAAGGTCTACCTGGGCGAGCAACCGGCCGTGGAGGCGGTGCAGTTCTGGGCGGACATGGCCAATAAGCACAAAGTGATGCCGCGGCATCGGACATTCCCGATCTCGGTGCAGGATTTCGCGGCGGGCAACACCGCCATGCTGATCCATTCGACCGGGAACCTCCGCTTTGTGCGCGATTCGGCCAAGTTCGAGTGGGGCGTCGCTTTCCTGCCCAAGCACAAGCAGCAGGCGGTGGCCATTGGCGGCGCCGGCTTCTATATCTTCAAGAAGGCGCCGAAGGAGAAGCAGGAGGCGGCGTGGCAGTTCATCAAGTTTGCCACCTCGCCCGAGATCCAGGCCCGCTGGAACATCGGCTCGGGCTATATCGCCACCCGGAAGTCGGCGTTCGAGTTGCCGATCATGAAGGAGTACGCGGCAAAACTGCCGCAGGTTCTGATGGCGCGCGATCAACTTCCCTATGCCTCGCCGGAGATGAGCACGCACGACAACTGGAAGATGCGGAACATCTTCGTGACCACCTTCCAGGAGATCCTGGACGAGAAGTACACACCCGAGGCCGGGATGAAGAAGGCCCAGGCCGAGATCGAAAAGATCCTGGCGCCGTTCCAGAAATAGCGTGCTGGCCACACGGGAAACCTTGGGGGCAGCGAGCAATCCTCGCGATGTGAACGCTGCCTGCCCCCGGTAGGCCTCTAATCAGACGAGTGCGGCCGGGGACGTCGTGGAGGCGGACTCGTCACGGAATCGGAGGGATACGCTAGGCGGAGAAACCTGTTTCTCATCATGCTTCTCGGATTCTTTGCAGTTGCTGCTCTGCCCCTCGTGGGAGCGCAGGCGGCGGATACATGCTCCAACCGTGGGGCGCTGGATCCGATGTTCTGCGATACGGACAACAACCTGGTCGCCGATCCGCCGAAAGACAAGTCCCAATGGAAGAATCCCGGGACTCTCGTGTTCACCTATGCACCAGTCGAGGACCCCGGTGTGTACCGCAAGCTGTTCGAGCCCTTCATGGACCATCTGGCGAAAGTGACCGGAAAGAAGGTCGTCTACTACTCGGTCCAGTCCAACGCCGCCGAGGTGGAGGCGATGCGCTCCGGTCGGCTGCACATCGCCGGGTTTTCCACGGGCCCGACGATGTACGCCGTGAACCTGGCCGGCGCCGTGCCGTTTGCCTGTCGCGGGTTCAGCGACCGGTTCGAGTCCACGCACCTCATCATCATCACGAAAGTCAACAGCGGAATCCAGAAGGTGGCCGATCTCAAGGGGAAGAAGGTCGCCCATGCCAATCCGAGCTCCAACACGGGAAACCTCGCCCCACGGGCGCTCCTGCCGGCCGAGGGGGCCGTGCCCGACAAGGATTACAAGGTCATCTACTCGGGGAAGCACGACCAGTCCATCCTCGGCGTGAACAGCGGCGACTATGACGCGGCCGCGGTCGCCTCGGATGTCTTCGATCGGATGGCCCACCGCGGAACGATCAAGGAGGCGGATTTCCGCATCATCTTCAAGAGCAAGCCGTTCCCGACTTCGTCGTACGCGTACGCCCACGAGCTCCAGCCGGACCTCGCGGCCAAGATCAAGGAGGCGTTCCTGAGTTTCAAGTTCCCCCCCGAGATGTCCAAGGGCATGGAGGGGGCGACCAACTTCTTCCCCATCACCTACAAGGCCGACTGGGAGGTCGTCCGCAACGTCGCCGAGTCGGCAGGGGAGAAGTTCACGCAGGAGAATCTAC
>JAPLLC010000278.1 GCA_026387775.1 Candidatus Methylomirabilota bacterium | reverse complement strand
GGGCCGTGCCCATCGTGACGCTCTCGATGCTGATCCAGGCGGGCTCGATGGTGGATCCGCCGGACAAGCCGGGGGTGGCCAACCTGGTGGCCCAGTTGATGACGCAGGGGACGAAGAGCCGGACGGCGCCCCAGATCAGCGCGGCGATCGAGTTCATGGGCGGCGCCCTCGGCGTGGACGCCGGACAGGAGATCACCACCATCTCGCTCTCCGTCTTGAGCAAGGACCTGGATGCGGGACTGGATCTGATGGCCGATATCCTCCTCAATCCGACCTTCGCCCCCGCCGACGTCCAGCGGAAGATCCAGGAGGTGGTGGCCGGGATCCAGCGCGATCAAGAAGACCCCGGCACGGTGTCCTACCAGGCCTTCATGGCGCTGCTCTATGGGACGAATAATCCCTTCGGCCGACCGGTGGAGGGGACCGTGGCCTCGGTGCCGACGATCACCCGGGAGGACCTCGTGCGCTTCCACCAGGCGTACTTCCGCCCCAACAAGACCATCCTGGCAGTGGTGGGCGATGTGGGCGCGGCGGACCTGACGCGGAAGCTCCAGGCCCGCCTCGGGGACTGGCAGCCCGGCGGGCCCCCGCCCTCCCCCCCGCCTCCGCCCGCTCCGTTGACAAAGACGGTCGTGAAGACGATCCAGCGCGACGTGACCCAGGCCAATATCAACCTGGGCCACCTGGGGATCACCCGGGACAATCCGGACTACTATGCGGTCCAGGTGATGAACTATCTCTTGGGGGGCGGCTTCAGCTCCTACCTCATCGCCGAGATCCGCGACGCGCGGGGCTGGGCCTACGATGTGGGGAGCGTGTTCAGCCCGAGCAAGTATGCCGGGGAATTCGACGTCAGCATGCAGACGAAGAACGAGGTGGCCGACCAGGCCATCGCGGCGGCGCTCGCCCAGATCCGCCGGATCCGCGAGCAGCCGGTGGGGGAGCAGGACCTCAAGGATGCCAAGGCGTATCTGACCGGGAGTTACCCGCTCCGCCTGGACACCAGCCGAAAGGTCGTCGGCACGCTGGGCTCCATCGAATATTATGGCCTGGGTCTGGATTACGTGGACCGCTATCCGGCCCTGATCAACGCCGTGACCGTCGCCGACGTTCAGCGCGTGGGGCAGAAATACCTGGATCCCGAGAAATACGCCCTCGCCGTGGTGGCGGATTTGACCAAGGCGAAGATCGCGCCGTAAGAGACGTTCAGCGGCTCCCTGAGTGCCTGTCGGGACGACTGGACGGCGTACTGCTACCATCCGCATGCCGCCACCGACCGTCAGGGGATATTGCAGTGCCTTCAGGCCACTCAGGGGAAAGTGTCCGCCGGCTGCCAGAAGGCGCTCCAGGCGGCGGGCGGCAGCCAGCGTCAGCGCTCTCGCGAAACGGTGCCGTGAGATGGGTGAAGGTGCTGCTTTGCTCGGAGGGGCAAGGCGCGAGTGTGCGGGCGTCGCTTTTCGGGTAGGGGAATCCCTTTTGGAGTAGAGAGGGAAATCCCACCGACAATCGGCTGTTCGACCCGGAGGATGTCTCCAGGCATGCAACTCATTACCATATAAGGTCTCCCCGGTTTTTAGAGTCCCCCGGAGCGACCAGAGATCGGATGGCATAGTTCCTGCTACTCCATAAAGCGTCGGCATCAACTGAACATCGGGGACCGCGGCCCCGAGAGTAGAAATGGCAGCGTGGGGCTGCCGAATCCCCGAAGAGAATTCGGGGGTCACAAACTGATCGGTTCACAGCAGGAGGAAGACCATGAAGAAGCTTGTTGTTCTGCTCGCCGCCCTGTTCGTGGTGGCCGTTACTGCTCCGGCGTTTGCGCAGCAGGCCCCGGCCGCGACACCCCCGGCCGTCAAGGGCACCGAGGGCCCGGATGTGAAGAAGGTCGAGCCCAAGGGCACCGAGGGTCCGGATGTCCGCAAAAAGGCCAAGAAGACCGCCTCGTCCGTTGCCCCCAAGGGCACCGAGGGTCCGGATGTAGCCAAGGTCAAGAAGTCCAAGAAGGCCTCGTCCGTTGCCCCCAAGGGCACCGAGGGTCCGGATGTAGCCAAGGTCAAGAAGTCCAAGAAGGCCTCCGCCATTGCCCCCAAGGGCACCGAGGGTCCGGATGTAGCGAAGGTTCAGCCGAAGGGCACCGAGGGCCCGGATGTGAAGAAGAAGTAGTTCGAGCCGAGTCACCGAGAAGCGCCGGTTCCGTATGCGGAACCGGCGTTTCTTTTTTTGTGCGCTTCCCGCTCTTCCGCCAATCAAAGCAGTTGCGAATCGCCGCGAAACAATGCACAATCCGCCGCGGATTCGTGCGTGCCGGGCTGCGTGGCGGGTGATCACGCCGCCGAGCGCGGGGGGCAGGCGCATCGCGCAAGAATGCGTGATGCCAGGAGGACATCTGGATGAGCCAAGGCGCACGCTCCGAAGGTCAAGGCCCCGAAGACTGTTTCGCCACGTTTCCGGCTACGCAGGTCATCCCGCTCCATGTGAAGATCAGGGCCATGCTGGACGCCGAACCCGCCACGCCTCCGCCGGATACGCTTCCGGTGGCCCAGGTGCGGGCCCTCCGGGAAGGGATGATGCTCCGGCGGCCGAAGCTCGACGAGTTGGTGGCGCGCGTCGAGGACCGGACGATCCCCGGGCCCGGCGGCGGGATTCCCATCCGGATCTATACCCCGCACGGGAGTGGGCCGCATCCGGTCCTGGTGTCTTTTCACGGTGGTGGATGGGTCCTGGGAAACCTGGACACCCATGACGGCGTGTGTCGCTCTCTGTGCCACCGGTCCGGCGGCCTGATCGTCGGCGTGGATTACCGGCGGTCGCCGGAGCACAAGTTCCCCGCCGCCCTGGAGGACTGCTCCGCCGCGGTGCGGTGGTGTGCGGAGCGTGCGGCCGAGATCGGCGGTGACGGGACGCGACTGGCCGTCGCCGGGGACAGCGCGGGCGGAAACCTGGCCGCGGCGCTCGCCTTGGCCTTGCGCGACCAGGGCGGCCCGCGCCTCGCCCTTCAGGTCCTGATCTATCCCGTCACCCATTACGCATTCGACACGGCGTCGTACCATCGGTTCGCCACCGACTACGGGCTCACACGGGAGTCGATGTGGTACTTCTGGAAAAGCTACCTGGCCAGTCCGACGGATGGCGGAAATCCTTACGCCTCGCCGCTTCTGGCCAGGGATCTCGGCGGCCTGCCGCCGGCCCTGGTTCTCACTGCCCAGTACGACGTGTTGCGCGACGAGGGTGAGGCGTACGCGGCTCGCCTGGCGCAGGCAGGGGTGTCCGTCCGGTGCACCCGGTACCTGGATCTGAATCATGGGTTCATTCAGCTCGCGGCGCTCTGCGAGTCGGCGGATCGGGGAGTGCAAGAGATCGCCGATGCCCTGCGGGTCGCCTGGGACCGATGACCCTCCAGTGCCTACACGATGGGGACAGGTCCCCTCATGTATTCCGACGCCCAGCAGCGCAATACGAAGGCGGACGCCTGCCCCGGCGTGAAGCGCTAGCGGGCTTGCGATCCCCGGGGTGTCTGGTGCAATATTGAGAGCAGGCGGTAGCGTCTGGTCGCGGCTCACCGTCCGGCAAGCGGGCAACCCCACGCAGTCAGCAGGGAGGACGAGGCGATGAAGCTTCCAGCGAACAAGACGAAGATCGTCTGTACCATCGGGCCGGCGTCGGAGTCCCCCGATGTCATGGAGCAGATGATTCGCGCGGGGATGAGCGTGGCTCGGCTCAACTTCTCCCACGGGGATTTCATGGGCCACAAGAAGGTGATCGAAAACCTCCGGGCGGTGGCGCGGACGACCGGGTGGCGAGTGGCCATCATGGCCGATCTCCCCGGCCCCAAGATGCGGATCGGCCAGCTCGCCGAGGAGCCGATCGATCTCCTGTCGGGCGACAGCTTCACCCTGACGACGCAGGAGATCATCGGGGATGCCGGCCGGGCCTCGGTGAGCTTTGCCCGCCTGCCGCAGGTGGTGAAACCCAAGGATGCCCTCTTCCTCAACGACGGGATCATCCAGCTTGAAGTCACGACCGTGCAGGGGGCGGAGGTCGTCTGTCGGGTGGTCGTGGGGGGCGAGCTGCGCTCCCGGAAGGGCCTCAACCTGCCGGGGATCGACCTGGGCATCAGCGCCTTTACGGATCACGATCGCGAGTGCTTGCGATTTGCCGCGGAGCAGGGGGTGGACGCGGTCAGCCAGTCCTTCGTCGAGTCCGGCGACGACATCACGGCGGTCCGCAAGGCCGCGGCGGAGATCGGGTACCGTCCCTTCGTCATCGCCAAGATCGAGCGTGCCCGGGCGTTCGACCACATCGACGACATCCTCGACGCGGCGGACGGCATCATGGTCGCCCGGGGGGATCTGGGAGTGGAGATCCCCATCCAGCGGATCCCGATCGTCCAGAAATCGCTGGTCCGCCAGGCCAACCTGCGCGGGAAGCCGGTCATCACGGCCACCAACATGCTGGAATCCATGACCACCAGTCGCCGCCCGACCCGGGCCGAGGCGACGGACGTGGCCAACGCCATCCTGGATGGCACCGACTGCGTGATGCTCTCGGGTGAGTCGGCCATGGGAAAGTACCCGGTGGAGTCGGTGGCCATGCTGGCCAGCATCGCCGAGGCCATCGAGCCATGCCGCCCCGGCCATGCCGCCCGGGAGGCGCTGCAGGCGATCAGCCGGGAGAGCCAGGCGAGCCTCACCGATCTGATTGCCTACGGGGTCGAGACGACGCTCGAGCACATCGAGTCGGCCGCCGTGTTCGTGCCCACCCGCAGCGGCTTCACCGCCAAGCGGCTCACCAGGTTCCGGATCCCGGTGTGGATCGTGGCCGTGAGCTCCCAAGAGGCCACCTGCCAGCAGCTCCAGTTCTCTTACGGGGTGCACTCGGAGCACGAGCCAGACCACCCGGACGACTGGAACGTCTACGTGCGGGAGTGGCTGCGCGCCCACGAGGTTGCGGGGAGCCTCGTGGTCCTGACCGAGGGGCCGTCGTCGAAGCGGCCCGAAACGAATAACCGGATGGAGATCATCGATCTGAAGGCCCACAGCGGGGCGAAGGGGAACCCCGGGGCGTAGGACCGGCGGGCGGCAGCCGCCGGTGATATCCCCCTTTGAAGGGTGAGACTCCTCGGGTCGTCCGATGGCATGCGGTGCGATCCAGCGGGGGTCCGACATCAGGACGACATGCGATGACACACACGAAAAGTCAGTTCTATCCTCGGGTGTTTGCCCTGATTGCGACGGCCCTGCTGGGGTACGCAGTCTTCGGAATCCTCCAGCCCTTCCTGGGGCCCATCCTCTGGGCGGCCCTGCTGGCCTTTCTGCTCTTCCCGGTGAACCAGAGGTTGCGACGCGCCGTGCGCGGGCGGCAGGCCGCCGCGGCGATCCTCCTGACGCTGGCCGTCATGCTGGTCATCGTCATTCCCACCGTGCTGCTCACCATCCTCTTCGCGCAGCAGGCCTCCGACCTGGTGGGGTGGCTGCATCTTCAGGGCGGTCCGGGTATGCCTCGGATGAACGAGCCTCTGCGAATCCCGATCGTCGACCAGGCCATCCGGTACATCACGGCGATGACGCCGATCACGACGGAGCAGATTCACAACTGGGCGATCGAAGGCGGGAAGCGGCTGCTGCAGGCGCTGGCCTCCTTCGGCGGATCGCTCTTCGCCGGCGCCCTGGGGGTGGTTCTTGGCCTGTTCCTGATGCTGTTCCTCCTGTTCTTCTTTCTGCGAGATGGCGAAGCCATGCTGGATCGGGTCCTGCTCCTCGTCCCGATGGAGGAAAGGCGCAAGGCGCACCTGGTCAAGCATCTGTCGTCCGTGACAAAGGCCGTCGTGCTGGGCGCGCTCATGACCGCGCTCGTGCAGGGGGCGCTGGTCGGCATCGGATTCGCCATTGTCCGCCTGCCGTCACCCATCGTGTTCGCCGTCCTGGCGTCGGGCGCGGCCCTGGTTCCCCTTATCGGCACCGCGCTCGTCTGGGCGCCCGCGGCTCTCGTGCTGATTGCCCAGGGCCACGGGGGATCGGCGATCTTCCTGGCCATCTGGGGGGCGGCGGTCGTCTCCTCCGCCGACAACTTCGTGCGGCCCCTCTTCATCTCGGGGCGAGCCCAGATCTCGACGCTTCCAGTCTTCATCGGCCTCCTGGGCGGCCTCAGCGCCTTCGGCGCCATCGGCATGTTCCTGGGCCCCGTCGTCGTGGCATTGGTCCTGGCGTTGTTCGAGTTCGCCGAGGAATCGCGCGGGAAGGCAGCTTCGACATAAGGCTCGATCGCCCTGACACGTGAACGTTGAACGTGAAACGTTGAACGTTGAACGTGGAACGTTGAACGTGGAACGTTGAACGCTGAGGGGGCTCATCCTTGACCAGCATCGCAGGTGCTTCAGGCGAGCCTCGTCTTCGGTCCGCGGGCGCTCCTCGTGGGTTCTGTCCGTGATCGGCGGTCGAGCGTGTCGTGTGGTCTTGGGGCTGATCGCCGGCATCCTCCTGTCTCTTGCCTGCCCCGTCCCGACCCTCCAGGCGGCGACCACGGTCCGCGTGGGGACCTACACGAACGAACCCCTGGTCTTCCGAGATTCGAAAGGCGTCCATCAGGGGGTCTACATCGACATCCTGGAGGACGTGGCGGGAAAGGAGGGGTGGACCCTCGCGTACGTCGATTGCGCCTGGGAAGAGTGCCTCCGGCGCCTCCAGCGGGGCAGCATCGATCTCCTCGTTGCCATCGGTTATTCCCCCGAGCGCGGCCGCCGGTTCGACTTCAGCAGCCAGGCGGTCGTGGTGAACTGGGGGCAGGTCTATGTGCGGGACGGCTCCCCCATCAAGACGCCGCTGGATCTTACCGGGAAGAAGCTGGCGGTCATGCGAGGAGACATCTACTACGAGACGCTGCACAGCGTGCACGGCGTCCTGAAGATCTTCCCGGAGTTCGTCGAGGTGCCGGATTACATGGACGCCCTGTCCCTGCTGGCTGCCGGGAAGGCCGACGCCGCGCTGGTGCCCCGGATCTTCGGCGGCACCCACGAAAAGCAATTCTCCATCGAGAAGAGCGCGATCATGTTCAGCCCGACGGAGCTGCGCTTCGCAGCGCCGAAGGGGAAGGGGAGGGAGTTGCTGGCGGTCCTGGACCGGAACTTGGCCGAGCTCAAGGCAGACAAGCGGTCCGCCTACTACCGGTCGCTGAACGTCTGGGTCGAGGGGGTTCGGACCCTCGTCTTTCCGAAATGGCTCAACCCCGTCTGGGTGATCGGCGGGCTGGGGGGGATGGGCCTGTTGATCGTCGGGATGAACCTGCTCCTCCAGCGCCAGGTCCGGCTGCGGACGGAGGCGCTGCGGGAGAGCCTGGCGGCGCAGGAGAAGACTGCCAGCGAGCTCCGCATCGCCCGCGAGATCCAGATGAGCTTCGTCCCCCGCGAGTTTCCCGCGCTTCCCGGGTACGAGATCGCCGGAGCCCTGCACCCCGCCCGCGCGGTGGGGGGGGATTTTTACGACTGTTTCCTCCTGGACCAGGACCACCTCTATTTCGTCCTGGGAGACGTCTCCGACAAGGGGGTGCCTGCCGCCCTGTTCATGGCGGTGACACAGACGCTCCTGAGCGCCTCCGCCCTGACCGCCTCCTCGCCGGCCGCGATCGTGACCCGGGTGAACCGGCAGACGACCCTGCACAACGACGCGTGCATGTTCGTCACCGTCTTCTGCGGGATCCTGGATCTTGGGACGGGACGGATCGTGTACACCAACGCGGGGCACAATCCGCCCCTCCTGCTTCGGCGGGCCGGCAGCGCGGAGTTCCTGGAGCTGGGGCGCTCCCCAGCGCTGGGGATTGACGAGGAGGCGCGCTACGAGGTCTCCGAGGTCACCCTGGGTGCGCGGGATGCCCTCTTCATGTACACGGACGGGGTGACGGAAGCCATGAGCGTGCAGGGGGAGCTGTTCTCCGAGGAGCGGTTGCGGGACGAGCTGATCGCCTCCCGGGTGCGCTCCGCCAAGGACCTGGTGGCGGAGATGCTCCACAGCGTCGCAACATTCGCGGGCGATGCCCCGCAGGCGGACGATATCGCGATCCTGGTGCTGTCGTGCGGCCGGGACGCGAGGGGCGAGGGGTGCGTCCGTCTCACGCTGCAGAACCGTCTTGCGGAGCTGCCGCGGCTCGCCGAGGCGGTGACCCGGCTCGGGACCGAGCGACACCTGCCCGCCGAGGTGGTCGGAGACCTGCGCCTCGTCCTCGAAGAGGTCGTCGCGAACATCATCCGGCACGGCTACACCGACGAGAAGGGGCACGAGGTGTCCGTCTCCCTGCGGGTCACGCCCGAGGCGATCGCGGTGGAGGTGGCGGACGACGGGACACCGTACGACCCGCTCCAGCATGCCGATCCGGACCTCGCGAGGCCGCTGGAAGAGCGGCAGGTCGGAGGGCTGGGGATCTTCCTGGTGCGCACACTGATGGATGAGGTGGTCTACCGGACGGAAGCGGGCCGCAACGTCTTGACGATGAAGAAGCGCCTAGCAGGCTGCTGAAAAGGACCCATCTGCGGCGTTGGCTTGCTCGGGCACTCGCTGCGGCGTACCTGTAGTACGCCTCACTCGGCCCTGCGCGCGCCGCCTTGCATATGGGCCCTTTTGAGCAGCCTGCTGAGAAGTGAGTTCTTCAGCATCTTTAGTAGTGGTTCGGGCAACATCATTTCAGAGGAGGCGATCATGCCGCTGACAGTCACGTCGAAAGAGCGAGAGGCGGGCGTCATCACCGTCTGTCCCGCCGGGTCCCTGGACAGCAACACCTACACGATCCTGGAGGAGCGGCTCGCCCAGATCAGGGAGGCCCGCCCGCGGGTCATCGTGTTCGACCTCAAGGAGCTGACTTACATCAGCAGCGCGGGAGTGCGGGTCTTCGTGATGGTCAAGAAGGCCTTGAAGGCGACGGGCGGGACGGTGGCGCTGACGAATCTGCAGCCCCAGATCCGCAAAGTCTTCGAGATCATCCAGGCCTTGCCTTCACTGAACATCTTCGAGAGCGTCGAGGAGCTGGATCGGTACCTGGCCGCGATGCAGCGGAAGGTCCGAGAGGGGGAAAGCGAGTAGTCATATGGACGCGATCATGCTGCGAGAGAACGACAATGTGGCGACGGCCCTCCGGGACCTCGCCGCGGGCGAGGAGATCGTCGTGGGGGTCCAGGAGCACTCGCTGCGAGTGCGGGTCGGTCAACCGATTCTGTTCGGCCACAAGCTGGCCGTCACCGAGATTGGCCAGGGGGAACATATCCTGAAGTACGGGGAAGTCATCGGCCGCGCGACCCAGGCCATTCCGGCCGGGTGCCATGCTCACGTGCACAACATCGAGAGCTTGCGGGGCCGGGGGGACCTGGAGGCGGGGGAGAAGACCCATGGAGTTTAAGGGGTATCGGCGGCCGGATGGGCGGGTGGGGACCCGGAACTATGTGGGTGTGCTCTCGACCGTGGTGTGCGCAAACGAGGTGGCCGAGCGGATCGCCCGAGAGGTGCGGGGGGCGACGGCCTTCCTGCACCACCAGGGGTGCGGCCAGATGCCGACGGATGTCGCGCGGGTCAGTCAGACCCTGATCGGCCTCGGGCAGAACCCCAACCTCGCCTCGGTCCTGCTCGTCAGCCTCGGCTGCGAGAGTGTGGTGGTGGAGGAGGTGGCGCAGGCGATTGCGGCGACGGGGAAGCGGGTCGAGCATCTCGTGATCCAGGAGGAAGGCGGCGCGGCGCGCTCGGTCGCGAAGGGCGAGCTGCTCGCCCAGGACCTGGTCATGGAAGCCTCGGTGTTTTCCCCCGACCTCTGCCCCGTGTCCGACCTGGTGCTCGGCCTCAAGTGCGGGAGTTCCGACACCACCCAGGGCCTGTTCGCCACACCGGTGGTGGGCATCGCCTCGGACCTGGTGGTGGCGGCCGGGGGGACCTCCATCCTGGGGGAGATCACGGAGTTCATCGGGGCGGAGCATATCCTGGCCCGGCACGCGCGGACCGAGGCGGTGGGCGCACAAATCCTCGCCCTGGTCCAGCGCATGGAGGCCCGGGCGAAAGCCGTCGGGTGTGACATGCGCGGAGGGCAGCCCACCGGGGGCAACATCAAGGGCGGGCTCTCCACGATCGAGGAGAAGTCACTCGGGGCCATCGCCAAGGCGGGGGTCTCGCCGATCGAGGCCGTCTACGAGTACGGGGAGCGGCCGCAGGTCAAGGGCCTCGTGGTGATGGACTCCCCCGGCCGTGAACCGGAGATCCTCACCGGCCTCGCCGCCGCCGGCTGCAATCTGATCGCCTTCGCCACCGGTCGTGGCGCCCCGCAAGGCTTTCCGTTCGTCCCGGTGGTGAAAATCACTGGAAATCGGGTGACCTGGGACAAGCTCCGTGACCACATGGATCTGTACGTCGGCACGATCATGGAGGGGACCGAGACGCTGCCGGCGGCCGGCCGCCGCCTCTTCGCCGAGTGCCTCGGGTTCGCCTCGGGCCGGCTCACCAAGGCGGAGATCTCGGGGTACACCAACTCGATGGACATCTACGTGACGGGGCCGGTGATCTAACAGGCTGCTGAAAAACGCCCATCTGCGGTCACCCAGCCTTTGGCTGGGTACCCGCCCGTTCGGGCACTCGTTGCGGCGTACCGGAAGTACGCCTGGACCCACCTGCGGTGGGTACCCCGCCCCGGGTACCCATTCAAAGAATGGGTGCGCCGCCTTGCATCTGGGCCTTTTTGGGCAGCCTGCCAAGCCGCTGATAATCTGGTACGCTGGCGGCATGCGAAACCTGAGATTCCGCTGGCGAAGTCATAGGAGAGCACATAGAATCTTGCAAATTGGTCAGCACTCGCACCGGGAGGGTCCACTCATGTCCTCGCCCGACACCTCTTTCTTTCGTTGGCGGTGGATGCTCCTTCTCCTCATGCTCGCCTTTTTCCTGATCGCAGCCTGCGATCGGGGGAAGGGGGGTGGAAAAGGCAAGGCGGCCGCGCCCGCCGGCCCGCCGCCCGCCGTCGTGGTGACCCCTGTCCTCCAGAAGACGGTCCCCATCTACTATGAATTCGTCGCCCGGACCGATTCGCCCAATACCGTCGAGATCCGCGCCCGGGTGCAGGCCTACCTGGAGAAGCAGCATTTCGAAGAGGGCACCATGGTGAAGAAGGACCAGATCCTCTTCACCCTCGACAAGCGCGAGTACGAGGCCGCGCTGGAGAAGGTCAAGGCGCAGCTCGCCCAGGCCGAGGCCGATCTCGCCTTCGCGACGGATAACGCGCAGGTCGACACCGCCAAGGCGAACCTCGGGGTGTCCGTCGCGAAGCTCGCCAAGGCGGATAACGACGAGAAGCGGCTGAAGCCGCTGGCCGATCGGCAGGCGGTCCCCCAACAGGACTACGACACGGCCGTCACATCCCAGCAGGGGGCCCGGGCCGACGTGGAGTCCCGCCGGACGGCGCTGGAGACGAGCAAGGTCAGCCAGAAGAACAACATCGCCCAGGCTCGGGCCGCGATCGATGCCGCCAACGCCGCCATCATCCAGGCGGAGCTGAATCTCGGCTACTGCACCATCCAGTCTCCCATCGATGGCCTGATCGGAGAGCGCAAGGTGGCCCCCGGCAACCTCGTCGGACGCGGCGAGGCCACGCTGTTGGACACCGTCTCGAGCGTGAACCCCATCCGCGCCTACCTGGCCCTCAGCGAGGCGGACTACCTCAACTTCATGGCGCTGCGAAAGACGGGCAAGACTCGAGCCGGCGAGGATCTCGAGATGATTCTGGCCAACGGCAGTGTCTTTCCCCACAAGGGTCGGGTCATCATCGCCGACCGAGCCGTGGACGAGAAGACGGGGACCCTGTCCCTGATCGCCGAGTTTGCGAATCCGGATGGGCTCCTCCGGCCCGGGCAGTTCGGCCGCGTCCGGCTGGCGGGCCGGACGGCGGAGAACGCCATCCTCGTCCCGCAGCGCGCCGTGACGGAACTCCAGGACGCCAAGGCGGTGTACGTCGTGGGCCCGGATAACAAGGTCGCGATGCACACGGTGGAGGTGGCCGACCGGTTCGAGAGCTTCTTCATCATCAAGAGCGGCGTGAAGGCAGGGGAGCGGGTCATCGTGGAAGGGGTGCAGAAGGTGCGCCCCGGCATGGTCGTCCAGCCCACCGAGCAACCGGCGAAATCGGAGAAGGCGGCCGAACCGAAGAAGGGGCCCAGTTCTTCCTCCGGCGCCGCGTCTTCGCCATCGTGATCTCGCTGGTCATCACCCTGGCGGGGGCGTTGTCGATCGGGAGCCTCCCCATCGCGCTCTATCCGCAGATCACCCCCCCCGTCATCCGGGTCCAGAGCACCTATACCGGAGCCAGCGCCGAGGTGGTTGAAGAGTCCGTCGCAACCCCGATCGAGCAGGAGATCAACGGCGCCGAGGGGATGATCTACATGTCCTCGAAAAGCTCCTCGGACGGCCGCTACGTCCTGGACATCACCTTCGCCTTGGGCCGCGATCCGGATCTGGCCATGGTCGACGTCCAGAACCGGCTGTCCAAGGCCAAGGCCAAACTTCCCCAAGAGGTGATGAGTTTCGGGATCACGGTGAAGAAGCAGTCGCCCTCCATGCTGATGGTCCTCACCCTGTTCTCGCCCGACCAGAGCTACGACGCCGTTTTCCTCAGTAACTACGCGACGATCAATCTGGTGGATCCCATCAAGCGTGTCTTGGGAGTCGGCGACCTTACCATCGGCGGGCAGCGGGACTACGCCATGCGGATGTGGCTGCGGCCGGACAAGCTGGCCAAGCTGGGCCTCACGGCGGACGAGGTGTCGCGTGCCGTCATGGAGCAGAACAAGCAGGTGGCCAGCGGCCAGACGGGGCAGCCCCCCTCCAAGCCTGGCGTGGACTTCCAGTACACGGTGAACGTCAAGGGGCGACTGATCGACAAGGAAGAGTTCGGCAACATCGTGGTGCGGGCACAGCCCGACGGCTCCATCCTGCGGATCAAAGACGTCGCCCGGACGGAGCTGGCCGCGCAGGACTACAACAACATCGGCCGGCTGAACGGGGTGCCGGCCACGGTGCTGATCGTCTACCAGCTCT
>JAPLLC010000016.1 GCA_026387775.1 Candidatus Methylomirabilota bacterium | reverse complement strand
GCCGCGATCAAGATCGGGACTTCCGGGAATCGTCAGGCGTGAATCTCGGTAAGCGGGACGGCGGGTAGGGACATACACGCCGGAAAAGGCACGCACGAGAGAGACAAACGCCAAAGCCAAGAGCCCCGAGGAATCCTCGGGGCTCTTGGCTTTCTGGTGCCGGGAGCCGGCCGGAAGGCTTGCCGACTCTCGAGGCTCCCTATTTCAACTGCGAGAACTCGGTCGGCGCGAGGATCTTGTTGCTCTGGCTGATCACGGCGGCGCGCAGACGCGGCAGGATCTCGACTCGGCGCGGATCTTTGAACCACGCCCCCCACTTCGCCTGCCGCTCGTTGAGATCGTTGAACGCCCACAGGTGCACGACCTCGTTCAGCGTTCCGATCTCGGTGGTCCAGAAGCCGACCGGCTTGATCCCGTGCTCGGCCAACAGGGGCAGAAGCTTCGTCCGGATCAGATCAAGATAGTCCGGCATCCCACCCACGGCGAGTTGATAGGTGCGCAGTTCGTAGATCATCAGATTCTCCTCCTCCTAGGTGTCGCGGAACAGATCACAGGCCGAGCGCGGCCAGTTGCTCGGCTTCCTGTTTCAAGGCTTCCCGTTGTCGCCTCACGGCCACATAGGTGGTGAAGGCCGCCAGGGCCAGGATCGTCAAGGCGATCGGCCGCGTCAAGAACATCGAGACATCCCCCTGGAACATGACCACGGCCCGGCGATAGTTCGACTCCATCATGCTGCCCAAGATCTGCGCCAACACCATGGGGGCCACCGGGAAGTCGTAGCGGATCATGAAGTACCCGAGAAGCCCGAAGATGGCGCAGGTGGCCAGGTCGTAGAATACGTTGTTGATGGCGTAGGAGCCCACCATGCACGTGATGAAGATCAGGGGGATCAGAAACCTCCGATCGACGTTGATCACCTGGGCGAAGAAGCGGGCGAAGATCAGGCCCAGGATCACGAACACCACGTTCGCCGCGATCATGCCGGCGAAGATCTGATGCACCACCTCCCGGTGGCTTTGGAAGAGCATGGGTCCGGGCTGCAGATTGTGGATGGTGAGCGCCCCCATCAGGACGGCCGTGGCGGCGTCGCCGGGGATCCCCAGGGTGATCATCGGCAGAACATCGCCCCCGGTGCTGGCATTCTCGCCGCACTGCGCAGCGGCGACGCCCGCCGGATTGCCCTTGCCAAACGACTCCGGATTCTTGGACGCCCGCTTGGTCTCGGCGTAGCTCAGGAAGGCGGAGGTATCCGCCCCGATGGCCGGGGTGATGCCGACGATCAGGCCGATGGGGCAGGCCCGCACGTACGCCGGCAGGCACGCCTTCAGGTCCTTGAGCGTCGGGAGGATATTCGTGAGCACCGCGCTGACCCGGGGCGCCGTGAGGATAACCTCCACCTGGAGGAAGCCCTCGGACAGGGCAAAGAGTCCGATGAGCATGGGGACAAAGGAGAGGCCGCCGGTCAGTTCCGCGAATCCGAATGTGAACCGCTGGTACCCCCCCATCGGATCGAGTCCAACCATCGCCAGGAGCAGACCCAGCAAGCCAGACATGACTCCCTTGACCGGCGACCGGCCCGACAGGGTGATCGTCACGGCCAGGCCGAAGACGGCCAGGGCGAAATACTCCGGCGCGGAGAAGCGCAAGGCGAAGCTGGCCAGGATGGGGGCGAAGAACGCGAGGCAGAGGGCCGTGAATGTCCCCCCGATTCCCGACGAGATCGTGGCGATCCCGATGGCTTTCCCGGCCAGCCCCTGCTGCGCCATCGGGTAGCCGTCGAACACGGTGGCGGCCGCGGCCGGCGTGCCCGGCGTCTTGATCAGGATGGAGGCGATGCCGCCGCCGTAGATCGCCCCCGTGTAGATCCCGAGCAGCATGACGATTCCCGTGATGGGGGTCATGCCGAAGGTGAATGGCACCAGGATGGCGATCCCCATGGTCGCCGTGAGTCCCGGGATGGCGCCGATGATGATGCCGAAGAAGGAGCCCAGGACCAGCGCGATGAGGTTGTAGCCGGAGAGCACCGTTCCGAAACCGTCAAACAGCAGACCGAGATCAACCATGATTCAGACTCTCCCGCCCCGCTAGCGGAACAGGCCGCGCGGGAGTGGCACGTTGAGGGCCGTGTCGAAGAGGAGGTACGTCGCCACTGGCACCACCAGGGCAAAGAGGATCAGGCGCACCCATCGCCGCTCCCCCAGAACCAGGCTGAATCCGAACAGGTAGGGGGCGGTCGTCGTCATGAATCCCAGGCGCTCGATCACGCACAGGTAGACCCCAGTCAGAACGGCCACCCAGAGGACGCGGGACCGGTCCGCCCCCTCCAGCCGCCCCGGCAGGGTGAGCGAGCCGCCCTTGAGCGCCTTGCCCAGCAGGAGCAGGGCGGCCCCGAACAGGATGGCGGCGACACCGCGTGGAATCCAGGCGGGGTTGCCCAGGTCGGGGAGGATCGGCCATTGTCCGGATTCATAGAACACATAGATGCAGATGGGGATGACGCAGAGCGCAGAGACGATGTCGACTTTCTTCATGGATACGGGCGGCATACCGACTCCATTCCCGGCCAGGCACAGGGCGCCCCGCGGCCGCCAGCCGCGGGGCGCCTCCGGACCTAATCGGAAGGACAGGGCCTACTTCTTCTTGAGCAGGCCGACCAGATCCAGCGTCGGCTCCAGACTCTTCTCCATGCCGATCAGGAACTCCTGGAATTTATCAGACTCCAGGTAGGTCCGCGGCAGGGCCAGCTTGTCCATCAGGGCGATGTACTCCGGATCCTCCGCCGCCTTCTTGAACCCCTCCCGCAGGATCTTCAGGACCTCGGGCGGGGTGCCCTTGGGAGCCGCCAGGCCGCGCCAGTCGAAGATCGGGTTCTCGATGGGATAGCCGGCCTCGGCCATGGTGGGTACTTCCGGGAAGGCCGGGTGGCGCGTCGGGCTGTTGGCCGCCAGGATGCGAACCTGTTTGGTCTGGTAGAACTGGAGCACCTCGTCCATGCCGCTGGAGCAGACCGTGATGTGGCCTCCCACCAGGGCGGTGCGGGTCGGCGCGGCGCCATCGAAGGGTACGAAGGTGAACTTCAGGCCGTAGCTGTTGGCGATGGCCACCCCCGCCAGGTGCCAGGCGCCCGCCGGGCCGGAGTGACCGACCGTCACCACGCCCGGGTTCGCCTTGGCGTATTCCACCAGATCCTTCAACGTTTTGAACTGAGAGTCGGCCTTCACCGTCAGCCCTGCGATGCTCCGATTGAGCAGCGCGATGAGATCGAAGTCACGATAGGACAGCTCGGACTGGCCGAGGAGACGATAGGTGCTGAGGTTGAATGTGATCAGCGCCACGGTGTAGCCGTCCGCCTTGCCCCGGGCCACCTGGTTCATGCCAATCACGCCGGTCCCGCCGGTCACGTTTTGCACGTTGATGTTAACTCCGAAGAACTTCTTCCCGTTCTTGACCAGCGTACGGGCCAATGTGTCGGTCCCGCCGCCCGCCGCCCACGGGACGACCATGGTGATGTCGCGCTCCGGGAAGGCCGCCGCCGGCGCCAGAGAGGGGAGAATCAAGGCCAGAGCAAAAATCGCAGCCAGTGCAAGACCGAACCTTCGCAACATGACGGCCTCCTTTCGGCGCGCCGAAGGCTCGGCGCACCCGATTAACTTCTGATTGCGGACGATCCGTTCGACCCCCACCTCCTCTCGTATCATAGCCCGATGCCGGACGCAAACGACAACTACTCTGGCACAGAGTTGCTGATTCGGATTAGCAGGTTCTTGGAGTTGTCTGAAAGTGAGAACCACCCGCGAAGCCCGATCGCCTGCCTGCCGAAAGTCGGATCCCCGGGTCTATCCTCCCTGCGGATCCCGAGGCGCCGACCGGATGGCCTTCAAAATACGGGAGACGGTGTAGACGATCATCAACAAGCCGGACACCGGAATCACGGCGTACCACAGTGGCTTGGGCAGCGTCAGCATGGGCGACGTGTTGCTTCCCGACTGAATCGTCAGGAACCAGCCCTGCCACGTGAAGACCGCCAGGAAACCCAGAACCAACACGCCGATGATCACCTCCAGCGCCCGGCCCGCCCGCGTGCCGACCAGGGCCTGGGGGATGAAATCTATGGTGATGTGCTCATTGCTGCGCCAGACGGCAGCCGTACCCACGAACACCATCCAGGCAAACGCGAGCTCCACGATCTCGTCCGCCCATCCCATGGACATCACCGGGAAGAAGCGGACAAGGACCAGTCCACAGACCAGCACGACCAGGACGAACATGCAGATGATGCTCATCCAGCGGAGGACTTGCTCCAGGGCCCGATCGACCCGAATCCCACAACCTTCGGAAGGAACGGCATTCACCCGGCTCATCTCGTCACCCCCATGACCAGGTTCGGAATCCAGACAACGAGCCCGGGAATGTACGTGATGAGGAAGAGGCACACCGTCAGGGCGACGATGTAGGGCCACAATTCTTTCGCCAGCGGCCAGATCGGAACCTTGCTGATGCTCGAGACCGCGTACAGACACATCCCAACGGGAGGCGTGAGAAGGCCGATCATCGAATTCAGCGCCATCACGACCCCGAAGTGGACCGGATCCACTCCCACCCGGACGAGCAAGGGCACGAAGACCGGGATCGTCAGAAGCATGATGGCGATCCCCTCCATGAAACAGCCCAGGATCAACAGGATGACATTGACGATGAGGAGCAAGAGCCAGCGCTCGTCCGTCAGCGCCATCAACCCTTCCACGATTGCCGTGGGGATGCGCTGCTGGATCAGCAGCCAGCCGAAGATGCTCGCGGATGCGATGATGAACATCACTTGCACCGAGTTCCGGACGGTCTCCCACAGGATCCGCGGAAGGTCCGCCACACGAATCTCGCGGTAGACGAACATCCCGACAAGCAGGGCGTAGACGCTGGCGACAGCGGCGGCTTCGGTGGGCGTGAAGACTCCTGCGAGAATTCCCCCGATGATGATCAGCGGGGAGCCCCAGGCCGGGGCGGCTTGGACGGTGGCCCGGAGCAGTTCCCCCAGCGTGGCCCGCTGCTCCCGAGGATAACCGCGCCGCTTGGAGATGATCCCCACCGTGATCATCAGGAGGAGCCCCATCAGGATACCGGGCAGGAATCCCCCGAGAAAGAGTCGGCCGACGGAGGTGCCGGTCATGCTGCCGAAGATCACGAACGGGATGCTGGGCGGAATGATGGGTCCGATGGTGGAGGCGGCTCCCACCAGGGCCGCCGAGAAGACCCGGGGATAGCCGGCCTTCTCCATGGCCGGGATCAAGATGTTGCCCGTGCCGACCGCGTCCGCCACGGCCGCCCCGGACATCCCCGCCATGATCATGTTGGTGACCACGGTCACGTGGCCGAGTCCCCCGCGGATGTGTCCGACCAGACACTGGGCGAAGTGGACCAGGCGGGTGGTGATCCCGCCCGTGTTCATCAGGTTGCCTGCCAGGATGAAAAAGGGAATGGCGAGAAGGGTGAAGCTGGTGGTCCCGGAGTACATCCGTTGCGGAACCATCATCAGCAGATCGGGGGATCCCAGCGCCAGAAAGCTCAGAACTGCCGTCAGGCCCATGCTGACGGCGATGGGTACCCCCAAGAACATCAGGAGGACCAGCAGTCCGAAGATCGCGGCGGTAAGCATGAACTCGCCTCTCCTGTACCCACCCTGGCGGGAAGTGGCCCTGAGTCACGAGAGGCTCCAGACGAGCCGCCTGAATCGGGTGCGTCTGGAGCCTCTCGTGAAAGGACGGTCAGCTCGGCCCTATTCGTTTACTTCTTCCGAGCCGCTTCGATGAATTCCGAATACTTCTTTCCATTCTCCTCGCCGACATACTTGAAGATCTTGTCGTAGGCCGGCTTCATGGCTGCTCGGAACAGGGCGAGGTTGGGTCGGGTCACCTGCATCCCCGCCTGCTGCATCTTGGTGACCAGATCCTCTTCCTGCGACATGATTTGGTTCCGCATGAAGGCGCCGGCCTTCTTGCTCTCCTCCTGGAAGATGGTCTTCTGCTCCGGCGTGAGCTTGGCCCACGTCTTGGCGCTGATGGTGTGGATCATGTTGTTGTAGATGTGGCGGGTGAGCGCCAGGTGCTTCTGGACCTCGTAGAACTTCATGAAGTAGATGACCGAGACAGGATTGTCTTCACCATCCGCCACACCCTGAGCCAGCGCCATGTACAGCTCGGGGAAGGCGATGACGGTAGTCTGGGCGCTCAAGGCCTCGAAGGCCGCCCCGATCTGCATCTCGGGCGGGACCCGGACCTTCAGCCCCTTCACGTCTTCCGGGGTGTTGATGGGCCGCTTGTTGTTGGTGAGATTCCGGAAGCCGTACTCCCAGTTGGAGAGGAGGATGAAGCCCTCCTTCTCGGCCATCTGGCTGAACCACTGGAAGGCCGGCCCGTCCAGCACCCGGTGGACGTGGTCGTAATCATCGTAGGCGAAGGGGAGCATCACCACGCCCATGGCCTTGATCCACTTGTCGAACTGGCCCTGGGTGGGCAGCCCCATGTCGGTGGTGCCCATCTTCACCTGCTCGGCCTGCTCGGGGGGCGATCCCAGCATGTTGTTGGGAAAGATGTCGATCTTGATCTGACCCTTCGTCCGCTCCTGAACCGCGGCGGCGAACTGCAGGGCGGCCAGATGGCCGGGGTGTTTGTCGTCGGCAAAGTGGGCGAACTTCATGGTCAGGACCTGGGCCTCGGCCCACCCACCGCCGAAGACCATACAAAGAACCAGGGCCACCAGGACCGCACCGAGGATCTTCCATGCACGCATCATGACTTCAGCCTCCCTGCCCGTTGTCCGGGCCGACAGCGAACCCTCAGAGCACCGCACGACCGATCTGCCACACCTTCTCTGCTCTCAGTGGCCGGAGACTTCGCGCCGCGGGAAACTCCGCTACGCGGGGAGATTCCCCGCGGCGCCGCCAACGGCATGCCTCTATTCGGCCAGTCCGTGCTTCTTCATCAGCGCCAGGTAGTCCTCGCGCGGCGGGGCGAAGATGTCGATCCCCTTGAAGCCCGTCGGCGTGCCCCCGCCGTGGGGGACGTTCGGCGGATGCACGCACACGTCGCCCGCCTTCATCGTGAACTTCTCGTCTCCGCAGACGTGCTCCTCGGACCCTTCCAGGATGACGAGGATCTGCTCCGCCGGGTGGCTGTGGATGGGGAAGGTGGCCCCCGGCGGCTGCTCGATGAAGCTACAAAGGATGTTCTGCCCGGCGATGAACCGAGTCCCCACCTTGTCCGTCAGCGGGACCAGGGGAACGTCCGCAATGCGGTAGTAGTACTTCGGCTTCTTCTCTGCCATGTTCGCCTCCTCTGGATGATAAATGATCCGCCTCCATCCCGCAACCCGCCCCGTACCGCAAGACAGCCGGCCATTCGCCTTACACTACCCCCGTTTCTTGGGCGCTGGGGCGCGGCGGCCGACGTCTCGGTGCGACGCGCCGTCCCCGCCGGGGGTTCCCGCAAGGAGCCGTGTCACCTCCGACGCGCACCGCGTCACGGCCGCAATCTCAGCCTTGATTCCTCTCTCCTCGTTGATGTAGGCGGGGAAGGCGATGCTGATGGCGGCAACCGTATCTCCTCCCCCGTTCCGGATCGGCGCCGCCACGCACACGATGCCCCGCGTGATTTCCTCCCGGTCCAGAGCATACCCACACCGCCGCACCTTGGCGAGTTCCTTTTTGAGAGCCTCAGGTTTCGTGATGGTGTGGGGTGTATAGGCCTCGAGATCTCCCGTCAGGATTCTTCGCAGTTTCGCTGGCTCCATCCCGGCGAGCAGGATCTTCCCCATGCCCGTGGAATGCAGCGGGAAAGGCTTGCCGATTTCTGAGTACAGCTTGATCCCGAAGGCCTCGGAGGACTCGATCTTGTCCAGGTAGACCCCGACGTCCCCGCTCAGCACCCCGAGATTGCAGGTATGCGTCGTTTCCGTCTGCAGCTTGAGAAGATACGGGCGAACGTAGCCCTTGAGATTGAAATTGGACGTGACCGCCGAACCGAGAAAGGCCAGCTTGAGGTCGCCGAAGTACCGACCGGCCCCGGCGTCAAACCGGAGGTATCCCGTCTGGACAAGGGATTTCAAGACACGGTGAGCGGTGGCCTTGGGAAGCTGGGTCCTGGCAACCACCTCGGAGTAGGCGAGGCCCCGCCCTTGGTGGGAAACCACGGTCTCGAGAATCCGGAAGACATTGGTGACGCTGCTCATTCGGCGGGCTCCTCCGACCCCACCAAACGGGATGCGGCATCCCGGCGCTGTGCAGAGTTTCACATATGAAACTCAGTTCACAGGACGGAGAATATCTATTCCTCCCTTCTCCGATTGTCAAGCATCTTCTTCGCCGGCCATCGGGTCGCGCACGTGGGCGATCCATCCGAGGCACCGGCGGGCTGGCGGGAGTGGCGGGGGCAGCCCTCGCTGGTCTGCGCGTCGCGATCCGGCCGTGATCGCGCGGGTAGCCGGAAAAGCTTGACAGAGCGCCGGGTCTCGGGTATCTGAATTGTAGCATTTCCGGAGAAACGGCGCGGCGGTGCGTCACGGGAAACCTGAACAGGAGGAAAGCGATGGTACGGAACAGTCGTAGATGGGTCATGGGGGCACTGGTCATCGGGCTTGCCGTCGTCTTCCTGGCCGGCCCGGCGACGGCGGGCGAGAAGGTCAAGATCCGGTTCCAGACATGGCACTGGAACGAAAAGCCGGTATTCTTTGCCCTCGAAGAATTCATGAACGAGTTCAACAAGAACAATCCCGGCATCGAGGTCGTCCGAGACGAAAGTCGCTACGGCGACAAGGAGACCGTCTACATCGCCGCCTCGCAGGCCAAGGCGGCCGCCGACATCGCGCACTTCCAGCACCGGGCCATTCCGCTCTTCGCGGATCGGGGCTACATCATGGACCTCACCCCCTTCATCGAGAAGGAAGGCGGGGAGAAGTTCCTGGCCCAGTGGGATCAGAAAGCACTGGAGACCTGTAAGTACAAGGGGAAGATCTACTGCCTGAACGACTATGTGAACCCCCTGGCGTTGCTCTACAACACACAGCACTTCAAGGAAGCCGGTCTCGATCCCAACAAGCCGCCGACGAATCCCGCGGAGCTTCTGGACGCCGCCAAGAAGCTGACCCGGAATGGGCGGTACGGCATCGGGCTCATCGGGTCTCGCCAGGAAGGCCTCTTCATGCGTCTCAACCCGTTCATCTGGGGCGCCGGCGGGGAATTCCTCACCCCGGACAATAAGCGCTCCGCCCTGGATTCGCCCGAGGCGCTGGAAGGCTTCCGGGCCTACGTCGAGCTGTACAGCAAACACAAGGTGGTGCCGCCGGGCGTGATCGAACAGGGGGCGCAAGAGGTCCGGACGCAAGTCGCCCACGAGAAGGTTTCCATGGAGATCGGGGTCATCCAGGCCCCCCTGATCTACAAGGCGATTAACCCGAACTTCAAGGTCGACGAGGTGATGGCGGCGGCGCCGATCCCGTCCGGCAAGAAGCGAGTGAGCTCGGTCGAGTATGGCATGCGCGTCATCAGCGCCTTCACCAAGAATCCCGAGGAGGCCTGGAAGGTCTACAAGTCGTGGGTGAGTAAGGATGTCCAATTGCGGAACTTCAAGATCTACGGCGTCATGTCCGCGCGCCTGGATGTCAAGAGCGCGCCCGAGATCGCGAACAACAAGTTCGCCAAGGTGTTCGCCGCGCAGGGGCCGTATGGAAAGATCGAGCCGCTTATCCCTGAGTGGCCCAAGATCGGCGACGCGATGATCACCGGTGTTCAGGAGGCCTTCACGGGCACGAAGACCACCGAGCAGGCGCTGAAGGTCAACGAGCCAGGGGGAATAATTCGCCCCCTGGCTCGTTGTCCGCTTGCGGGGGTTCGTGATGGGCTCAGGCCGGACCTGGCATGATCGTCACCTCGGGTACTTCTTCGTCCTTCCCGCCACGCTGATGCTCGTGGCGGTGCTGGTCTTCCCAGCCTTCATCACGCTGAAGCTCTCTCTCACCCCGGAGGGTGGCAGCGGGTGGAATCTCACCTTCCTCCATTACCAGAAGGCCTTCGTCGACCCGGTGCTGTGGCAGACGTTCAAGAACACCTTCGCCTTCGTGGCCTGGAGCATGGTCGGCCACTTCGTCCTGGGCCTGGCCTTGGCCCTGGCATTGAATCAGGCCCTGCCAGGCCAGACATTCTTTCGGCTGGTCGCCCTCATCCCCTGGACCATTCCCGACGTGGTCGCCGGTATCATCTTCCGCTGGGTGCTGAATCCGATCAACGGCAGCCTGAATCCCCTGATCCGGATGTTCATCCCCAGCTTCCCCGCCGAGTTCCAGTGGCTCTCCAGCCCCACCCTGGCGTTCCCGGCCGTGATCTTCGCCAACGTCTGGCGTGGGTATCCTCTGGTGATGGTCATGCTACTCGCGGGACTCATGGCCATTCCTCGCGAGTTATACGAGGCGGCGGCAGTGGACGGGGCGGGGAAGCTGAAGCGGTTCTTTCACGTGACGCTCCCCGGCCTCAGCACCATCATTCTGATAGCCCTGGCCCTGGACATGGTCTGGGAGTTCCGTCGTTTCGCGCTGGTCGTGACCATGACCGGCGGCGGCCCGGGCACGTTGACCGAGGTGCTTTCTACCTTGGTGTACAAGACCTACTTCCAGTTCTTCACCTTCGAATACGCGTCCGCCATGGCCATTCTGATGAGTGCGGTCCTGTTCATCCTGAGCCTGCCGTACATCCTGCTGGTGGGGAGGGAGCGGCAATGAGCCCTGCGTCCTCGACCTCGAACCGGCACGAGCGACGTCTGGACGCCGTGATGTCCTACGGCCTCCTCATCCTGTCCGCTATCTTCGCCCTCTTTCCCGTCGCGTGGATGCTCTCCACCTCCCTGAAGAGCGAGTCGGAGGCCCTGAGTCTGCCCATACGCTGGATCCCCCAGCAGCCGACCCTCGGGGCCTACGTCGAGATGTGGACCCTGAAACCCTTCGGGCTCTATTTCTGGAACAGCATCGTGGTCTCGGGCGTCACCGCCGTTCTCTCCACTGTCGTGGGCGCCCTCGCCGGCTACGGCTTCTCCCGTTTCCGCTTCCGCGGCCGCACCAGCCTGCTCGCCTTCTTCCTCGCCACCCAGATGATCTCCGGCGTCCTGGTGATCGGCCCCTACTTTCAGATCCTGGCCGCGATCGAGCTGTACAACACCCTCACCGGCCTCGTCATCGCCTACGTGACCATCTGCCTGCCCTTCGCCGCCTGGATGTCCAAGGGCTACTTCGACTCCATCCCGAAGGAGTTGGACGAGGCCGGCTTGGTGGATGGCGCCTCGCGCTTGCAGATCTTCCTGCGAATCATCTGCCCGATCGCCGTGCCCGGGACCGTCTCCACGCTGCTCTTCGCCTTTCTCCTCGCCTGGCAGGACCTGCTCTGGGCCCTCTGTCTCATTTCCATCGACGAGAAGCGGACCGTGACCTTGGGCGTGGCGTTCAGCGTCGGCGAGTTCATCGTCAAGTGGCCCATGCTCACGGCCGCCTCGCTGATTGGAAGCCTCCCGACCATCCTCCTCTACCTCTTCCTGCAGCGCTACTATGTGGAAGGCTTGGCGCGGGGCGCGGTGAAGGGCTGAAAGGAAGGAATGGAGAACAAAATGAGACGCGCGGACAAGGAGATCACGGACGGGAGACTCATTTCACAGATCATCGAACAGTGCCAGGTCTGCAGATTGGGATTGGCCAAGGGGGACACGCCGTATCTGCTCCCCGTCTCCTTCGGGTACGATGGCCAGGCGATCTATTTCCACACGGCGCTGGAGGGCAGGAAGATCGAGTTTTTGACCGCGAATCCGACGGTCTGCTTCGAATTCGAGCACGACGTCCTGCTGGTCCCCCATGACAGCAGCCCCTGCAAGTGGACCTTCTCCTTCCAGAGCGTGATCGGATACGGCACGGTCCGGGAGCTGACGGATGCCGACGAGCGCGTCGCCGGACTCGCCCGGATCATGAAGCACTACTCGGGACGGGAATGGGCGATGGGCGGGGAGAATCTCGAGGCCATCCGGGTCTGGAAGATCTCGATCGAGAGCCTCACCGGCAAGCAATCCAAGGATAAGATCGTCTCCTGACCCGCCGCGCCGCACCGGCCGGCACCGGCGCGGCGTCGGGAGTCAGATCTTGCCGATGAAGTGGGTGCCGGCGCGGCCGTCCATCGCGTCGGCGAGGCGCGCGGGGCTGGTGATCAGGCCCCGCTTGCCGCCCGCCTTCAGGAAGTTCACGATCGCCTCGACCTTGGGCCCCATGCTGCCCTTGGCGAAGTGCCCCTCCGCCTGCAGCCTCTCGATCTCCTCCAGCGTCACGGCTCCCAGCGCCTTCTGCTCCGGCTTGCCGTAATGGACGTACACCTGGGGCACGTCGGTCAGGATGATCAGGAGCTCCGCCCCGATCTCCGCCGCCAGGACCGACGAGGTGAGGTCCTTGTCGATGACCGCCTCGACCCCCTCGTAGTCGTTATCCGCCTGCCGGCGCACGATAGGGATTCCGCCGCCGCCGCAGGCGACCACGATGTGCCCGGCACGGGCCGAGTCGCGGATCATCAGCCGCTGCACCACGCGCACGGGCCGCGGCGAGGCCACCAGGCGGCGCCAGCCGCGGCCGGCGTCATCGAGGATCTTCCAGCCCAGGCGGTCGCGACGCTCCTCGGCCTGCTCTTGGGTGAGGAATGGCCCGATCGGTTTGGAGGGATTCTGGAAGGCTGGGTCGTCTCGCTCGACGAGGACCTGCGTGATCATCGTGACCACGTAACGCTTGATCTGGCGACCCCGGAGATGATTGAGCAGGGCCTGCTGCAGGACGTAGCCCAGGAAACCCTCGGTGTTGGCCACCAGCACGTCCAGCGGCATGGAGGGGACATTGTCCTGCGTCAGCTCGTTCTGCAAGAGGAGGTTGCCCACCTGGGGCCCGTTGCCGTGGGTGACCACCAGGTTGTAGTCGCGTTCGATCAGCGTCATGAGCGAGGCGCAGATCCCCACGGCGTTCTTCTCGTGGTCGCGGATGTCCCCCTTCTCACCCCGCTGGATGAAGGCGTGTCCGCCCATGGCCACCAGGACGATGGGTCGGCCGTTCGTCTCGCTCATGAGACACCTCCAATCAATGACCAATGACCGAATCCCAATGACCAATTGGTTATCTGGTCATTGGTCATTTCCTCCATTGGTCATTGTCCTGTGTTCTATGGGTTCACCCAGGCCCGCCCGTCGCCCTGGATGAACCGATCGGCCTCCGTCGGCCCCCAGCTGCCTGCCGGATAGTAGGCCAGCCCCTCCCGCCCGGCCTCCTGCCAGGCCTGAAGGATGGGGTTGACAAGACCCCACGCCGTCTCCACCTCGTCCCGCCGGATGAACAGCGTCGAGTCGCCGAGCATGCAGTCGAGGAGCAGCCGCTCGTACGCCTCGGCCGGGTCCACCCCGAACGTATCGCGGTACACGAAGCCCAGGTGCGCGGGCACCAGGCTGATACGCGGTCCGGGGGGCTTCAGCCCCACGCGGAGCGAGATGCCCTCGTCGGGCTGGATGCGCAGCGTGAGCCGGTTGGGCTCGACCTCGTCCCCCAGCCGATGCCCCGGGTGCGGTGCGTGCTCGAACAGCCGCAACGGGGGGCGCCGGTACTGGATCGTCACCTCGGTCACCTGTTTCGGGAGCGCCTTCCCGGTCCGGAGGTAGAAGGGCACGCCCGCCCAGCGCCAGTTGTCCACCTCCAGCCGGATGGCGGCAAAGGTCTCGGTGGTGGTGTCCTCGGCCACGCGCGGCTCGTCCGCATAGGCGGGAACGCGCGCCCCCCTGAGCGCGCCCCGCACGTACTGTCCCCGCACCGTCACCTCCCCGACGCGAGCGGCGGCGGGCGGGCGGATGGCCCGGAGAACCTTCACCTTCTCGTCGCGGACGGCTTCGGCGTCGAATGTGGCGGGCGGCTCCATGGCGACCAGGGACAGAAGCTGCAGCATGTGGTTCTGGACCATGTCTCGCAAGGCGCCCGCGGCGTCGTAATATCCGCCGCGGCCTTCGACTCCGATGTGCTCGGCGACCAGGAGCTGCACGTGATCCACGTACCGGCGGTTCCAGAGGGGCTCGAAGATGCTGTTGCCGAAGCGGAAGGTGAGGATGTTCTGAACCGTCTCCTTCCCCAGGTAGTGGTCGATCCGATAGACCTGCGTCTCGTGGAAGGTCTTGTGGATCTCCGCGTTCAGCGCGACCGCCGTGGCCAGGTCGTGGCCGAAAGGCTTCTCGATGATCACGCGGCTCCAGCACGGCCAGTCGGTGCCGGACAGCTCCGGCCACGGCGCGCTGACGAGTCCGGCCGCCCCGAGCTGTCCGACCACAGTCGTGTAGCTGGTCGGCGGCGTGGCCAGATAGTACATGCGGTTTCCGCACGTCCCGTACCGGGCCTCGACCTCGGCGAGTTGTTTGCCAAGCGCCGCGTACCCCGCCGGGTCCTCGAAGGCGGCCGACACATAATAGATGCCGCGCGCCAGCCGCTCCCAGACCTCCGGCTGCACGGGGCGGAAGCGCGAGAACTCGTCGACCGCCACGCGTATCTCTTCCCGGAAGGCTTCGTGGCTCTTCTCCCTCCGCGCGAAGCCGATCACCGCGAACCGCTCCGGCAGCAAGTTGTCGTGCGCCAAGGCGTAAAGCGCGGGAAACAGCTTGCGCCGCGTCAGGTCTCCCGAGGCGCCGAAGATCACCAGACTGAAGGCTTGGGGTACCTGATACGGGGAGGGGGGAACGCTGATCTCGGGGATCACGGCAGGCGTCGTCATGCCTCCTCTTCCTCCTTCTGATCGATCGCGTGACCGCCGGATCCTCGCCATGCAACCGCCGGCGATCGGTCGTAAGAAACGGCCCCCGGCAGGAGCCCTCGTCCATTCTCACCCAGGACCGGGGATTTGGCAAGGCATGCAGGCCAGTTCATGACAACGGAGGGGCACGGACGCCCGCGAGCCCATCAGGACGGCGTGACCAGAGAAGGAGCGAGGACCCTGCAGGTCACTGGTCGGCTCTACGCCTTGAAGAAGAACGCCGCCGGATGCGAGGTGTTGGGCGTGCGCACGTGATGATCTTCCGCGGCGGCCCACCCGCCGACTTCGCCCCCCCGCTACCCCGCAGACCGTCAGGAGACATGGGATGTTACCCTCATTTCGAAGCTGTGAAGGTGGCGGGTGTCGGGAAGGACGCATCGAGCAGCCACTGAGTATCGCCGAGCCCGATGTCGGCGGTGGCGACAGGCCGCGTATGGTTCGCTCCGTCTTTCTCCTTGACAGCCTCCGCCGGTCCGCCAGATACTCACTCCCGCTCGATGGAGTGAGCCGGCAGCCCTGACGACTCGCGATCGGGTCGGCTGACGCGACCCGAGTGGGCGCGTGGCGATCCTCCAAAGCGAACGCCCATCAGCATCAGTTCCCCAATTCCAACCATCTCCTCTTGTGAATTGAAGGTGGAGGGGGATCGATCTTGCGGCGCTGAGGGGCTCAATGCTGACCGCAATCGGTTTGCGCGCCTAATCTCATTCAACCCACATCAAGCGGGAGGAGATCCGATGCGTTCACGAGTGTTGGCAGCCGCGATCGTGCTGTGCCTGATCTGCCTCGCCGGCGGGGTGTCGGCCCAAACCCAGATCAATGTTGCCGTGGTCGTCAACCAGGACTTCGTCCACACGAAATCGGCCGTGTGGTTCAAGGGGTGCGTCGAGAAGGAAGCCCCCGGCAAGCTGAGTGTGGTGGTCCATCATTCGGCCGTGCTGGGCAGCGAGACCCAGGTCTTGCAGCAGATCCAGCTGGGTACCACCCAGATGGCGGTCTCCACCACCGGCCCCATCGAGGCCTTCGTGCCAGAGATCAAGGCCCTGGAGATGCCGTTCGTGTTTCCCTCCTACGAGGCGGCCGACAAGGTGCTGGACGGGTCCATCGGCCAGGAGCTCGCAAAGAAATTCGAGAAATCCGGCTTCGTGGCGCTGGCCTTTCTGGACAATGGGTTCCGCAACGTCACCAACTCCAAGCGCCCCGTGAAGACGCCCGAGGACCTCAAGGGTCTGAAAATCCGCACCATGGAGGCCCCCACCCATCTGGCGATCTGGCGGGCCCTCGGCGCCAATCCGACGCCGATGGCCTGGCCCATCTTCACCCAGCTCCAGCAGGGCGTCATCGACGGTCAGGAGAATCCGATCGCGGTGATCCATGCCGCCAAACTGCCCGAGGCGGGGCAGAAATATCTGACCCTCACACGGCATGTGTATTCGGCGCTGGTCTTCGTGGCCAACAAGGCCCTCATCGACGGCCTGCCCGCACCGGAACGCAAGGCGGTCAGTGAGTGCGCGCGGTCGGCCGCCCTCCAAGGGCGCCACTTCATCCGCGAGAACGAGGCGAAGCAGTTGGCCGAGCTCAAGGCGGCCGGCATGCAGGTCGAGGAGAAGCCAGACCTGGCGGCCTTCCGCAAGGCGACGGCCCCCGTGATCGACTCCGCCTCCGGCGACACCAAGAAACTGGTCGAGCAGATGCAGCAGGCCGTGAAGTAGACCGAGGGGTCCACGGGACGGAGGAGGTGTCGTGCGCCTCCTCCGCACGGGCGTTCACGGGATGGCACCCCCATCCACCGCGGCCAGTCCATTTCCAGCCCTTGGGAGGGTCTCGATGTCGGCGCTGCAGCGGGCAAGCCAGGCGATCAACGTGGTTGCGGAAAAAGCGCTGTTTGTCATCGGGACGGCCATCTGCATCATTCTGTTCGCTCAGGTGGTTTCCCGATATGCGGGAGCCTCGCTGGGTTGGTCCGAGGAAGTGAGCCGGCATCTGCTCGTGGCCATCACGTTCCTGGGGGGAACGGTCGCCTACAAGCGCGCGAGCTTCATCGGCTTGCAGGGATTCGGCCACCTCCTGGGGCCGGCCGTCCAGCGGATCATCGTGGTCGGGCTGCAAGTGTTGACGCTGGCCTGTTTTGGCCTCATCGCCTGGTTCGGGGCCGCCTACACGGTCAAGGCCGCGGAGCAGACTTCCGCCTCCCTGCAAATCCCGATGGCGATCCCTTTTTCCGTGATTCCGCTCGCGTCCGTCATCTTCATGGTCCACGTGCTGGCGGATATTGCGCGAACGGTTGACCGGAAAGCGTCATGATCGTCACCCTGCTCTTCGGATGTCTCTTCCTGCTGATTGCCTTGGGGCTGCCCATCGCCCTGTCCATCGGCCTGCCCGCTATCGGGTTCATCCTGATGCCCGGGGTCTTCCCGGCCAGCATCTCGGTGTCGGCGCTGGGCCAGACGACCATCCAGCTGCTCTTCGCCGGCGTGGACTCCTTCGACCTCCTGGCGGTTCCCCTCTTCATGCTGGCCGGCTCGATCATGGAGGTCGGGGGGATCTCGCGCCAGCTCATCGACTTCTCGGAGAGCCTGGTGGGATGGGTGCCGGGCGGGCTCGCCTGCGCCGTCGTGGTGGCCTCCATGTTCTTCGCCGGGATCTCCGGGTCGGCCGCGGCCGACACGGCCGCCCTCGGCGCCATCGCCATCCCGGCCATGATCCGGCAGGGGTACCCGCCGGCCTTCTCGGCGGCGCTGGTGGCCGCCGGCGGATCCATCGGCGTGATCATTCCGCCGTCCATCCCGATGGTGATCTTCGGCTTCCTGACCAATGTGTCCATCGCGAAGCTGTTCGCCGGCGGGATGCTGGTGGGGGTGCTCTTCGGTGTCAGTTTCATGGCGGTGGCCGTCTGGATGGCGTGGCGCCACCAGTGGGGCGGTCGCAGACCGTTTTCCCTGTCCGGGGTCTGGGGGGCGTTCAAGGAAGCGGTGTGGTCGCTGGGCGCGCCCGTGATCGTGTTGGGCGGAATTCTCTCCGGCATCGTCACGGTGACCGAAGCGGCCGCCCTGGCGGTCTTCTATGCGCTCTTCGTCGCCATGGCCATCAATCGCAAGCTCACGTGGACGGAGATGCCGGCCCTGATCATCCGCTCCCAGGTCGTGGCGGCCACGATCCTCTTCATCATCGCCATGGCCAAGGTGTTCACCTGGCTGGTGGCCATGCAGCAGACCCCGATGCTCGTCCAGAAAGCCATCGCATCCTTGGCGCTGCCCCCCTGGGGCCTGTTGCTGCTGGTCATGGTGGGGCTCCTGATCCTGGGCTGCATCCTGGAGACCACGGCCGCGCTGATCCTGCTCGTGCCGGTCCTGGCGGCCATCACCCCCCAGATGGGTGTCGACCCCATCCAGTTCGGCGTGCTCATGGTGGTCAATCTCGCCATCGGCATGCTGACGCCGCCGGTGGGCATCTGCCTGTTCGTGAGCTGCGGGATTTCCGGACTGCCGCTGGGCCAGGTGGGCCGGGCGGTGATGCCCCTGGTGGTCGTGGCGATCGCGGTGCTGATGATCGCCTGCTATTTTCCGCCGCTGATCACGTGGTTCCCGTCGCTGATTTACAAGTAGCCGCAGAGAATCGGCTTACGCTTCAGGAGGGTACAGAACATGCTGTCCAGGTTGCCTTTCCAGGTCACATCGGTCGACCAGGTCGGCTTCGTCGTGAGGGACATCGACAGGGCCATGGAGACCTACTGGCGGGTCGGGATCGGTCCTTGGCGCGTCTACACGTACGGCGCGCCCCTGGTAAAGGACCTCACCTATCGGGGCAAACCGGGCAACTGGCGCTTCCGGATCGCGCTCGCCGGCGTTGGCGGTTTCAGCCTCGAGCTCATCCAGCCGCTCTCCGGCGAGAACATCTATTCCGATTTCCTGGAGAAACACGGGGAGGGCGGCATTCAGCATCTAGGCTTCGTTGTGCAGGACATGGACCGGGTCGTGGAGGAGGCGCAGCGGTCGGGCTACCAGGTGATCCAGAGCGGTCGCGGGCACGGGGTGCACGGCGATGGCAAGTTCGCCTATCTGAGCACCGAGGACGATCTGCTCACGGTTTACGAGGTGATGGAGCTGGTCTCGGAGCGCCGTCCTCCCGAGCGCGTCTACCCGGAGCAAGTCGAAGTGGAGACGAAGAGCGAGAAGAAGCCTCTCCTCAGGTGACGATTCGACAATAAAGCCAACAGGGGTAACAGGGGACGCTCATGAAGTTATGCGCAGATGACGACTCCAGGACCCGGCAGTCATTGTCATTGTAATACGTAGCATCTTTCGGCTCCTGGTGCTCGAATGCGCCGCACCGCACCGCTCCGGACCCTCTCTCCCTCGTGATGGTGCGGGGGCCGAGGGGATGCTGATCTTCCACGACGGCCCGCCCGACGACTTCGCCACCCGCCCCGTCACCCCGCAGATCGTCAGGAGACATAGGATGTTTTGTCCCCCATTACACTCTCAGCGGCAGAGTGTCCGGATTCCTACGCATTGGGGTGAGCGAGAACCCTTGACCCGGCCGCCTGGTCGGGACTATGCTCCCCCCGACCGCTGCTCCCTGATCGTGACGCTCGTCGCCGGCCCCCCGTCTCGTCCGCCTCGCTCGCGCAGGGCGTGGTCTCGGTAGCGACTCGACACTCACATTCAACTGCACGCTTCTGAGGCAAGCGACGACACCCAAAAGGGGAACCCAGAATGCCGACGACGGTGGGGATCGAGACCACAGGTGATGATGCCGGAATCGAGCACTTTATTCGCGGCCTGCCCAAGACCGACTTGCACATCCATCTTGAGGGAAGCATCGAACCCGAACTGATGCTTACCCTTGCCGACCGCAACGGCATTTCCCTGCCTTGGAGCTCGACCGCAGCGCTCCGGTCGGCCTATCATTTCGAAGATCTTCAGTCGTTTCTCGATCTGTACTTTGCGGGCTGCCGGGTCCTGGTTCACGAGCGCGATTTCTATGATGTGACGCTCGCGTATCTGGAGCGAGCGGTTGTCGATGGCGTCATACGAGCCGAACTCTTCATCGGACCCCAGAGTTTCACCGAACGCGGCGTGTCCATATCGACACTGATCAGCGGCGTGCTAACGGCAATGGACGATGCAACGCGGAAGCATGGGATCAGCATCGGCCTCCTGATCAGCGCCCACCGCCATCGCAGCGAAGCCGACGCGCTCGCGTTGCTTGATTCCATCCTTCCCTGGTCCAATCGCATCCTTGGCGTTGGACTGGGCGGAGCAGAGGCCGGAAATCCCCCATCCAAGTTCGAAAGGTTCTTCCACGCCGCACGAAAGAAGGGCTTCCACACCACAGTCCATGCCGGCGAAGAAGGACCGGCGGCCTATGTGCGCGAAGCCATCGAGCTGTTGCAGGTTGATCGCATAGATCATGGAATTACCTGTCGTGATGATCCCGCGCTGGTCGAGGACCTGGCCGCAATGGCAATCCCGCTGACGGTGTGCCCGCTGTCAAACCTGAAGCTGAAGGTGGTGCAGTCGCTTGAGACGCATCCACTCAAGACGCTTCTGGATGCCGGGCTGCGCGTCACGATCAATTCCGACGATCCGCCCTATTTCGGCGGCTATGTCAGCGAGAACCTCATCGCTTGCCGGCAGGCATTAGGACTTTCGGTCAGCGATATTGTACAACTCGCGCGGAATGGCTTTTCGTCTGCGTTCATTTCGCAAGATGAAGCCGATGCGGGCATCGGTTCAATAGATGCGTACTTGGATGAACATGTTGCATTCTCGTGATGGTGTCGCCAAACACGAAATGGTGGGTAATCGTCGGTCTGATCGCGGCGCACGCCGCACTTGACGGATGGGCGGGTTTGCAGAAGAATATGGAGTGGAAGGCGTCCTCATCGTCGAACCCAGGGACCCCGCGACTGGACTCTCACCCAAGGAGCTCCCCATGAAGAAGATCCTCAATGACCCCTTCGCCTTCGTCGATGAAATGCTGGCCGGCATCCTCCTGGCCCACCCGGACCAACTCAAGCTGGTGGGGGCCGACAAACGAGCCGTGGTCCGTAAGGATGCCCCCATCAAGGG
>JAPLLC010000256.1 GCA_026387775.1 Candidatus Methylomirabilota bacterium | reverse complement strand
GACGGCTCGGGGAGCCCGTGGTTCAGAGGCGAGATCGGGATCCGGGGGGAGCGGATCGTCTCGGTTCGCCACGCGATCCGTGATGAGGCAGCGCGGGTGATCGACGCGGCGGGCCTGGTCGTTTCGCCCGGATTCATCGACATGCACACCCATTCCGACCTCCGGGTATTCGCCCACCCGGAGGAGGACTCCAAGCTGCTCCAGGGCATCACCACCGCCCTCATCGGTCAGGACGGGCTCTCGGTGGCCCCCATCGACGACGCCAGCAAGCCGCCCATGATGCGGCGGGTGTCCGGGCTGCTCGGGACCTACCTGCCGGAGTGGGACTGGAACTCGCTGGCCGAGTTCCTGGCCCGCCTGGACAGCCTGCCGCCCGCGACCAACACGCTGATGCTCATCCCGCACGGCCCCATCCGGACGGCGATTCTGGGGTGGGAGAACCGGCCCGCCACCCCGGAGGAGGTGGCCCGGATGGAAGCGATCCTGGCCCGGGCCTTCGAGGAGGGGGGGATGGGGTTCTCGACGGGGTTGATCTACCCGCCGGGCATGTATGCGGACCGGACCGAGCTGGTGGCGCTGTGCCGCGTGGCCGCCGCCTACGGGGGCTTCTTCGTCGTCCACCTGCGCAACGAAGGGGATCACGTGCTGGAGTCGACCCGCGAGGTCGCGGAGATCTGCCTCGAGGCGGGCTGCCCGCTGCACGTCTCCCACCTCAAGGTGGCGGGGAAGGCAAACTGGGGCCAGGCGGGCAAGCTGCTCGGCCTCATCGACTCTTACCGGCAGCGCGGGGTGGAGATCACCTTCGACCAGTACCCCTACCTGGCGGGCAGCACCATGCTGGATGCCGTGATCCCTCCCCGGTTCCATGCCGGGGGAACGGCCGGGCTGATCGAGCGGCTCCAGGATCCCGCGGTGCGCGAAGAGATCCGCCGGATCCAGGATTTGATCACGCCCGAGCGCTGGGAGAACTGGGTCTCCCTCTGCGGCTGGGAAGGGATCTGGGTCAACGCGGTCGCGACGGAGTCCAACCGATCCGCCGAGGGGCGCTCCATCGCGGAGCTGGCGGCGGCCACCGGCAAACGGCCCATCGACGTGGTCTGCGACCTTTTGGTCGCCGAGGACGACGCCGTGACCATGACCGTCTTCTACGGCTGCGAAGAGGACGTGCAGGCGATCATGCGGCACGAATGCATGACGATCTGCTCGGACGGGATCGTGGGGGGCAAGCCCCACCCGCGCGTCTATAACACCTGCGCCCGATTCCTGGGAAAGTACGTCCGCGAGGACAGCGTGTTGTCGCTTCCCCAGGCCATTCGGCGCATGACCTCCTTTCCCGCCCAGCGCCTTGGACTGCAGGACCGGGGGCTGCTTCGGGAGGGGATGGTCGCGGATATCACCGTCTTCGATCCGGATACCATCATCGACACGGGGACGTACGCGGAGCCGAACCAGCATCCGATCGGCATCTCGCACGTCCTGATCGCCGGCCGGCTGGCGGTGGAGGATGGAAGGCTGACGGATGTCAGGGCCGGCAGGGTGCTGCGCCGGCGGTAGCCAGTGCGCGGACGGCGGCCGTGCCCGCGACGGGGGGTCGCCGCTGCGCCGGAAGGGCCTGGCTGCGCGTGGAAGCTAGTCAGACCGAGGTGAGGAGAGACCATGAACTTTGACCTGGTCATCAAGGGCGGCGAGGTGGTGGACCCCGGCAGCGGGCTGCTGGGGCGGATGGACGTCGGGATCCGGGGCGGCGTCATCGCCGCGGTGGACCGCTCCCTGCCAAGCGAAGGGGTCGGATCGACGCTGGACGCCACAGGGCTGGTGGTGACGCCCGGCCTGTTCGACCTGCACACGCACATCTACTGGGGCGCCACGTACTGGGGGATCGAGCCGGATCCGATCGCGGCGCGCACGGGGGTCACCACCTGGCTCGACGCCGGGACGGCGGGCGGCTACGGCTTCCCGGGCTTTCGTCGCCATGTGATCGCGGGGAGCGAGGCGCGCGTCTTCGCGCTCCTGAACGTCTCG
>JAPLLC010000133.1 GCA_026387775.1 Candidatus Methylomirabilota bacterium | reverse complement strand
TAAGTACTTATCCGTAAATAGATATTGTGCCGATTCCGCGCCCATGATAGTGTTTCGGCATGAGCGCATATCGATCCTGGACGGTCTCCGACGAGCTGTGGGCCAAGGTTGCTCCATTGATCCCGCCCCGAAAACGCGTGAAGGGGCAACGGTACCAGCGCAAGCCCGGGGGCGGGCGGAAACCTTTGGACCCCCGGCGCGTCTTCGAGGGTATTGTGTATGTGCTGCGCACCGGCTGCCAGTGGAAGGCGCTGCCCCAAGCGCAATTCGGGAGTCCCAGTTCCATCCACAAATACTTCCTCGCCTGGAAGCGCGCCGGGGTCTTCGTCCGGTTGTGGCGCCAAGGCCTGGCAGAATACGACCAGCTCGAAGGGATCGCCTGGGCGTGGCAGAGTGTCGATGCGGCCCTCGGAAAAGCGCCCCTGGCCCAAGAGGCCGTCGGAGCCAACCCGACGGATCGGGGGAAAAAAAGGCACGAAGCGCAGCGTCCTCGTGGACGGCCGTGGAATCCCGCTGTCGATAGTCGTCAGCGGGGCGAACCGGCATGATGTGCGGCTCTTGGTGCCCACGCTGGACCGCCTGGTCGTGAGGCGCCCAGCGGTGCGGCACCACTTGTGTGCGGATAAGGGCTACACCGGGCAGCCTGCCTGGAGCGCGATGCTCCAGCGCCGGTATCGGCCCCATGTCCCCCAGCGAGGCGCGACCCCATCGCGCCGACGCCATCCGCAGGGCCGTGCCCGGCGGTGGGTGGTCGAGCGCACCCTCTCCTGGCTGAATCGGTTCCGGAAGCTGCTGGTCCGTTTCGAGAAGTTGCGCGTCAGTCACGTGGCGCTCCTGGAGCTCGCGTGTGCACTCATCGTGTTTCGACAGACAATCGTTATTCACGGATAGGTTCTAAGACAATTGTCGCTACTTGCAGACTCGACGAGTTCGCACGGAAGGCCAAGGAAGGCGGTAGCATAGTTCGTGTAAAGTTGTCTCAATTGTTCCGTGCGGGTGGCCATTGCTTGTCGAAATGAGCGGTACTCCTCATCGAGTTCTCGGGTAAGTCGTGCGATCTGGGCCTCGAGATCGAGTTCCTGGCGCTCCAGCATTGTCTTTTGTTCGCGTAAGTTCTGTTGTGATTGAAGAGGAAGGTGGCGCTCTGCGAGGGTCACGACGGGTTGTGCAAAGCGTAGTTCGTTGAGCCTTGTCTGGGCCGCCTGTTCCTCGACCTGCAGTACGTTCAAACGATTCATGACTCCGGCATGGGTGTCCTGAAGTGCCTGCTGGGCTGAGAGTTTCTCGCTCATCCGGGAGTGAAGCGTCGTCAGCGTGCCACCGTCGCTGGTCACAACAGCGGAGCCGCATAGAGCGCAGCCGCTATGGCGTAAGTGTTCAACGGCAACCCCCTGCAAGATGCGCTGCTCGGTACCGCAGGCCGGACATATGCCACGGTCCACGAGCTTCTGAAGTGGCAGCCGAGTTTCACGCTCATGTGCGCCAAGAAGCCGGAGAATCACAGCAGATTCCTGACCGTCGATTTCTTCCTGCAACGCCTCGATCTCGCGGCTGAGGGAGTCGAGATTCTTTGCGTGGCTCTGCAATTCCCGCTCGAGTCTTGCCCGCTCACCCGCTAGTCGCTGCCATTCGCGCAAAGCACTGGTAAGGGTGCCGGAATCGACAGCAGCGGCCGTCTCGGTTTCTTCAGCAAGTTCGGCTGTCTCATCGTACTCCATCAGTCGCGCGAGCTCTGTGCCGGTCTTATTGATTGCGACCCTAATGTGTCGCTTCTTGGTATCCAGTCTTTGAAGCAGATTGCGCCGGTCGTGAAAATTGCGTTCCGGGACAAGATCTTGGTTAAGAACCATTAGGAGCCGTACCTGCGCATCACTGTCCCAGGCCAACAGACGGCGCGATTCGGGAAGGTAGAGAAGTCGATGCACGACAAAGGCGAAGTCTCCTACAGATGCGTAGTGTCCGTATCTGAGCAAGAAGTTCTCAAAAGCCGCACCGGCTCGCTCTTTGTCGTCGATCCATGAATCTCCACGATTCGCCCGGAATGCCGTCACGTGATTTCCGGCGAATCCCCGGCGGACTTCACATGTGAAGGCGCCAAGACTGAACTCCACCTCTATCGTCGCATTGCGAGCCTCTCCGCGAGCTAGGCGGCCATGAAAATACGAATGCGACCATCGATGGTCCTTATTAGTCTCAAATTGTTCAGACCCACCGGTAAGGCCGTATGCAATGGCTTGCATCAGAGTTGTCTTTCCCATTGCATTGCCGCCCAATATCAAGTTGTAGCCGGGAAGAAGAGCAAATGAGACGTCCCTCTTAAAAACAGGCTGGAAGCCTCTCAATCGGAACGCAAGAAGCTGTGGGAGGACTACTCGCCCAGGCATGTCATACTCCCGGCGCGGCGAGCAAGCACACTGGGCCGACGGCCGGAACCTGCCTGGCAACTCGAGGACAGAGGCGCGAATTGCATCACCCTGATCCTGCGATTCGACATGGCGGCCTCCTTCCCGTCAGGGTGAGGGAATAGCCGCTGGGCCTGTGCGGGGAGACCAATGGGCAGCCAGACAAATGTGGATGATCGAGAGGAGGCGGAGGTGGTGGAGGAGCGGCTGCCACCACGCGCCAGGAGTGGGCCGGGGAACAACAGAACGAAGGAGAGAGCACATGCCAGAGGAAAAGCCAGCGCCCGCCGCAAAATGCACCTCCGGGACGGAGGAGATGGAGACGGTCAGGTAAGATCGATCAGACCATAGTCCTCGCCGCACAGGCTGTCAAGAGCATCACCCGAACGACACTCAGGGGGCGCGTTTGCGCCTCCTTTGCGCCCTTTGCGCCCGCCCCTTGTATCGGGGCGCGGCTGCGTGGTATGTTTTTGGCCTACCTTTTCGGAGTCTTTCCCGAGTCCGGAATACGAGTAATCCGTTGTCAACGAATGACTTGACCGGAGAAATTCCAAAAACGGTATAAGGAGCCGTAACGAAATTCCAATGAATGGACAAGTTATTTCGTAACGGCTCCTAAAGGAGACGCGACGTGGCGAGTCAGGACGAGGTGCAGCAGCTCAAGAATCAGGTTCAGGTCGAGGTGGACCGGCTGACCCCGGACCTTGTCGCGGTCAGCCGGTTCCTGCACGCGAACCCGGAGCTGGCATACGAGGAGCGTCAGGCGGCGGAGCTCCTCACGGATGTTCTGGAGCAGCACGGCTTCGCGGTGCAGCGCGGTGTGGCGAACCTGCCCACGGCGTTCACCGGTCTCGCCGGGTCGGGCGCGCCGCGCATCGCGTTCCTGGCCGAGTACGACGCATTGCCCGGCCTGGGACACGCCTGCGGCCACAACCTGATCGGGACGGCCTCGCTGGGGGCGGCCCTGGCCGTGCGATCCGTGCTGGATCGCGTGGCGGGCTCGGTGTTTCTGGTCGGGTGTCCGGCAGAGGAGAAAGGGGGCGGCAAGATCGCCCTGGTGGAGGCGGGGATCTTCGCCGGCACGGATGCCGCCATGCTGGTCCATCCCAGCAACCGGACGGAGATGGTGAAGCTGGCCCTCGGCATGCGCGAGCTCACGGTGGAATTCTTCGGCAAGGCCAGCCACGCGGCGGCCGCTCCCGATCAGGGCGTCAACGCACTGGACGCCGCGGTACTGGCGTACGTCGGGATCGGCGTGATGCGGCAGCAGGTGCGCTCCGACGCCCGGATCCACGGGATCATCACGCACGGCGGCCAGGCCCCCAACATCATCCCGGAGTACGCGGCGGCGCGCTACTACGTCCGGGCCCTGGACCTGGCCTACATGGACGATCTCTTCGGCCGCGTGGTGGGCTGCTGCGAGGCCGCGGCGCAGGCCACCGGGTGCCGGGTCAAACTCACCTCGGTGGGCAAGGACTACCAGCCGTACAAGCCGGTCTACAGCTTCGCCGAGATGTTCCAGCGCAACCTGGAGTCGCTCGGCGAGACGGTGGACCAGGGGCCGGTGGACCGCGAGCTGGGCTCGACCGACGTGGGGAACGTGAGTCAGACGGTCCCCACGATCCAGCCCATGATCCAGATCTGTCCGCGGGAAGTCGCCTGCCACATGACCGCCTTCGCCGACGCGGCCGCCTCCGATGCCGGCCACCGCGCGATGTTCGCGGCGACCAAGGCCATGGCCATGACGGCGCTGGATCTGTTGACGGAACCTGCCGCCCTCGAGCGCGTCGCGGCGGAGTTTCGCGGCCGGGCCGCCCGATAGCATGGGCGGCGTCGGCAGGCCCGCGCGGGGAACCGGCGTGAAGATCATCGGCTTGATGTCCGGCACCTCGGCCGATGGCGTGGATGCCGCCCTGGTGGAGATCCAGCCGCAGGGCGATCGGCCGGCGATCCGGCTTCTCGCCTTCGAGGTTGTTCCCTATCCGGCCGGTCTGCGGGAACGCATCCTGGCGGCGGCGTCCGGGGGGAGCACGGAAGAGGTGTGCCGCCTGAACGCCTACCTGGGGGAGATCTTCGCAGAGGCGGCTGCCGCGGTGGCGCTGCGGGCCGCGCTTCCCCTGGCCGCGGTGGACCTGATCGGGTCCCATGGCCAGACGATCCACCACCTGCCGGTCCCGCGCCGGGAAGGGGCGCATGCCGTGCGATCCACGCTCCAGATCGGGGAGCCGGCGGTGATCGCCGAGCGGACCGGCGTCACGACCATCGCGAACTTCCGGCCGCGCGACATGGCCGCCGGGGGGGAGGGCGCGCCGCTGACACCGCTCGTGCATGCGTTCTTGTTCGCGCATCCCACGCGCGGGCGGGTGATCCTCAACCTGGGCGGGATCGCGAACGTCACGGTGCTCCCCGCGGGGATGGACGCTGCGGCGGTGACCGGCTTCGACACCGGGCCGGGCAACGTCCTGCTGGACGAGTTCGTGCGGGCGGCGAGCCTGTCGGCCCAGGGCTACGATGCGGACGGGCGCCTGGCCGCGTCCGGCACGGTCGTGCCGGAGCTTCTGGAGGAGCTGCTCCGCCATCCGTTCATCCGGCGCCCGCCGCCGAAATCCACCGGGCGCGAGAGCTTCGGCCCGGCCGTCGTCGCCGAGTTCCGCGCGCGGCTTTCTGAGCGGGGCGTCGGCCCGCTGGATGGGCTGGCAACGCTGGCCGCGTTCACGGTCCAGGCGATCGTGGAGAACCTGCGGGCGTTCGTCTTCCCGGCTGCCGCGATCCACGAGGTCGTGGCGATGGGCGGGGGGACGCGGAACGCCACCGTGATGGACGGGCTCCGCCGGGCGATCCCGGAGTGTGCCGTGGCTGTCTCGGATGCCCTCGGCGTGCCGGAACGGGCGGTGGAGGCAATGACCTTCGCAACCCTCGCCTACTTGACAGCCGCGGGGCGGTCAGGCAATCTCCCTGCCGTGACGGGCGCGGTAGGTGGGCGCGTCCTGGGCTCCATCGTGCCCGGCAGAGGCTTTCGGGGGTGGCTCCATGGTTGATCTTCGGTGACTGATCAGGTGGTTAGGGTTCAGGGTTCAGGGTTCGGGAAAGCCACGATGGGTGGCACCAGAGTCGTCGGCATCCTCCCGCACGGACGATTGGGGCCCGCGGCGATCAGGCTCTGGCAACTGCGTCTCCAGTTCATGCCGCGGACCATGTTCATTGCCCTCTTCCCTCTACCTTGAACCTTGAACCTTGAACCTTGAACCCTGAGTAGCCACGATCTTCGGCTCTGAACGCATCAGGAAAGGAGGGGCAGCATGCTTACCAGAACGGTACGTGTACTCCTGGTCTTCGGCGTGATTGGGCTTGCCCTGGCGGGCTGCACCCCGCAGGTGACACAGCGGGTGGATGCGGCTCGCGGCGCCGTGGAGGCGGCCCGGGCGGCCGGCGCGCCGGCGCGCTCGGCCGAGCTCTTCCAGTTGGCGGAGCAGAATCTGAAGGAGAGCGAGAGTCTGCTGGCCCGCGGGGACGGGCTGAGCGTGCTCACCTCGGATTCGCGGGCCGTATCGGCCATCGTGGCGGCCAAGGCGGCCGTGACCACGTCCAGGCTGCAAGGGGAGGTGGATCGCGTGGAGGCCGCGGCCAAGGCGGCGAACCAGCAAGCCATGCAGGCCGCGGCCGGCGCGGCGGCCGACGCAGCGGCGGCAGCCGAGGCGGCCCGCGTCGCGGATGGCCGGGCCCAGCAGGCGGGGGCCCAGGTCCAGCAGGTCCAGACACGCGTGGAGCAGGTCGAGAAGCAGACGGCGGAGCTGAAGAGCCAGGTGGCCAGCATCCCGCCGCCGGTGACCTTCATCCGGTACGTGGTCAAGCGCGGCGACACGCTGAAGAAGATCGCCGCCCGACCCGAGATCTACGGCGATGCCGGCCAGTGGAAGCGCGTCTATGAGGCGAACACCGAAGTGGTCGGGCGGAACCAAAAGCTCCGGACGGGGTTGGTCCTCCTGATCGTAAAACCCTAGCCCGGATCATTCACGAACGTCTTCGCGAATGATCCGGAGAATGACTAATGTCCAATTGGGCAATGACCAACACCGAGCCAGGCCTGCATTCGTGACCCTGACAGCGCGCCCGGCGCGCGTACCACCCTTGGTCATTGGGACTTGGTCATTGGTCATTGGCTTTGCAGAATTCACGCTATTGTTCGTGAATGATTTGGGCTAGGGGCGATGCGCGGCTGACCGATGGATGTAGACATCCTGATTCGTGGGGCGCAGGTCTTTGACGGGGGGGACGGGCCGCCCGTGGAGGCCGACGTCGCCATCTGTGGCGATCGTATCTCCGCCGTCGGGCGAGAGACGACAACCTTGTCTGCGCGTAGGATCCTCGACGGTCGCGGGCTGGCGGCGGCTCCGGGATTCGTGGACATCCACGGCCATTCGGACTATCACCTGTTGCTCACGCCGACCGCGGAAAGCGCCGTCCTCCAGGGGGTCACGTGCGAGATCGGGGGAAACTGCGGCTACGCCTCCGCGCCCATCTGGGGGGCCTGGCGCGAGGATCGCGCCAGGAGCTACCGCGAGGTCTATGGCCTGGACACCGACTGGCAGGAGGTCGAGGAGTACTTCCGCCGGCTGCTCCAACCGGGAATCTCCATCAACTTCGGCCTTCTGGCGGGCCACAACACGCTGCGCGGATCGGCCATGGGCGGAGAGGACCGGGCCCCCACACCGGAGGAGCTGGCCGCCATGGTCGCCGCGCTGGAGCGGGGGATGGATGACGGAGCCCTCGGTCTTTCCACCGGCCTGGTGTATTCCCCGGGCTGCTTCGCCTCGGCCGAGGAGCTGACCACACTCACCGCCGCGGTGGGCCGGAAAGGGGGCATCCTTACCACCCACATGCGTAACGAAGGGGACGGGCTGCTGGATGCCATCCGCGAGGTCATCGCCGCCGCCGCCGCGGCCCGCACGCCTCTGCAGATCTCACACCTCAAGACCTACGGCGAGCGGAACTGGGGAAAGCTGTCGCAGGTCTTCGACCTGATCGAGTCCGCGCAGCGGCGCGGCGTGGATGTCACCGCCGATCGGTATCCATACACGGCGACCAACACCGGATTGCAGGCGGCCCTGCCTCGCTGGGCCCTCGAGGGGAACAAGGCAGAGCAGACCGCGCGCCTTCGCGATCCCGCCGTTCGCGCCCGCATCCGCCAAGAGATCGGGGAGGGCCCGGGGACCCGCGACTGGAGCCAGGTGATGATCTCCGAGGTCACGCGGGAGGAGCACCGGCGCTACCAGGGGCTCCGCGTGGATGCCGCCGCGCGCCTGGCCGGGCAAGAGGCGCTGGAATTCGTCCTGGATCTGCTCTACGCCGAGAAGACCCAGGGGGACGCCATCTACTTCGTGATGAGCGAGGAAAATCTTCGGGCGATCCTGCAAAAACCCTACGTGATGATCGGCTCCGACTCGGGCTGCCGCGCCCACTACGGGCCGCTCTCGAGGGGCCGGCCCCACCCGCGGACCTTCGGATCGTTCGCCCGCGTCCTGGGGCATTACGCGCGGGACGAGCGGCTCTTCGATCTCTCCACGGCCATCCGGAAGATGACCTCCGATCCCTGCCGGCGGTTGGGTCTGGCGGACCGGGGCCGGCTGCGGCCGGGCTACAAGGCGGACGTCGTCCTCTTCGACCCCGCCCGGGTGCGTGACACGGCGAGCTACGAGGAGCCCTTCCGGTATCCGGAGGGGGTGCACACCGTCTTGGTGAACGGGGCGGTCACGGTCGAGGCCGGGCGGCATACCGGCGCCCGGGCGGGGCAGATCGTCCGGCGGACTTAGCAGGCTGCTGAAAAAGGCCCATCTGCTGCGTTGGAACGCTCAGGCACTCGTTGCGGCGTACCTGGAGTACGCCTCACTCGGCCTTACGCGCGCCGCCTTGCATCTGGACCTTTTTGAGCAGCCTGCCGAAAGGTGAGTTTTTCAACATCCTGTTAAGGGGTTCGGCGGTTCAACGGTTCACGGTTCACGGTTCGAAACAATACAGGAACCGCCGAACCGCCGAACCGCAGCAGGAGAGCGCATGCGTCCACGCATCGGGGTCACGTGCTGGCATCGGAACGATTCGGATCGGTTGGAGCGCTGGGAGGCTATCAGGGACACGTATACCGGCGCGATCCGGACGGCGGGCGGACTGCCGATGATCCTGCCGATTGCCGACGACGACCCGGAGATGATCGGGGATTTTCTCGAGTCGGTGGATGGACTGCTCTTCACCGGCGGGGAGGATGTGGCCCCGGCCTACTATCGCGAGCCTCTCGACGAGCGCTGCCAAGAGCCGGATGGCGAGCGGGACCTCTTCGAGATCCACCTGGCGCGGGCGGCCATGGCCCGGCGTGTGCCCATCCTGGGGATCTGCCGGGGGCTGCAAGTGCTCAACGTGGCGGCCGGAGGAACCCTCTACCAGGACCTCGCCTGCCGGCCGGGAACCCGGGACTACCATGCCGCCAGCGGGGCGGATCGCCAGCGGCCGATCCATGCGGTCCGCGTCGAGCCGGGATCGCGGCTGCACGCGATCATGGGGGTCGCCGAATCCCAGGTGACCAGCACGCACCATCAGCTCGTCAAGGATCTCGCGCCGGGGTTCCGGGTAGGGGCCGAGAGCGTCGAGGACGGAATCGCGGAGGGGATCGAGGGGCCGGGCCCGGCCTTCCTCGTCGCCGTGCAGTGGCATCCGGAGCGCCTATACAAAGAGCGCGCGGAACATCTTGCCTTGTTCCGCGCGCTCGTGACTGCCGCCGGGGCGGCCCGGCACTGATCGGAGCTTCCTAGACAGATCGGCCGGGCGTCACCGCTTTTCGAAGATCCGCGGGAAGCGCGGATCCCTCCTCACGTCCGCGAAGACCGGATCCGACTTCGCCCCCTCCGGATCGTCGTATCCCAGTGCCATGGCCCTGTCAAGCCACT
>JAPLLC010000249.1 GCA_026387775.1 Candidatus Methylomirabilota bacterium | reverse complement strand
GCACGTCGCTGCTGCTCGCCTCCACGACCGGCGCGGACAGCCGCCTGGAGGTCCAGGAGATCTTCGGCCTGGACCTGCACGCCTCGCTGGTCGTGCTCTCCGCCTGCGAGACCGCCTTGGGGAAACTCACCGGGGGGGATGAGCTCACCGGTCTCACCCGGGCCTTCATCTACGCCGGGACCCCGAGCGTGATCACCACGCTCTGGCAGGTGAACGACCGCTCCGCCTTCGAGCTGATGGGGGAGTTCTACCGGCAGTTGCACGCGGGACGGAACAAGGCGGAGGCGCTCCGGCTGGCGCAGCTCGCCATCCTGGACATCCATCCACAACCGTACCACTGGGCCGCTTACGAGTTGATCGGAGAGCCGCGGTAGCGAAGGACCTCTGGATGCGATTTCGAATCCCGGCACTTCGTTCGCCCCATCGGCGCTTCCTCCTGGGCCTGGGCCTGGGAGTCCTGGCCAGCGCGGTCGTCGCCCTGGTCACATCGCTGGGTTACTTCTCCGGCTACCAGGGAACGGCGCTGGATCTCTTCTTCTGGGCGCAGGGCCGCGCCCGAGCGCCCGAGATCGTCCTGGTCGGGATCGACGACGCCGCGTTCCAGCGTCTGAACGAGCGCCAGCCCCTCCCCCGCGACTACCTCGCGGGCCTGATTCGCGGCCTGCGCAAGAGCGGCGCGCGGGCGATCGGGATGGACGTGGACCTGCGGCGGCCCACCGACGCGGCCGACGACCGCGCGCTCGTGGCGGCGATCGTCGGGGGACCGGGCGAACCAGGCGGCCAGGTGGTCCTCGCCCGGACGCTGACCGCGGTACCCACAGCGGAGGGCGGAGTGGTCTTTCACCCCTCTCGCTTGTACGATCCGGCACTGGAAAGGGTCTCGGGCTTCGCCGAGGTGCCCCGGGACGAGGATGGGTACTTCCGGCGTATCCCTCTGGCCGTCCCGCTGGAGGGCGGACAGTTTCTTCCCTCTCTCGCGCTCGCCCTCTTGGCGCATCTCGGCGCCCAGAGCCCCGACGCATTGACTCAAGCGCTGGCCGGCCCGGAGCCGATCGCGCTCGTTCTTCCCGAGTGGGACGAACCCCGGGGAAAGTCGGGCGGCACATCGCCGCTGCGCTTTTTCCGGGACGACGACTGGAAGATCAGCTTCATCGGCCCCACCGGGAGCTTTCTCACCGTGGCCAGCGACGCCGTCTATCAGCTCGGCATCTCCGATTCACCCGTGGCGCAGGACAACCCGTTCCGGGACCGGATCGTCCTGATCGGCGCGACCTTCATCGAAAGCCGCGACGCCTACCCGACGCCCAGCGGCCTGATGAACGGGGTGGAGATCCACGCCAACATCCTGCACAGTCTTCTCAGTCGAAAACAGATTCAGCCGATCGCCTGGCGGGCGAGCCTCCTCCTCCAGGGCGCCGCTTGTCTGGCGCTGAGCCTCCTCTTTGTTGTGATTCGCCCTGCCTACGCCCTGCTGGTTTCGTTGGGGACTGCCGCCCTGGCGGCTTTCGCGCTGACCCTGTCGCCCGGCTTCTCTGGTGGGTTCTGGATTGATTTCCTGACGCCGATCCTTGCCGTTCGCCTCGGCAGCACGCTGCACGATTCCCTGGAGAGACGTCGCATTCAGCAGAGTTTCCATCAGTACGTCGGTCGCGAGGTGGCGGAGCGGATCTACCGCGACGATCGGTCCCTGCGCGGCCAGCGGCGGATCGTGACCGTCCTGTTCACCGACCTTCGCGACTTCACCACCCTGTCCGAGACCATGGCCGCGGACCAGGTGGCCCAGCAGCTCAACGAGTACTTCCCCATGATGGTCGAGGCGGTGTTGCAGCAGCGGGGTGTCGTGAATGACTTCATCGGCGATGCCGTCATGGCGATCTACGGGGCGCCCATGGACAACCCGGAGCACGCCCTCGACGCCGTGCGCACGGGGCTCCGGATGCAGGTGGGGCTGGAGGCCCTGAACGCCGGCTGGGAGGCGCGCGGCCTGCCGACATTGCGGATGGGAATCGGCATCCATACCGGCACGGTGTTCGCCGGCAACGTGGGCTCGGCGGAGCGCACCAAGTACACGGTCGTCGGCGACGCCGTGAACGTCGGAGCCCGCGTGGAGGGGCTGAACAAGGAGCTGCATACCACACTCCTGATCACCGGCGACACCTATGCGGCCGTGAAGGATTGGGTGCAGGTCAAGGACTGCGGCGAGATGAAGGTGAAGGGGCGGCAACAGGCCGTCCCCGTGTACGAAGTCCTGGCGCTAGCGGAAGCTGCCGGCGATTTCACAAGGAGGTCACGATGGGCGGGCGATGGTGGATCGTCTTGGTGGTCCTGGGGGTCCTGGCGTCGGCGCAAAGCGCCACCCCCCAAACTGGAGACCCCGTCGCGATCTTGACCGAGATCAAGGCCGGACAGGGCGACGTCCGGGTGAAGGCGGCGACCGAGACGGACTGGAAGCTCGCCTTGCCACTCCTTTCCCTCAGGGTGGGTGACCAAATCCGCGCGACCGGACCCGCCACTGCCGTCTTGATGTTCAACGGCGGGCAGGGAACGGTCACGGTCTCGACCGCGAACTCCCCATACATGGTCCAGCCGCGCCCCGCTGCGGCGGCGGGCGGAAAGGCCGCGGACTTGGTCGGAAACCTCAGCCGCCTCTTGGCCGGAAAGAAGAAGGATCTGACGTACGTGCCCCTGGCTACCCGAAGCGTGAAACAGCCACCGCTCTTGCTCTCCCCGCGGGACGGCAAGCTCCTTGGGGTGCCGACGCTCGAGTGGGGCGGGTCCGATCGGCTACGCTACACGGTCCGTATCTTCGGTCCACAGGGACTGGTGTGGGAGCGGGCCGATCTCCCGCGGGCGCCGCTTCCCTACCCCGCCAACGCCCCAGGCCTCATCCCGCGCGTGCCCTACTCCTGGGATCTCACGGCGCGGGACTTCCCGCCCCAGCGGGGTCAGTTTGCGCTCCTGTCTCCCGCCGAGGTCGCCGAGACCCAAGAGGGGCTGGCGGCACTCGACCAGCAGGGGTACCCAAAGAACACGGCAGCCCTGCTGCGCGCTGGATTCCTGTTCGAGCGTGAACTCTACGCCGAGGCCCAGAGGGAGCTACAAGCGGCCACATCCGCCGACCCGGACGAGCCGAATCTTCACGTGATGCTCGGTCAAATCTACGAGCGGCTCGGCCTTCAGGAATTGGCCGCCCAGGAGTACGACGAGGCGCAGTTCCTGATCTCGGCTCCGTCAACGCGCACACCATGAGCGGTCGGCTCTTCGTCCAGCAGGCTGCTGACCCCCCCTTCGCCCAGGCTGCTCAAAAGCGTACTCCAGGTACGCCGCAACGAGCGCCTGAGCGTTCCAACGCCGCAGATGGGCCTTTTTCAGCAGCCTGCTATACCACGCGCTTGCGGAAGCTCAGGACGGCCCAGTAGAGGAAGACGACGACGAACCCGGCGAGGATAGCCAGATCTTTCCAGACCTGCACCAGGCCGGCCCCGCGCAGCGTGACCGCCCGGACCGCCCGGCAGAAATACATCAGCGGAAAAAGATTGGTGATCGGCCGGATGTAGTCGGGAATCGCCTCGATGGGGGCGTACGCGCCAGAAAGCAGGAAGACGGGCAAGACGTAGAATACGGCGATCTGGACCGCCTGGAACTGGGACCGCGAGACCGCCGAGATCAGCAGGCCTGTGGCCAGGGATGAGAGCACGAAGAGCGCGCAGAGGCCGAGCAAGAGCGGAAGTCCCTTCCACACCGGCACGCCGAACCACCGGTCCGCCACGAACAGGATCGTCGCCACGTTGACCAACGAGATGCCGAAGAAGGGCAGGAGCTTTCCCAGGATCAGCTCGGTCCGGCTGATGGGACTGGCCATCAACTGGTCCAGCGTCCCCCGCTCCCGCTCGCGTGGGATGCTGATGGCCATCAGCATCACGGTGAGAAGCTGGAGCGTGAGGCCGATGACGCCGGGCATGACGTAGCTCAGATACTGCAGACCGGGGTTATACCGGATCTCCCGCTGGACCTCCACCCGCTGGATCAGGGTGAGTCCTCGATCCTGTCGGATACCCCGCTTCGACAGATCCTTGATCGCGCGCCGGGTGTTGTACTCCTGAATCACCCCTCGGGTCACCCCCTCGACGATGGGGGCCGAGGTGTTGTCGGTGCCGTCGAGCAAGAGCAGAAGTTGCGCCTCGTCGCCCGCCTCGATCTGCCGCATGAATCCCTTGGGAATGATGATGGCCGCCTTGATCTTGCCGTGGGCCAGCAAGTCCTGGGCCTCTTGTTGCGTGGATACCGTCCTCTCGATCTTCAGCTCATCAAATTCGCCCAGCCTGGTGACCACCACGTTCGATTCCGGCGAGTCGTCCAGGTTCACGATCACCGAGGGGATCTGGCGCAGATCGCCGGTCTCCAGCGCCTTGCCGAACAGGAACGTGAGGCGGATCGGCATCACCAGGATCCGGACGAGACTCCGCCGGTCCCGCAGGATCTGGCGGAGCTCCTTTTTGGCCACGTGTCCGATGATCGCCAGCATACTCAAGACCCCACGTCGCCTTCCGGCGCGGTCCGGGTGAGCACCAGGAAGACGTCCTCCAGCGTGGGCGCCACGGCCCGGACCGTCCGGACCTGGATCCCCGCCCCGGTGAGCGCGGCCTGGATTTGCCGGTCCAGCCCGCCGCCCATCGGACTGAACACGCGCAGCGTGTGGCCATAGACGCTGACCCCCGCCACGCCCTCGATCCCCCGCACCACCGCGGCGGCCGGCATCACGGGCACGGCGTCCACCTCCAGGACGGCCTCCGCCATCTCCGCCCGGCACTGCTCGGGAGAGCCGGACCCGATCAGGCGGCCGCGGTGCATGAAGGCGATCGTCTGGCAGCGCTCGGCCTCTTCGACGTAGTGGGTGGTCACAAGGATCGTGCGCCCCTCCCCCGCCGCCAGGTAGAGCAGGTCCCACATCTGCTGCCGGGAGAGCGGATCCGCCCCCGCAGTCGGCTCGTCCAGGAACAGGATCGCCGGGGAATGCACCAGCGCGCACCCCAGGGCCAGCCGCTGCTTGAGCCCGCCCGAGAGGTGATCCGTCAGCATGAGGCGTCGGTCCAGCAGGCCGATCCGTTCCAGGGTCCCGGTCACCGCCTGCCTCCGCTCCCGCGCGGACAGGTGGTAGACCCCGGCGAAGAAGTCGAGGTTCTCCTCGACCGTGAGGTCCCCGTACAAACTGAAGCGCTGCGACATGTAGCCGACCCGGCGCTTGATGGCCTCGGCATCCCGGGACACGTCCATCCCGGCCACGCAGGCCGTGCCCTCGCTGGGCAAGAGCAGCCCGCACAGCATCCGGATGGTGGTGGTCTTCCCCGCCCCGTTGGGACCCAGGAAGCCGAAGATCTCCCCGGTGCGCACGCTCAGGTTCAGACCGGACACCGCCGTCATTGCGCCGAACCGGCGCGTGAGATTCGTCGTTTCAATCGCCAGGGACATCTGCAATCCGGCTCCTCAAGTGGCGGAACGGGGTCAGGGGATCGCGACAGATATGGCACTTATACTGGACGCGGCGGAAGCCTGTCAACCGTTCCTTGCGGAGTGCGCAGCGTCGCCCGCGCGTCCGCCGCTCGCGGACCGGCCTCCACGGCCTCGCGCCCGCTCCCATCCGGGAGGAAACCGATTGACAAGGGTCGGCAAAATGACTAGCCTGCCTACCCAGCGATTCTGATCGCCACGACCGCCGATCGGAAAGGGAATTCGATGACCGTCAAGAAGCTGCTCCTGGCGAGGCCGCGGGGCTTTTGCGCCGGAGTGGATCGCGCCATCGACGTCGTCAATCTCGCCCTGGAGCTCTATCCCGGTCCCGTCTATGTGCGCAAGGAGATCGTCCACAACGTCCATGTGGTGAACGAGCTCCGCGGACGGGGTGCCATCTTCGTGGACGAGCTGGACGAGGTGCCGGACGGCGCCACGGTGATCTTCAGCGCGCACGGGGTCTCGCCCGAGGTCCGGCAGCGCGCCGCCGTTCGCGGCCTCAAGGTGATCGACGCCACCTGCCCGCTCGTGACCAAGGTCCACCACGAAGCGCTGCGCTTCGCACGGGAAGAGCGGCCGATCGTCCTGGTGGGACACCAGGGGCACGACGAGGTCGTGGGGACGATGGGTCACGCGCCGAAGCACATCCACCTCATCGGGTCGACGGAAGAGGCCGAGCGCCTCCAGGTCTCCGAGCCCCACCAAGTCGCCGTGATCACCCAGACCACGCTCAGCCTGGACGACACCTCGGCCGTCATCGATGTCCTGCGGCGGCGGTTCCCCGGGATCGAGGCCCCGGCCCGGGACGACATCTGCTACGCCACGCAGAACCGCCAGCTCGCCGTGAAGGCGCTCGCGAAACACGCCCAGGTGATTCTCGTGATCGGGTCGAAGAACAGCTCGAACAGCAACCGACTGGCGGAGGTGGCGCAGGCCGCGGGGGCGCGGGCGTACCTGATCGACGACATCTCCCAGATCGATCTTGCCTGGCTGGAGGGAGTCGAGTGTCTCGGGATCACCGCCGGGGCCTCGGCCCCGGAATACCTGGCGGCCGAGGTGGTCCAGTTCTTCCGCGCCCAGGGCGTCACCGATATCGAAGAGGTCGAAGCCGTCACGGAAGAGGTCAGCTTCGCCCTTCCCCCCGAACTGGTGCGCGACCGCGAGGCCCGGCAGACGGCCCAGGGCCGCTGACCCTTCGTTCGCGCACCCGCGCGCCGTTCGGGCCGAGCCCGACGGAGGCCGGTCTCCATGTCCGGCGTCTCGAGTGAGCCTTGATGAGTGCGACCAGCCCCGCGGAGCGATCATTCGGCGGCACCTGCCGGGCCGTCACCAAGGCCAGCCGATCCAGCTTCACCTACGCCTTCATGGTCCTCCCCAAGCCGCAGCGGGAGGCCCTGTACGCGATCTACGCCTTCTGCCGGATCTCCGACGACCTGGTTGACGAGGCCGCCTCTCCCGACCTTGAGGGGTCGCGCTCCCCCGCGGCAACCCTCCCCGCAGAGCGGCTCGGGGCGTGGCGGGCCGAGCTGGACGCCTGCTTCCGCGGTGCACCCACCCACCCAGTCACACGGCGCCTCGCCGAGGTCCTGCGCACCTTCGCCATCCCCCGCGTCTATTTCGAATCGCTCCTGAACGGCATGGAGATGGATCTGGTGAAGACCCGCTATGCCTCCTTCGCCGTGCTCGAGCAGTACTGCTATCGCGGTGCTGCGGTGGTAGGTCTCATGTGCATCGAGATCTTCGGCTACACTCGGCCCGAGACCCGCATCTATGCGGAGCGCCTCGGCACAGCCTTCCAGCTCACCAACATTTTACGAGACCTGGGGCAGGACGGCGAGGCGGGGCGGATCTA
>JAPLLC010000082.1 GCA_026387775.1 Candidatus Methylomirabilota bacterium | reverse complement strand
CCGGCAACTCGCCCGCTTCGACCTTCTTGAGCAGCGCCGCCAGGATCTCATAGCTATCCGCCATGGCCTGCCCTCCGCGAGAGTGGTCTGCCTACAGGACCGTGAATCCGCCGTCTACCACGAATACCCCGCCGGTGCAGTAGCTGGCCTCACTTGAGGCAAGGAAGGCCACCATCGGCGCGATCTCGTCGAAGCGACCGATGCGCCCCATGGGAATCTTCCCAATCAATCGCTTCTCCCGCGCGGCGAGATCCACCTGCTCACCGTCGGGGGGTTGCTCCAGCGCCCCCGGAGCGACGATGTTGCATCGGATACCCTGCGGGGCGTACTGAACGGCCAGCGCACGTCCAAAGGCGTGCAGTCCTCCCTTGCTGGCCGTATAGGCCGGATTCTGCGGGGCGGAGGCAATCAGGGCGGTCACCGAGCCGGTGATCACGATGGCCCCGCCTTGGCCCTGGGCCAGCATCTGGCGCACACCCGCGCGGCAGACGAGGAACGCCCCGCGGAGGTTGACCGCCTGCGTCTCTTCCCAGGCATCCAGCTCCTGCTCGTGGATCGGCCGGTCCCGCCTGTGGAGCTGCACGCCGGCATTGGACACCACGACGTCCAGCCGGCCGAACGTTTTCACGGCCTGCTCCACCGCCCGCTCCGCATCCGCCTCCTTGGATACGTCGCCGACGATCGCCAGCGCCTTCCCGCCCTTCTCGCGGATCTGCTGCACGGTCTGCTCGACCGTCCGGGCGGTCCGTCCCATCCCGACCACCGCGCCGCCCTCCGAAGCCATCAGGCGGGCCGTGGCCGCCCCGATCCCGCTCCCCGCCCCCGTGATCAGCACTACTCGATTCGTGAACCGCATCAGCAGCCCTCCCTGGATCGTTGTGTCGTCGTCGCGCCGGCTCAGACCCCATCGCCGCCGGAGTCATGCCCGAACCGGACCCGGCCGCGGGCCAGCGAGGCGAAGATGCCGCCGACGCAGAGCACCGCGAAGATCCCAAAGGTGATGCGCACGCCTTGCAGAAAGTGGACATGCAGGGCGGGCGTGATTTGCTGTCTGCCCAGGAAGAGGGCCAGAACCAGCGTGGCCATCGACATGCTGAGCAGATTCCCGGTGAGCCGCATGGTCCCGAGGGTGGCTGACGCCACGCCATAGGCGCGTTTGTCCACGCTGCTCATCACCGCGTTCGTATTCGGGGACGAGAACAACGAATAGCCTATCCCGAGGAGCACGAGGTTTCCCGCCACGAGCACGATCGACGTCTCCCCACCGAGGAACGCGAAGCCCGCGAGCGCAGTAGCGGTCATCGCCATTCCCGTGGAGGCGAGGGTCCGCGGCTCCACACGATCCGACAACCGGCCCGCAAAGGGGGAACAGACCGCCATGACCGTTGGCTGGCACAGGAGAACCATCCCTGCCGCCTGTGGGCCGAGGCCTCGCAGCTCCTGTAGGTAGAGGCTGAGCAGGAAGGAGACACCAAACGTCGCGTTGTAGTGGATCAGCGCGGCCAGGTTCGAGAAGGCAAAGACGGGATTCCCTCGGAACAGCTCCATGTTCAGCATCGGGCTGGCCACTCGAGATTCCCATTGGACGAAGGCTGCGAAGGCGATCGCAGCCAGGACGATCAACCCGACACTCCCGGCCCCGGATGCTGCCGACAGACCGGAGACGAGCAGGACAAGCACGCAACCAGACAGGCAGGCCCCCACCCCATCGAAGCTCTCGCCGCGCGCCTCGGCCCATTCCCCCTTCAAGTGCCACCGGATGAGGCCCAGGACCATCGCCCCCGCGGGCACACACGCGAAGAAGATGCTGCGCCAGCCGAAATGCCACGTCAGCAGACCTCCCAGCGGCGGTCCCAGGCTCAGACCCAGGTATACGGCCGCCACGTTGACACCCAGGACCCAGCCCCGCTCGCCCGCTGGGTACACCGATGTCAGGATCGCCGTCCCCGTGCCGAACATCATCGTGCTCCCGACCCCCTGGATGGCGCGGAAGCCGATGAGCAAGCCGGCGGACGGGGCCAGGCCGCAGAGGAGGGAGGCCATGGTGAAAAGGGTCACCCCGCCGGCGAAGACGCGTTTGCGCCCGTGGATGTCCGCCAGGCGGCCGAACGGCAAGAGGAAGATGGCGGCGGCCAGGATGAACGCCGTGACCACCCATCCCAGCACGACCGTATCGACGCCGAACTCCCGCCCGATTGTCGGCAGGGCGATCAGGACCGACGACGCCATGAACGGGGTGAGAAAGGAGCTGAGCGTGGACACCAGGAGGGCGGAGCGGCGCGTGGCGGCGGTCTCCGCGCCGGGGGTGTCGTCCTGCTCGATCGGGACGCCAGGCTTCACGCCTGGCGTCCCAGGAACGCCAGGACCGCGTGCGTGAATGCCTCCGGCTGCTCGATGTTGGAGAGGTGTGCGGCCGACGGGAGGATGACCAGCTCGGAGCCCCGGATGCGCTCATGGATCACCCGCGAGGCGGCCACCGGCGTGCCGGGATCGTCTTCCCCGACCACGACCTGCGTCGGCGTTCCGATACGGGGAAGCTGATCCGTGAGGTCCAGCATCTTGATGGCGTGGCCGCAGCCCGCGAATCCTTTCGGCGGCGTCTGTCGGATCATGGCCCGCACCGGATCGACCACTTCCGGGTGGCCCGCGATATAGCTCGGGGTGAACCAGCGGGCGATCGTCCCTTCCACGAGCGGCTCCATCCCCTGCGTCTCGGCAGTGCGGATTCGTTCATCCCACATCGGTCGCGCCTCCGCCGGCACCCGGCTGGAGGTGTCGCACAGGACGAGACTCCGGAAGATCTCGGGGTGCTTCAGGGCCAACGTCTGACCGATCATGCCGCCCATGGAGAGGCCGACGAAGTGCGTGCGCTCGATCCCGAGCTCCCCGAGGAGTGCCCGCGCGTCCTCCGCGAGCTGTTCGAGCGCGTAGGCGCCCGCGGGGGCGTCCGTGCCGCCATGACCCCGCGTGTCATATCGCAGCACCCGGAACTTCGAGGCCAGGGCCGCCACCTGCGGCTCCCACATGGCCAGGTTCGTGGCCAGCGAGTGGCTCAAGGTCACCACCGGCGCGCCGGCCGGGCCATTCAGCGTGTAGTGGATGCCGATCCCGTTCGCCGTGAGTTTCATCTGGACCCCTCCCAATGAGGCGTTTTCATCAGTCCCTCTCGTCGTTCTCGACACAATAGAATGGAGGCATGCCCCTGAGTGTGGGACATGCCCCCGTTCCATGCTTGCCGATGGCTGAATGCCGACGGTTGCTATGCCCGATTCGCCGAGCCCAGCACGTTGGTGTTCTTGTGCTTGATGACCTCGGTCAACTCCTTCCGGGCCGGGCCCAGGTACTTGCGCGGATCGAACTCCTTCGGGTTCTCGGCAAAGACCTTGCGGATGATGGCCGTGACCACCATCCGGCCGTCGGTGTCGATGTTGATCTTGCACACCGCCGACTTGGCCGCCTCGCGGAGCTGCTCTTCCGGCACTCCCGCCGCGCCTTCCAGCTTTCCGCCGTACTCGTTGATCATGGCCACGTACTTCTGGAGCACCGAGGAAGCCCCGTGGAGCACGATGGGGAATCCGGGCAGCCGCTTCTCGACCTCCTTCAGGATGTCGAAGCGCAGCGGCGGCACGCTCTCGCCCGGCTTCAGCTTGAACTTGTACGCCCCGTGCGAGGTCCCGATGGAGATGGCGAGGGAGTCCACCCCCGTCCGGCCCACGAAGTCCTGCACCTGCTTGGGGTCGGTGTAGTTGGACTTCTCGGCCACCACGTCGTCCTCGATACCGGCCAGGACGCCCAGCTCGCCCTCGACGGTCACATCGTATCCATGGGCGTAGTCCACGACCTGCTTGGTGAGCGCGATGTTCCCCTCGTACGGCAGGTGGGAGCCGTCGATCATGACCGAGGAGAATCCGAACTCGATGCAGGACTTGCAGGTCTCGAAGGAGTCGCCGTGGTCGAGGTGCAGGGTGACCGGGATGTTGCTCCCCATCTCCCGCACCATCTTGACCGCGCCCATGGCCATGTAGCGCAGCAAGGTCTGGTTTGCATATTCCCGGGCACCCTTCGATACCTGGAGGATCACCGGCGACTTCGATTCGGCGCAGCCGATCATGATCGCCTGTAATTGCTCCATGTTGTTGAAGTTGTAGGCCGGGATGGCGTAGCCGCCCTCCATGGCCTTCTTGAACACTTCCCGCGTGTTGACCAACCCGAGTTCCTCGTACATCCGCTTCATCTGCATCTCCTTTCTTGTGACGCGTATCGTAGTGTCTTGCCATTCAAGACAGGGGGTTCAATCGCCAAGTTTCAGTTTCGGTACTTACTATGACCCTTTTTCCGCCGACCGACAATACGAATCCATATTTCGTCCACATCGGGGGACCAATAGGCAGACTGCAGCGCCCTGCGGTTTACAATTTCGCATGACCAACGCTCCGCAGGTCAGATGCGGTATTCGCGGAACTCGTCGGGAATCTCGACGGGGCCGCGGTATGCCTGCTGGGCCTCGCGGCGCAGCTCGTCGAGCCGGTCGTGGAGCCCGGCCACGAAGTGGCAGAGCATGAGCCGCTTGACGCCAGCCTGCGCGGCGACCTCGCCGGCCTGGAAGCCGGTGGTGTGGCCGTCCGCCTTGGCGCGGACTGTCTCCTCGTGCAGGAAGGTGGCTTCGTGGATGAGGATGTCGGCGCCGCGGGCGAGGGAGACGAGCGAGGGGCAGGGGCTGGTGTCGCTGCTATACGCCACCACGCCCCGCTCGGTCGGCAGGTCGAATTCCACCCGCAGGGCGATGTTGGGCGCGCCGTGAACGACGGGAGTGGAGAGAATCCGGAATCCCCTGGCCTGGAGCACCTCGTGCCCTTCTTTGGCCGGGACCTCGTGCAGCTCGATCCGGTAGGGCATCTTGGCTTCCAGGGGGAAGAGCTGCATGAATCCGTGCAGGAGCGGCATGGTTTCGGCCAGCGCGTAGACGTGCAGCGTGGTCCGGCGCCCGGCCAGGCCCATGTTGTGGGCGAGCGATGGGAGGCCGTAGAGGTGATCCGCGTGCCGGTGGGTGACGATCAGCGCAGAGACCCGCATCGGGTCCAGCCCCGCCTTCAGGATCTTCTGATACGGGGAGCCGGGGCAATCCACCAGGACGACGTCGTCGGGCGAGTAGAAGGCGAGTGCCGTGTTATCGCGCCCGGCAGACGGGATCGCGCCGGATGTGCCCAAGAATTGAAATGGCATGGCGGTTCCTCCAGGGGGATGGGGTTGACGCTTGCCATGCTACCAGAGTCGGTTTCCTCGCGTCCACGGGAAACCCGGCCGTTCAGCACGGCGGACGCCGGCATCTTCCCTTGACTCATCTCTTGCCTCGGACGTAGTTTCGGCTGGATCGCCGTGTCCCAGGGGCGGACAACGCCCGCGAGGATTCGTGTTGACAAGCGCCCGCGGCTCGGGCAATGCTGCGCGTGCTTGCGCAGGCCGTCCAGCGGGCGCTCACAACGGATGTCCTCACGCCTGCAGGACGCCAGAGAAAGATTTCCGAATCGGCCGCGGGGCCGCACGTGCGGTCCCCGCGGCCCCAGCCAAGAGGAGAGGTGGTATGAAAAGGTTTCTGGTGTCTCTCTCAGCCGCTCTCGTTGTCCTGGTTCTCTGGGGAGGCTCTCCCGTCTTGGCGCAGAGCCGGTCCGAGGTGCTGGTGATCGGCATGGCCATGGGTGAGGTCACCTCGCTCGATCCCGCCCGGGGGTTCGAAGTCACGGGCACAGGCGTGATGGCCCAGGTGTATGACCGACTGCTGGACTTCCCCGCCGGCCGGGTGGACAAGCCCGAGGCTTCGCTGGCCGAATCCTGGAAGGTGTCCGCCGACGGCCTCGTCTGGACGTTCAGCCTGCGCAAGGACGTCAAGTTCCACTCCGGCAATCCCCTCACGGCTGACGATGTGGTCTACTCCTTCCAGCGGGCGATCCAGCTCAAGGACCAGCCGGCCTTCATCATCACCCAGTTCGGCCTGACGCCGGACTCCATCAAGGCCCTGGACAAGAATACGGTCCAGATCACGCTGCCGAAGAAGTTCGCCGGCGGGCTGTTCCTCTCGTGTCTCTCGGCGGCCGTGGCCAGCGTGGTGGACTCTCAGGTGGTGAAGCAGCACATCGCCAAGACGGACAAGTTTCCGGAGGGCGACTTCGGGGCCGCCTGGCTCGGCCTGAACTCGGCCGGCTCCGGCCCCTTCATCCTGCGCAAGTGGGAGCGGGGGGACACCACCATCCTGGACGCCAACCCGAGCCACTTCCGCTTCGTCCCGAAGGTGAAGCGGGTGATCTTCAAGGAGATTCCCGAGGCCACCAGCCGCCGGCTTCAGGTGGAGAAGGGGGACATCGACATCGCCTGGCAGATGCTACCCGACCAGGTCAACGAGATGGCGAAGAACAAGGACCTGACCATCATCAAGTTCCCCGCGACCCAGATTACCTACATGGGCATGAACGTCACGCACGGGCCGCTGGCCGACAAGAAGGTGCGGCAGGCCATCCGCTATGCGGTGGACTACGACGGGATCGTCAACAAGATCCTGGGCGGCGCGGGCAAGCAGATCAACACGATCATCCCCGAGGGTTTCGCGGGCTACGAGTCGCAAATCCTCTACAAGACCGACCTGGACAAGGCCCGCCAGCTGATGAAGGATGCGGGTGTCCCCAACGGGTTCGAGACCACGCTGGATCACCTGGATGCCACGCCCATGCCGGAGGTGGCCCAGTCCATCCAGAGCTCCCTGGGCAAGATCGGCATCAAGGTCCAGATCAACAAGATGGTCGGCGCCCAGCTCTATCCCAAGTACCGGGCCCAGAAGCAGGACATGATCCTGGGCGTCTGGGGGCCGGACTACATCGACCCGCACACCAACGCCCAGCCTTTCGCCGACTACAAGGCCAACCAGCTCGCCTATCGCAACATGTACTACAACGACCAGACCTCCAAGATGGTCCAGGACGCCGGCGAGGAGATGGACAACGCCAAGCGCATCGCCCTCTACCAGGCGGCCAACAAGATCATCCAGGAGGACGGCCCGTACGTGTTCCTGTACCAGCCGCTCTACCTGCACGCCATCCGGACCAACGTTCAGGGCTTCCTGCCCGGCTCCAATCTTCAGTTGACCAAGCTCTATACGGTGGGCAAGAAATAGAACTTCCCCCAGGGGCTCGCCCGCACTGCGCGAGCCCCTGG
>JAPLLC010000237.1 GCA_026387775.1 Candidatus Methylomirabilota bacterium | reverse complement strand
TCCCAGGCCAGCAGATCCTCCACCGTGGCCCGGTACTCCGGCGCCTCGGCGACCTTCGCGGTCAGGTTCACCACGACCGCGGGCGCCAGCAGTTCGCGGAGCGGGATCTGGGCAATCGTTCGCTTGTCCTTCCGGACGATCCCGAGAGCGTTCAGCCGGGTGCCGAAATCCTTCCCGACCGACCCGCTCGGAAGGGGGCCTTGCCGCTCACCTTCGGAATGGGAGAGGTCCACGATGGCGGACTTGCCCAGGATGGCCCGCTCCAGGGCTCCCGCGGTCGCCGGGCTGACCTGCAACAGTACGGCGAGAAGCGTCGCCACCGCCCTGAACCAGCCGCATCGATCCCACCGCTGCCGTGCGTGTATCGCCATGAAATGCTCAGGGCCGGGCCCTGACACTCCTTTCCGGTGTGACTGGTGTCCTCGTGCCCGCGCACCACAGGCGCTTTTTCAGACCATACCATAGGCCCAAATAGCTGTCAACGCGCGCCGGACGAGGGTTCTTGACGCCTGTATGGTGAGCAGGGAGACGCCGAACGGATTGACGTTCTCCGTCTTCTCGGCTACCCTCAGACCACATCGTCCCCTTGCCGGAGAGGAGCCGTGCCATGGCAGCGGAAGAGAGAGAGGGTCCGGAGAAGCGATTCTGTCCCTACTGCTTCATGCAGCAGTTCGAGGTCTCGGATACCACCGAAGGGAGCGTGTACTGCGAGATATGCGGAATCGACATTCCCATCAAGGAGCTGGCGAAGCTGTGACGTGCGACTCCCGCGCGGCCTGGGTGCTCTTGGTCTGTCTCTGGGCGCTCGCCGTTCCCGGGCAGGGCGACGCGGCGCGCCCGCCCGAATTCGGGTGGCTGGGGATCTCCATCGCAGAGGTGGGGGAAGACCTGGCCGACCGGCTGGCCGTGGCCTTCGGCCCGGCCGCCGGAACCGGGGTGCAGGTCATGGACGTCCTGAAGGGCGGTCCGGCGGAACGGGCCCTCCTGGAGCGCGGGGACGTCATCGTCCAGGTCGACGCCCAGCCGATCTGGGACGTCCGTCAGCTCCAGCGCCTGCTCCGATCTCAGCCCGTTGACCGCCGGTTGGCCCTCACCGTCCTCAGGGGGTCCTCCCGGCTGAATCTCCCTGTCAGCGTCGGCGCCATGCCGCCTCCGGCGCGGGCCTTGCTGGCGGGAGAGCGGTTTGGCTTTCTCGCCCGCGAGGCGGCGAAGCCCGACGGCCCCGCCGGGCAGCCCGCGGCGGTGCGCCTCGTCGTGGCCTTCGTCGAGGCCGGCTCGCCGGCCGCCGGCGCGGACCTGCGCCCCCTGGACCTGATCCTGCGCGTGGGCGACCAGCCGATCCGCACGCTGGAGGATTTCGATCGCGCGCTCTGGGCCGCGGAGAAGAGCGCCTCGCTCGTCGTGGAGCGTCCCGGTGCGGCGGCCTCCATCACCCTGACCCTGGACGCTGCCCGCTAGGCGTCTCCGGCGTTCCTCGGATGCCCGCCCCGCGAGCATTCGTCGGCTGAATCCATGCGCGATGTTGTTGGAGACACTCATGAGGATGTTCGAGAAGGATGCCGCCCGGACAGGAAAGCAGATCCGGCTCACCGAGTATGCGGGCTGCGCCGGCTGAGCGGCCAAGCTGGGTCCGGCGGACCTCCACGAGATTCTTGCGCACGTCGGCACGCACCGGCATCCGGACCTCCTGGTCGGGCTGGAGCGGAGCGACGATGCCGCCGTCTATCGACTGAACGACCAGCAGGCGGTCATCCAGACAGTGGATTTCTTCCCGCCCGTCGTGGACGACCCGTATCTCTACGGGATGGTCGCGGCCGCCAACTCGATGAGCGACGTCTACGCCATGGGGGGCCGGGTCCTCTTGGCCTTGAACGTGGCGGGCTTCCCGCGGGACTTCCCGCGGGAAGCGATGGCCCGCATCTTTCAAGGCGGCGCGGACAAGGTGGCCGAGGCGGGCGGTGTCGTCGCCGGCGGCCACACGGTGACGGACAAGGAGCCGAAGTACGGCCTCGCCGTCACCGGTCTTGTCCACCCCGACCGGATCATGATCAAGGGCGGGCTCGACCCGGGCCATCGGCTCTTCCTCAGCAAGCCCCTCGGCACGGGGATCATCATCACCGCCGGTAAGGGGAGCGTCGCGCAGGCCGCCCACCTGGACGCCGCCATCGAGAGCATGATACGGCTGAACCGGGGGGCCGCCGAAGCCATCTCGGAACTGGGTATCCGGGGCTGCACCGATGTCACCGGCTTCGGCTTTCTCGGCCACGCCAGCGAGATGGTTCTGGCCAGCCGCTACGGCATCCGAGTCCGGGCCGCTTCCGTGCCGCTTCTTCCGGGCGCCCTGCCGTACGCCGAACAGGGGCTGTTCGCGGGAGGCCTGGGGCGGAACCGAAAGTACCTGACCGGCCTCGCGGAGCGGGGGGCGCCGGCCCTGCGGATCGCCCCATCCGTGCCGGCGGCCTTGGCCGAGCTGCTCTTCGACTCGGAGACCTCGGGCGGCCTCCTCTTCTCCGCCCCGGCGGAATCCGCCGCCGAGGTCTTCAGCCGTTTTGCCGCCAAGGGCGAGGCCGTCTGGGAGATCGGCGAGGTGATCCCCGCCCTGGCCATCGAGGTTGTGTGACCGCCAGGGGCGATTCGACAGAGAAAGGAGCGCGCGCATGACACAATCGCCTCGGGGGCGCGTCCTGCTTGTGGGAAGCCAAGGCATGGGGCGGGGGGACGACGGGCTCGGCCTCACGATCCTGGAGAACTTCCTGAAAGCCCTGATCGCCAATCCCCTGCGTCCCGACAAGATCGTTTGCTGGAACGCGGGGGTGAAGCTTCTGACCGCCGACTCGCCGGTGATCGGGGTCCTTCAGGATCTGGAGGGGATCGGCGTCGAGATCCTCGCCTGCAAGACCTGCGTCGAGCGCTTCGAACTGCAGGGACAGATCCGGGCCGGGGAGGTCTCGACGATGCCGATCATCAGCGACCTGCTGCTGCGACGCGACGTCTTGACGGTGTAGATCGACCGCAATCAGTTCCCCGGAATCGAATGGCCGCTCTCCTCCGGCGGCCGCGGCTTCGAGCCCACCGCCCAGTCTTTGTCGGGGTCCTCCATCTCCAGCTTTCGAATCCCGCCCGGGAACCGTTGCTGCAGCTTCTCGTACTCGTGCCAGACGTCGGGATCCGGGTGCTTC
>JAPLLC010000002.1 GCA_026387775.1 Candidatus Methylomirabilota bacterium | reverse complement strand
TGATGAGTCGCACTTCCATGCCATGATTCTCGCATGTCCCGACTGCTCTCAACGCTTCGTCTCTGTCTTCACAGAAACGATCGACTGGGCAGACGGCGACGACCCTCAATACTGGGCGGTCCTTCCGATCACTGAGGCGGAAGCTGCCGACCTAGCCCAGCGACGCGGTTCACTGACCGAAAGTGAACTGAATTCGCTGGGCCCCGGCCGACGCTGCCTGCGGCGTGATCACCCAAAGGGCGAGGCGCCGAGCTGTTTCTGGGGCGCCGGCATCTTCGTCCGCTGGCACGACTAAGGATCCCCCATGTGAAGGGGGACGCTACATTACCTGTCATATCTGGCTCTCCCCCACGCAATCACAGGGATAGAGGAGCGCGTGGATCACAGTCTCGAGGCCTCATCCTAGGTCCGCGGATTCGTATAGAGCTGGATTCTTATACAATGTAACCAGAGAGGATAATTGCGATAATGATTATAAGGAGGGGCACACATGAAGACTGAATTGAAGATGATCTACTGGAAGAGCGGGAAGTTCTGGTTAGGAAAATTCGAGGAGCACCCTGAAATCATGACGCAGGGAAGAACGTTAAGAGAGCTGGAAGAAAACCTCCGGGATGCCTACGAGATGATGCTGATGGAAGATGTGCCTGAGAACTATCACGAAAAGGCAATCGCAATATGAATAGAAAGGAGTTCATCAAAGAACTCCAACGGGCCGGGTGCTACCTCTTGCGTCCAGGGGCAAGACACGATCTATCCATAATCCAAAGAACGGTATGAGGCAGACGGAGCGGGCTCCTCTGCGGGTGTGGGGGGCAAGCGGTCGTAGAGCTCGCTGAGGCCCCGAAGGCCATCGAGGCGCTCGGCGACGGGCTGGTCGGAGGTGAGCCGCCAGCGCCAGTTGCCGTCGGGGACGCCGGGGCGGTTCATGCGGGCCGACGAATCCAGCATCAGCACGTCTTGCAGGGGGACGATGGCCAGGCGGGCCACGGAGGCCCAGGCCATGCGGATCATGTCCCAGGCGATGTCGCGGCCGTCGGACTTGGTGTAGGCGCGGATGTGGTGCTGGCGGGCCTCGGGAAGACTCCGGAACCACCCCACGCTGGTGTCGTTGTCGTGGGTGCCGGTGTAGACGACCAGGTTGGGTGTGTGATTGTGGGGGAGGTAGGGATTCTTCGCGTCGCTGTCGAAGGCGAACTGCAGGACGGCCATGCCGGGGAGGCCGAACCGATCCCGCAGGGCCCGGACGGCCGGCGTGATGAAACCGAGATCCTCCGCGATCACCGGCAAGCGGCCGAAGGCGGCCAGGAGGTGGTCGAGGAGATCGGCCCCCGGACCTTCCACCCAGCGGCCGGTCTCGGCCGTGCGCGAGCCTGCCGGGATGTGCCAGGCGGCCTCCAGACCCCGGAAGTGGTCGATCCGCACGAGATCCACGAAGCGGAGCGCGAGGTCCAGGCGCTCTTTCCACCAGGCGTAGCCGTCCTCGCGCATCGCTCCCCAGTGGTAGAGGGCGTTGCCCCAAAGCTGCCCCGTGGGGCTGAAATAGTCG
>JAPLLC010000210.1 GCA_026387775.1 Candidatus Methylomirabilota bacterium | reverse complement strand
GGATCCCCGCCACCGCCAGGAACTCCGCGACGGCGTCGACTGTTGTCCTCATCGACTCCCCGCGCGCAATCTGGATCAGGACGCCTTGGCGCAAATTTCTCCGAAGAGCCGGGCCTGCACCAACGAGAGATAGAACCACAGGAAAGGCCAGCTCAGCGCCCCAACATACGGGATGGCGGCGACGAGACCGGCGAGGATGTAGAGCCCCACGCTGACCAGATACGTCGCAACGTATTCCGCCAGGACCCCATTGATCCCTTCCCAGAGCAACCCAGGATGGAAGGCCGCCTCCAGCCGCCGCTGCCCGATGTACCGCGCCAGGGCCATGGGGAAGAAGAACAGCGTGAAGACGCCCGCCAGGACCCCGAGCACCATCAAGACCATCCCCAGGAAGAGAAGGATTCCCCCCTTCACGAGAAGGCCGAGGCCCAGCAAGAGAAGCAGCAGGGGAACCATGCCATACACTAGGGCGATTACAAAGACGAGTAACCCGCCGTAGAATAGGCCGGGCCAGTCCTCCCACTCCGGGAGTACGGTGACGTCCCAGCGGAGAGTCCCCCTGTACACGCGAAGCGCATATCCAATGGCAGGCAAGTTCACAAGGACAACTAACGGCGCGATTCCAAAGGCCGCCTCCTCTGAGGCGAGGTATGCCAAGCCTACAAAAACCAATTCGACGAGAAGGCCGGTTGCCCCCCCGATGAGGAGTTTTCGAGGCCAATCGGCCCCTTCTATTGGGAAACGCGCCGAGGCCCTGATACGAACTCGCATGCTTAAGGCGTCCCCACGATGGCTTCAACGATTCTGGTGAGGTCATCGCTCGAAAAGAAGTTGATTTGCAGGGTTCCGCCCTTTCCGTCTCGCACGATGTGAATCTTGGTTCCAAGGACCGCGCGGAGCTGGTCCTCGAGAGCTGCCAGGTTCGGGTCTTGACTCTCCAGGCGGCCCGGTCTCGCCGGGGACCCTCCCCTCAACCGACGCACGAGCGCCTCGGTCTCCCGCACCGTTAGTTCCCGCTTCACCACCACGTCCCTGGCTTTGAGTTGGTCCGCCGGCTTTTCCAGCCCGAGGAGCGCCCTCGCGTGCCCCTCGGACAGCATGCCGGTCGCCAGGTCTTCCTGGATGCGCCTGGGAAGCTTGAGCAGCCGCAAGGCGTTTGTCACCGACGATCGATCTCGCCCGAGGCGCCCCGCAACCTCCTCCTGCGTCAGCTTGAACTCCTCGATCAGCCGCTGGTACGCCTCTGCCGACTCCAGGGGGTTCAGGTCTTCGCGTTGGAGGTTCTCCACCAGGGCCATTTCCAGCGCCTGGGAGTCGCTCGCATCCTTCACGACGGCAGGAATCCGGGTGAGGCCTGCCAATCGGGCCGCGCGGATCCGCCGCTCTCCGGCAATCACCTGGAGCCCCTTCAGGCCGCGCCGGACCACCACGGGGGTCAGCACCCCGTGCTCGCGGATGGTCGCCGCCAATTCCTCCAATGCCGCCTGGTTGAAATGCCTCCTTGGCTGGAAGGGGTTCATCTCCAGTTCGGCCAGAGAGATTTCCTGCACCGTCGTCTGGGTCGGCTCGGCCCCGGGGATCAGGGCGCCCAGCCCCCTACCGAGCCCGCGCTTTTGCACCATCGATCACCTCTCGAGCCAATTGCAAGTACCCCTCCGCTCCCGGACAGCGGATGTCGTATAGGATGATCGGCATTCCGTGACTGGGCGCCTCGCCCAACCGCACGTTTCGCGGGATCACGGTCCGAAACACCCGCTCCCCGTAGTGCTTTCGTACCTCGGCGGCCACCTGGCCAGCGAGATTGATTCGCCCGTCGAACATCGTGAGCAGGATTCCCTCGATCCCAAGCCGAGGATTCAGGCTTTGTTGGCAAAGCCGTCTGGTCTCCAGAATCTGGCCAAGCCCCTCCAGCGCGTAATACTCACACTGCAGTGGGACCAAGACCGAGTCGGCAGCCACGAGAGCGTTCAGCGTGAGGAACCCCAAGGATGGGGGGCAGTCGATGATAATGTACTCAAACCGGCCGGCGACCGACTCCAGGGCCTGTTGCAGTCTTCGTTCCCTGTCGGGAAGATCCACCAGTTCGACTTCGGCTCCCACGAGTTCCCGTCGCGCCGGGAGGACCTGAAGTGCGGGAAGCGCGGTCGGAAGGATCACCTCGGAGGCCAGGGCCGACCCCAAGAGGGTGTGATAGACATGGCGCGCGATCACCTGGGGGTCGATGCCGACACCCGTGGTGGCGTTCGCTTGCGGATCCACATCTACCAAGAGAGTGGGGTGTTCCGCAGCCGCCAAACACGCCGCCAGATTGATGGCGGTCGTGGTCTTCCCGACTCCACCCTTTTGATTGGCTACCGCAATGATCTTGCCCATGCCGGCTCTCCCGCGTCCCGGGGACCATAACACATTCCGACCGGATCGGCCAAGGGAGATGTTTCACGTGAAACATTCCTCTGTGTTGGGGCGCCTCCGCCGGCGATATGCGAGGACCTGGTGTCCGAGGCCTCCACCCTTCCAGGGCGGTACTCGGCGCTCGCCCGCCGCCTCGTATCCGGCGGCTGCCAGTTGATCGCGGGCTTCTTCAGGGACCCCACCCGACCCCACTTGCGCCAGGAAAACGCCGCCTGGTCGAAGGAAGGAGAGCACGAGGGCTGCCTGGTCCGGCAACGGGGCCACCGCGCGCGCAAGAGCAACATCGTAGGCCTCGGCCGCCAACAACCCGCCCTCCATTGCCTCGGCCCGTCCATACCAGACGCGGACGTGCCGCAGACCGAGACTCCTCGCGATGTGCTTGAGGAAGGTCACCTTCTTCCGAGAGGCCTCTACCAGGGTGAAGTCCAGGTCGTCCCGGACGATCGCCAGCGGGAGGGCCGGGAAGCCGGCCCCGGAGCCGACGTCCAGGATGTTCCGCGCGTCGTTAGGGATGAGGGCCAGGCAGGCCAGCGAATCGAGGAAGCCTTCCCGGATGATGTCGGCAGGGGTCGTAAGGGCGGTGATGTTCATGCGTTCCGACCAGCGGAGGACCTCCTCCAGATAGAGTCGGAACGCGCCGATCTGCTCAGTGCCGAGCCGAATACCCAGCTCCTGGGCGCCGGCAATCAGCAGATCGTTCGGGGCGGGCTTGGAACGGCCCGGAGTCTTCATGCGTGGCCGTGAGGTTCGGTCAGGCCGCCTGCCCTTCCGCTGCGGGCGGATGGGCCGGAGCCCGATTGATCAACCACTGCTGGCCGATCTGGAGCAGGTTGTTCACGAACCAGTAGAGGACGAGACCCGCGGGGAAACTCCAAAACATGAACGTGAAGAGGATCGGCATCATCCACAGCATCATTTGGGCCTGGCGCGGGTCTCCGGCTGTGGGAGACATCTTCTGTTGGAGCCACATGCTGACCCCCATGAGCAGCCCGAGGAGATTTCCGCTCAGCTCGTACCCTCCCCAGACTGTCAGCTTGAACAGGGAGTCGGGCTGGGTCAAGTCGCGGATCCACAAGAAGTGCGCCTGCCACAACTCCACCGAATTGGAGAGGGCGTTGTAGAGGGCGATGAAGATGGGGATCTGCACCACCATGGGCAGACAGCCACCCATGGGATTGACCCCATGCTTCTTGTAGAGCGCCATGGTTTCTTCTTGCTTCTTCTGCGCGTTGTTCTTGTAGCGCTCTTGGAGGGCCTGCACTTTGGGTTGGATCGCCTGCATCGCCTGCATCGACTTCATGCTCTTGTGCGTGAGGGGATAGAAGACGACTTTCTGCAGGACCGTCACCAGAATGATGGCAATCCCGTAATTCCCCGTGAAGTTGTAGAGGAATTTCAAGAGCCACAACGCCGGCCGCGCCACGAAGTCGAACCAGCCAAGGTCGATGATCTTGTCGAGGTCCTGCCCTTCCGCTCGAAGGATGTCGAGATCCCGCGGGCCCGCGAACACCTTGGCCTTGAGACCGAGCTCGCCGCCCGACTGCAGGACCTTCTTGGTTTCGCTCAGGCCGACGATGGGCTGACCCTCCTTGGCCTTTTCGACGAAAGCGCTCAAGCCCTCATTTCCTGGTAGGAGCGCGGCCACGAAGTAGGTGTCTTGAAGGGCTGTCCAGGAAATCTTGCCGCTCACGGCCTTCACGCCGTTGACCTTGTCGAGATCTTCCTGCACCCGCTTGCCATCCACCCAGAGGGTGGGCGGCTGGATCGTGGTTGCCTTCTTGTCCTTGCTGTTTCGAAGTCCGGGACCCCAGGCGAGGCTCGGCTGGGCGGCGACTTCGCCGTCCGAGAGGTTTTGCACCGTAATATCGACCTC
>JAPLLC010000102.1 GCA_026387775.1 Candidatus Methylomirabilota bacterium | reverse complement strand
GGGACCACACGTCAGCCAACCGCTCGAGCGACAGATCGATCCGGCGACTCAAGAGGCGAGGTCCATCGACAACAGAGGAGACGCGCCCGGCTGTCAGGAGGCGAGCTCGCCGGGGTCCAGCGGGCTGATCACAAGACCACTCAAGACCTTTGGAAAGAAGAAGGTGGATTTCTGAGGCATCCGCTCGCCGGCCATCGCCACGGCTGGCACCTGATCCACCCGGGGCGAATTGAGGAAGAAAGCCAGGGGCGCCTCGCCCGACCTGACGGCGCGGAGCGCTTCGGCCTCGTCGCGGGTGTACTGGATGGCATCGTCGGATTGCTGCGCCGCCGGAATCTCCAAGATCCCCTCGATCACCAGCCGATGAAGGACCGCCACATCCAGCCGAGCGTACTCCGGCGCACGCCCCTCCGCCCGCAAGATCTGCGGGATGCTCTCATCGACAAGCTCCAGCACCAGAACCTCCGGACCGCCGGCATACAGCCCACAGGCGATCCCCTTCCGCCGGCCAAGATCATCCAGGGCACGACGGAGCCATGGGAGCGGGTCGGCGGCATCCAGCGGAAACGCCGTGATCGCGAAGTGGCGCCTCAGAGTCGCACGGAGTGGTTCGCCCAGACAGGCGGGCCGGCCGCGGATCACCCGGTGGGTGGGCAAGATGACGAGGCCCGGATCGTCCGCCAGGACCAGGTTCATCAGGACAAAGCTGTCGAGTCGACGACGCGCCACTTCCGGCGGGGCGGGATCGCGTGTTTGACGCTCGTCCCGGAAGTTCAGCGCCGTCTCGTAGCGGTGGTGTCCGTCGGCGATCACGACCGGGCGATCGCGGAGCGCCGCCTGGATCGCCGCCACCTCCGCCGGCGCCTGGAGGAGCCATATTCGGTGCCCGATACCGTCCTCGTCGACAAGGCGGATCGCCGGATCGGTCTCCATGTATCGGTCGAGGATCGTCCCGACCGCGGGATTCGGTCCCGGGGTGAAGCCGAGAATCGCTTCCAGATTAGCAGGGCAGGCGCGCATGAGCTGCAGCCGGTCATCCTTGTGGCGGGAAAAGGTTCGCTCGTGGGGAAAGACGACTCCGTCCGCGTAGTCGTGCAGCCGGAGCATCGCCAGCAGACCGCGCCGTCGCAGGCGGCGTCCATCCTCCCAGGGGAATTCCTGGTCGTAGAGGTAGAGAGTCGGCGCGGCGTCGCGGCGGAGGACCCCGTCGCGGCGCCAGGCGGCATAGGTTCGGGAGGCGGCCTCGTACCGGGTACCCCGCGCGCTTCCGGGGGGCGCATCCCTGGCCAGGATCAGGCGGATGACGTTGTAAGAGTGGCGGGCGTAGTAGCGCTCCTGCGCGTCCGGCGAGATGACGTCGTAGGGGGGCGTCACCACCTTCGCCAGGTCGGGGACGAGCTGCGGATCGTAACGGAGGGCCCGAAACGGGATGATCTCGGCCATCATCACACCCTCGGAAAAGAACTGGAGCCGCACACGTCCGGCACTGCGGCGAACCTACTCGGACGCCTCCGGCGTGTCAAGGGGAAAGCCGGCGGTCTCGGGCTGCTGCTGGGGCTCGCCGCCAGCCTTTCCCCTTTGCGCACGCCCGGCCGATGTGGTAGAAATACACCCGCGCGCGGCGCGCGGCTTGCGATGTTCTTGCTGGCGATATCATCCCCATATTGAGGAGAATCGAATGGCACTCGTCGGGAAGGTCGTGGTCGCCCAGGGGGGCGGCCCCACAGCCGTCATCAACCAGTCCCTCGTCGGTGTCGTCCTCGAGTCCCGCAAGTTCCCCCAGGTGACCAGCGTGTATGGAGCCAGCAACGGGGTGCGGGGGATCATCAACGAGGATTTCGTGGACCTGACGCAGGAAACGACGCACAACCTGGAGCAGGTGGGCATCACCCCTTCGTCGGCGCTCTTCTCGACTCGCGACAAGCCCGACAAGAAGTACTGCCAGGAGATCTTTCGCGTCCTCAAGGCGCACGATGTCCGCTACTTCTTCTATATCGGGGGAAACGATTCGGCCGACACCGTGCACATCGTGAACGAGCAGGCCGAGCAGGCGAATTACGAGTTTCGCGCCATCCATATCCCAAAGACGATCGACAACGACCTCACGATGAACGACCACACCCCCGGCTACGGGTCGGCCGCGCGGTTCGTGGCCCAGGCCTTCATCGGGGCGAACCTGGATAACCGCGCGCTGCCGGGCGTCTACATCGCCATCGTGATGGGGCGCCACGCCGGCTTCCTCACGGCGGCCTCCTCCATCGCCCGCAAGTATCCGGACGACGGGCCGCACCTGGTCTATCTGCCGGAGCGTCCCTTCGAGGTGGACAAATTCCTGCTGGATGTGAAGCTGGTCTACGATCGGTTCGGGCGCTGCGTCGTGGCGGCGTCGGAGGGAATCCAGGACGCCCAGGGAACCCCCATCCTGATGAAGTCCATGGAGGCCCTGGAAAGGGACGCCCATGGCAACGTCCAGCTCTCGGGCACAGGCGCCCTGGGGGATCTTCTGGCGGAGATGGTTCGCAAGAAGCTGAACATCAAGCGGGTGCGCGCAGACACGTTCGGTTACCTGCAGCGGTCGTTCTTCGGCTGCGTCTCGGACGTGGACCAGCACGAGGCTCGCGAGGTCGGCGAGAAGGCGGCCCAGTACGCCATCTGGCACAACATGGACGGCTCCATCACCATCCAGCGGACGGGCGATTATTCGGTGGACTACCGCCTCGTCCCGCTGCAGGAGCTTGCAGGCAAGACGCGCCACATGCCGGACGAGTTCATCAACGCGGCGGGCAACAACGTCTCGGACGCGTTCC
>JAPLLC010000111.1 GCA_026387775.1 Candidatus Methylomirabilota bacterium | reverse complement strand
CCTTCAAGCTCCTCCTGGTCCTGCTGGGCGGCACGGCCAGACGCCTCGACGCGCTCTTGGACCAGGTGGCCGGCACGGCCGCCTGGGCGTCCGACTTGGAGCGCCATCTGCGGGCGCTGCCGCTCTTGCGCGGGGAGGCGGAGACTCGATAGTCCCGCCCCCCGAGAGGGGAAGTCCGAGGAGATGCCGACGCCGTGTTGCGCCTGACCTGGCGACTCATCCGCCTGCTGTTGGTGCTGCTGCTCCTGGGCACCGGCCTCTATCTGGGCGGCCCGTATCTGCTGCGCGCCCTGGGCCATTACCTGATCACCTCGCACCCTCTCGCCAAGGCCGATCTGGTCGTGGTCCTCTCCGGCGAGCCCTTCCTTCGCGTCCCCGAGGCGGCGCGGGTCTATCACGAGGGCCTCGCCCCCGAGATCCTCCTCCCCAACGCGCCGCGCCCCCGCGGGCAGGAGGATCTGTTTCGCCTGGGCATCCGTTACCCGGACGCGCAGGAGATCTCTCTCGAATTGTTGGAAGCCTTGCGCGTCCCCAAGCAGACCATCCATACCCTTGGAGAGCGATCTGACGACACCCAGGCAGAGATGCAGGCCGTGTCCCGATTCCTCGCGAGCCGGCCCGTTCGGACGCTGATCGTCGTGACCTCCAAGGCCCACTCCACTCGCGCCTACAAGATCTTCGCGGCCGGTCTGGAGCCAAGAATCCGCGTGCTGATGCGCCCCGTCCCCACCGATCCGCTCGACCCCGACCGCTGGTGGAAGGATCGGCAGGACTTGCGGCAGGTGTTTCACGAGTACGAGGCGCTCTTGGATGTCTGGCGGCAAGAGTTCTGGAAAATGGTGCGCGGCAAGGCGTCTCAGGAACCGCCGCCGGTCACGGTCCGCTGACCGCCGGGAGGCGACGAAATGTCGACGATTGCCGTGGAGACGGAGCTGGTGCTGGAGCTCCTGGGCCGCCGGGACGCGCTGGTGTGCGCCATCACGGCCGGGATGACCTCCGGCGAGTGGGACGAGGTCATGCGGGCATTCGATGGACTGCTCCTTGCGCTGAGGCGGCTAGAGGAGAGCCTGCCGAGCCCCGGACCGGAGCCCGCGTGATTTTGCTTTAGACGACACCGAGGATTGTGCTATGGTGCCACGTAACGTGGAGGTGTGATCCGCGCGCGGAGGATGCGCGCGGGTCGGTCGCTTGAGTTGAAAGGGCGGACCCGTCCGTTGGGTGCGGGCGGGGACAAAGGAGGGACTGATGGTAGACGAGAAGAAGAAGAAAAGTGGTCTTCCGCGTGTTCTTTCCCTGTTCGTCGCGTTCATCGGATGCGTGATCACGGCGGTGCCGTTCGCCTTCGGCATGGGCGGCGACCCGGCGCCCATCATCCTGGTCGGGTCCGGCGTGACCGTCATCGCCCTCGGACTGTTCCTGTTCTTCTCGATCTGATTCTCCCCCCCTGTTCTTCACACTCGATCCTCGGTTCGGGCAGGCATCCGGCGGCCTGAATCGGGGATCGAGTGTTTTCCGGGCTGCGCCGCGCTTCCCGCGCGCTCCTGCCAAAGCGGAGGCGGGCGGGCCTCTTTTCGTCATCTCACGGTCAGCGCGCGGTCGTGCGCGGGTCTGGAAACGCCAGGGACTCGACGAAGATGTCCTCGAAGCGGGGGTGCTTGGAGAGCTCGAAATAATCGACCCGCCGGGCCAGGGCCTCCGCCCGGCGCCGGATGGATCGAGAGAGGAGCGCCATCCGGGATCCCTGCCCCGCCGCGTTTCCGACCCCCTGGATGCGATCCATCGGGATCGCGGACGGCAGCATGCCGATACCCAAGGCGCTCCGCTTGTCCACGAAGTTCCCGAAGGCCCCCGCCAGCGACACCGCAGAGATCTCTCCGGGGCTGATTCCCAGCTCATCCATGAGGATGCGAACCCCGCACAGGATCGTGCCCTTGGCAAGCTGGAGCTGGCGCACGTCGTCCTGGGTGATCACGATGCGGGGCTCCCCGGAGAGGACGAATTCCCACGTGTGACCCCGCCCCACCACGCGGTCGAGGATCTTGGCGGGCACCTTGCCGTCCAGGACCGGGCGGGGGAGCAGCCGCCCGCCCGGATCCACGATCCCCCATCGCACCATCTGATGCAAGGCGTCGATCAGCCCCGACCCGCAGATGCCCCGGGGGGGCACGTCTCCCACGGTCCAGATCCGGACATCCTCCTGGATGCGGACGCGATCGATGGCCCCCGCGGCCGCCCGCATGCCATGCCGGACCTCCGCCCCCTCGAAGGCCGGACCGGCCGGCGCCGAGGTCGCCAGGATCCGGTCGCGCGAGCCGAGGGCCATCTCGCCGTTCGTCCCGATGTCCACGGCCAGCCGGATCTCGTCCGACTCGTCGAGCCCGGTCGCCATGATCACCGCCAGCGTGTCGGCCCCCACATAGGCGCCGATGAGGGGCAGGAAGTAGACCCAGGCGTTGGGAAGCCCGATCCCCAGGTCGGCGGCCCGCACCTGGAGCGGATCGCGCGTCACCGCCACGTAGGGGCTGGCGACGATGGTGGCGGGGGTGATCCCGAGGGCCAGGTGATGCATCAGGGAGTTGCCCACCACGGTCACGAAGTACACCTCGCCGGGATCCACACCGGCGCAGCATTCGTCGAGAATCTGGTTGAGGGTACTCAGCGCCGCCGCCTGCAGATCCGGCAAGCCGGTTGGCGACTCCAGGGCGTGGCTGGCGCGCGTGATGACATCGGCCCCCCAGGGCTGCTGTCCGTTCAATCGCGAGGAGCGCGCGATCTCGCGACCCGTGAAGAGGTCGATGAGGTAGCCGACCACGCTGGTCGTCCCGACGTCGAAGGCAACGCCGTAGGCCCGCTCCCGGCAATCGCCGCCTTCGATGCTTAGGAGTTCCACGCCCGCCGCGCCGTGGTCCCATGCGGTCGCCGTCACGCGAAAGTCCGCCTGCCGCAGGACGGTCGGCAGCGTCCGCAGGACCGCCGGGCCGCCCCAGAGCGGCGTCTTCAGCACCCCCCGGATCCGCTCGATGTCCGCCAAGTCGTCGTGGGGCGTCGGCTCCGGCAGTTCCAGATAGACCTTCCGCAGGGGCGGCTCCGGGGGAACCACCACCTCGACGTATCCCCCTTTTTCCAGGATCTCCTCCTCGACGGCGACTTCCACCTCGCCCTGCGGTCGCGCCTGGCAGGCCAGCCGGACCCCCTCGCGAAGCTCCTCCTCGGTCAAGAGTTCCTGTTCCAGGGCGGTCGGTTCCGTCACCGACCCGTGAGGCCGGCAGAGACACTTGGCGCACTTGCCCCGTCCCCCGCAGAGCGAGGGAAGGTACAGCCCCGCGGCGGCGGCCAGTTCGAGGAGGGTGCCGTCGGCCTCCGTCCGGTACCGGCCGCCGCGCGAAATGAACGTGGTGTTTCGAATCGTCATTCGATCTGATCTCCTCGCATCGGATCGCGCCTCGTGTCCCGGGAACAGGAACGCCTCCCCAGGCCCTCGCGGGGGAGGCGTCGGGTGTTACGACGCCGGGGAGCCCCTACAGGTCAAGCCGGTCCGCGTCTCCTCCCACCGCACCCGCCCCGTCCCGCCGGTGCATCCACCGGTAGATCTTGTCCCGATAGATGTAGGCCATCACGGCCGCGAAGGCCGCCACCAAGAGATAGATGACGAACTCCACGTACTGGGCGTCTCGCATCTTGGCCCCCTGAACCGACAGGAGCCACGTCCCCGGCACCCGGCCGAAGGTGGAAATCATGAAGAACATGCCGAACTGCAGCGGGCTCACCCCGAGGAGGAAGCAGAGGTAGTCTTTGGGAAATCCGGGGATCAGGAAGCACACCAACGTGACCAGCTCCCCGCCGGCGCGGGAGATAAAGTCGAACTTGTGGTACACCTCTTTCGAGACCACGCGGCGCACGACGGGCAGTCCCAGCCAGCGCGCCAGCAGGAAGGCCGTGACGGACCCCAGCGTGAGGCCGACGGTCGAATAGATGAATCCCAGCCAGGTGCCAAAGAGGTAGCCGCCAAGAATCCCGGTGGCCTCGCCGGGAATCGGGGCCAGCACCACTTGCAAGGCCTGGACGACGATGAAGGCGACCGGCGCCCAGGGGCCGAAACTCTTCAAGAACTCGCCGACGGCCCTCTTGCTGGAATAGAACCGCACCAGCACGCGGTACTCGGCGACGATGGGGTTTGAGGAAAACCAGAGGAAGAGGCCGGCCGCGATGCAGAGCGTCCCGAAAATCCCCAGACACGCCCAGATGGCGATCCGGTTGATCGACCGCGGACTGTCTGAGCGTTCGTCGAGATCTTCCGTCACGCCTTGCCTCTGTGCCGGCCGTCCTGGCTTTGCATCGCGGTAGTATAGCCCTGACGCGCCGACCCGTCACCGAAAATGCGGCCGGGTCGCAACCCGTCAGCCCCCTATCCCGCCTCCGCGCCCGAGCCGGACCATCACCATCAGTCTAGAGTTCGAAGCACGACGCGCGCCGGCGCCCCGTCGCCTCCGCGGATCTTCAGGGGAAGACAGAAGATCTCGTACCTTCCCGGCGGCACCGCGGACAGATCCAGCCCCTCCAGGATGACCGCCCCGGCGTCGAGCAGGGTGCGATGCGCCGGGAAGTCGGCGGAGCAAGCCGCGTCGGCCGACTCGCCCTCCAGCCCGACCAGTCGAACACCGGCCCGCACCAGGAGCGCGGCCGCCGCCGCCGTGAGCCCGCCCGCCTCCCCCGACAGCGGGGGCCGCGTCCTGAAGAGCGCGCGCGGGCAGGAGCCGAGGTCCAGCCCGTCGAGGTCCGCGACGTCGATCGTTCCGCCGGTGTCGAGCGCGTACAGGTGCGCCGGCCCGATCAGGAGGTCCAGGGGAAGCGCATCCACGCCGGGGGCCCCATCGCGCAGGTGGACGGGGGCATCCACGTGGGTCCCCGTGTGGGACCCCAGGCTGACCGCCGAGACGTTCACCGGCGCGCCGGCCGCGATGGAGAGAGCCCGCCGGAGCGTGACCGCCGGATCCCCCGCATAGACGGCCATGCCGGAATGGATCGGCCGCGTGACGTCATAGAGCTTCATGTTGCCGAGTCGCCCAGCCACCCGCTTGCCGGCTTACGCTTCTTGCTTGGGGACAGGCGGGACCTTGTACCCCGCCAGCATGCCTCCGTCCACGTAGATGACCTGTCCGGTCAGATAATCCGAGGCGCGCGACGCCAGGAACACCGCGGTGCCCGCCAGATCCTCGGGTGTGCCGATCCGTCCCCAGGGAATCAGGCTGGTGACGCCGCGAGCCCACCCCTCGTCCCGGAACAGGTCCTCGTTGAGTGGCGTCCGAAACCAGCCCGGCCCGATGGCGTTGACGTTGATCCGGTAGGGGGCCAGCTCCAGCGCCAGGTGCATCGTCAGCAGCTTCACCCCGCCCTTGCTCGGCGCGTAGGCCGCCTGGTTCATGGACGTGACAGTGCTCGCCAGCGAGGCCGTATTGATGATCTTGCCGCCGCCGCGCTCCTTCATGATCCGCGCCGCCGCCTGGCAGCAAAAGAACACCGACTTCAGATTGAGATCCATCACGGTGTCCCAATCCTTTTCGGTATACTCCAGGCACGGATTTCGCCGATTGGTTCCGGCGTTGTTCACCAGGATGTCCAGCGCTCCGTGGCGCTTCACCACGCCCTCGAAGAAGGCGGGGAGTTCCTTGGTGCGCGTGACATCCAGCACCGCCCCTTCGGCCCGGCCCCCCCCCGCCCGGATCTCCGCCGCGGCCCGATCCACCACATCCTGCCGGCGGCTGGCCACGACGACCAGGGCCCCGGCCTGCGCCAGACCCATCGCCATTCCCCTCCCCAGTCCGGTGCCGCCGCCCGTCACCACCGCCACCTTCCCGCTCAGATCACAGAAATTGGTCGCCATTCGATCTCCTCCATTCGGAGTGGGTCCACGTTTTCCTTGTCCCTGGACATAGCAGGAAAGCACCCGGCTCGTCCAGCATTTTTATCCCCGCGTATTCGCCCGAACCCGCCGGCCCGAGAATTGTTTTCTCGGCGATACATTCTCGTCTGAAAACTTGGCAAGCCCGGCGGGGAGCGCTATAGTCCGCCCTTCGTGGGCAAGCCCTGCTCCTCTTGTCAATTCTTGCCCGTGTCGCGACGGTCGGGATCTTGTGGAAACCCTCCCCCTCCCCTCCACAGGGTCCCGCCCGTCGTACGTTTTTCCCACGGGGCGCTCCGTCGTCAGGCGTGGTCCGGTTCGCCGGGCCGCCGAGGCCCCCACACACGGCGACTTGACAGCGGCTTCCTCCTTGCGCTAGGGTCTCTTCACCCGAACGGATCGTGTCACCGTCTCCCAGGAGGAATGGCCATGTCGACTGTCGGCAAGCCCGCAGCACGCCCGGACGGACGACCTGCCTTGCGTCACGAGGGGCGAGAATCGGCGGATACGGCCCTGGTCGTCGACGACGAGCGCTTCTTCCTCACCATCCTGGGGGACTTCCTCACCCAGCATCTCCACATGCGCCCCGTGCTCGTCCAGGACGGCGAGGCGGCCCTGTCGCTGCTCGAGACCGAGACGATCGACCTCGTCCTCCTCGACATCCTCATGCCGGGCATGGACGGCCTGGAGGTCCTCCGCAGGATCAAGGACCGCACCCCGTCCCTCCCGGTCATCATGGTGACCGCCTCCTCGGCGATCGACCACGTCATCACCGCCCTGCGCGAGGGGGCGGACGACTTCGTCAGGAAGCCGGTGGACCTGGACGAGCTGGAGCTCTGCATCAACCGCGCCCTCAACAAGAAACGGGTGGCCAACCTTCCCCCGCCCCCGCCGCGGGATTCGGCCTCCGAGCGTCGCCGGGCGCCCCGGATCCCCCTGCGGGAGCGCTCCCAGGCCCAGCTCCAGCTCCGGGATGTGAATCTGATCGACCTCAGCCTGTCGGGCGCTCTGGTGGAGCACGTCGAACCCATCCGACCGGGGGAGATCTACCGCCTTTCCCTCACCGCGGAAGGGCAGAGGGTGCAGATTCTGGCCAGGGCGATGCGCGTCTACGCCAGTCATCGGGTCACGCTGGCCGGAGGCGAGCGGCAGGTGGTCTATCGGACCGGAATGGAATTCGTGGGGCTGAAGAAGGACGTGGCGGACATCATCGACAAACACATCGAGAGCCTGACACAGTCCAGCCGTCCAAAGCAATGAGTCAGAGCGCGGCCAGGGTCCCACCGTCCAGATAGATGACCTGCCCAGTCACGAAGTTCGAGGCGCTCGACGCCAAGTAGATCGCGATCCCCACCATGTCCGCCGGATCTCCGTACCGCCCCGCAGGCACCCGCGATCTCACCCACGCATCGAGCGCTGGATTCTCCATCAGCGGCCGGTTCATCTCCGTCGCCATCCAGCCCGGTCCGATTCCGTTGACCTGAATGTTGTGCTTCGCCCACTCCACCGCCATGGCCTTGGTGAGCATCTTGAGCCCGCCCTTGGAAGCCATGTAGGCCGCGACCGTCGGGCGGCCGACCTCGCTCATCACCGAGCAGATGTTGATGATCTTGCCCGATCGCCGCTCGATCATCCCGCGGACCACCTGCTTGGCCATGAGGAACGCGGCGCTGAGGTTGGTATCCAGAACCTCGCGCCAGGCGGTCTCGGGGAGATGCTCGATCGGACCACGGCGATGAATCCCCGCGTTGTTGACGAGGATGTCGATCGGTCCGACCTCGCGCTCGATGGCCGGGACGCGCTCCTGGATCTGGGCCGAGTTGCTGACGTCGAGCGGACAGGCATGGACACGGAAGCCCGCCGCGCCAATCCGCGCAACTTCCGCGCAGAGCTTCACCTCTTGAATGTCGTTCAGGACCACCTGCGCCCCCGCCTGCGCCAGGCCGGTCGCCATCGCCAGCCCGAGCCCCTGGGCTGCCCCGGTCACCAAAGCAGTCTTCCCGTTCAGATCAAACAGGTGTGGCGTCATGGAATGACCTCATCGCGCGCCCAGGCTGCTCAAAAAGGTCCAGATGCAAGGCGGCGCACCCATTCTTCGAATGGGTACCCGGGGCCGGGGTACCCACCGGAGGTGGGTCGCCCACCGCAGGTGGGTCCAGGCGTACGTCCGGTACGCCGCAACGAGTGCCCAAGCGGGCGGGTACCCAGCCGAAGGCTGGGTGACCGCAGATGGGCCTTTTTCAGCAGCCTGCTAGAACGCTTGCGCCCTCTCTTGCATCGGACGGTGATTGTCACCCTCACGTTCGCGGGAGTCTACACCGACCCTCTTGCCTCCCGGTAGTCTCTCGCGGTCTTTGTCGCGGAAGCCAGGCAATAGGCCGCGGCGGCGCTTGGGCGCTTTCGCTTTGGGCACACGGCTTGTTCTGCTAAGCTCTCGGAAGTTCCTCAACCGCACGGAGAGCCCAACATGAACCGCACGGTGTCCATCCGTGGCTTGACCCCGACCTTGGCGTGTCTCGTGCTTGCCGGTTGCGGCATCCTGGCCGATGCGGACACTGCCCGAATGGAGAAACCGACGATGTCTTCCTCGCCCCCGCTCATTCCTCGCCAGATCCTGTTCGGGAATCCGGACAAGGCTGCCCTGCGCGTCAGTCCGGACGGCCGGCATATCGCGTTTCTGGCCCCCGTAAACGGCGTCCTGAATGTGTGGGTGGCGCCGGCCGATACGCCCCAGGTCGCCAAGCCGGTGACACAGGATACGGGCCGGGGTATCCGCAGGTACTTCTGGGCCTACACCAATAGCCATATCCTCTACCTCCAGGATCAGGGGGGCGACGAGAACTGGAAGGTCTACGCGGTCGATCTGGGCACCAACACCTCTCGGGACCTCACCCCCTTCGAGACGATCCCCGGACCCGACGGGAAACCGATCCTGCTCCCCAACGGCGCGCCCATGCGCCCGGCCGCTCAGATTGAAAACGTGAGCCGCCGATTTCCCGATACCATCCTGATCGGATTGAACAACCGCGACCCGCGGTATCACGACATCTATCGGGTCGACATCCGGACCGGCGCCATGACGTTGGCCCAGATGAATTCCGAGTTCTCAGGTTTCGTGACGGACGATGACTATGCCGTCCGTTTTGCCACTCGCATGACGAGTGACGGCGGGACGGAGCTTCTGAAACCGGCCGGTGGCGCCTCGCCAGCGGGCTTCACCGGTTGGGAGCCATTCCAGACAGTCGGCATGGAAGACTCCATGACGACGCATCCCATCGGCTTCGACAAGTCCGGGCAGGTGCTGTATCTGATCGACAGTCGAGGGCGGGACACTTCGGCCATGACCGCTCTGGATCTCAAGACGGGTACGACCGCGATCCTGGCCGAGGACCCGCGGGCGGACGTCGCCGGCGCCATGGTCCACCCCGCCGAGGAGACGATCCAGGCCGTTTCCTTCGCGTACGCCCGCACCGAGTGGAAGGTCCTGGACCCGGCGATCCAGGGTGATCTGGACTATCTCAAGACGGTCGCCGCCGGGGACATTCTCGTCACCAGTCGTACGCTGGATGACCGCCTCTGGACCGCGGCGTTCCTCCTGGACAACGGGCCGGCGCGTTCGTATCTCTATGACCGGGCGACGAAACAGGCGACCTTCCTCTTCACCAACCGGCGGGCCCTGGAGGGCCTGCCGCTGGCTCGCATGTACCCCCGCGTGATCACGAGCCGCGACGGCCTGAGCTTGGTCTCGTACCTGACGCTCCCGCCGGAGGCCGACCGGCGCGGCGACGGGCGCCCGGACCGACCCCTGCCATTGGTGCTGCTGGTCCACGGCGGCCCGTGGGCGCGGGATTCCTGGGGACTCGATCCCGAGCACCAGTGGCTTGCCAACCGCGGCTACGCCGTTCTCGCCGTGAATTTCCGGGGCTCCACCGGATTCGGGAAAGCGTTCCTCAACGCCGCCGTCAAGGAGTGGGCGGGCAAGATGCACGACGACCTCCTGGACGCCGTGGATTGGGCAGTGCGCGAAGGGATCGCCCGGCGGGATGCGGTGTGCATCATGGGCGGCTCCTACGGCGGGTACGCCACGCTGGTGGGCCTCACCTTCACGCCGGAGGTCTTCGCCTGCGGCGTGGACATCGTCGGCCCCTCCAACCTCGTCACACTCCTCACCACGATCCCCCCATACTGGGAGCCGGAGATTGCCATGTTCACGACGCGGGTCGGCGACCATCGGACCGAGGATGGCCGGCGGTTCTTGGAGGGCCGTTCGCCGCTCAGCTACGTGGATCAGATCCAGCGCCCCCTGCTCATCGGCCAGGGCGCCAACGATCCGCGAGTCAAGCAGGGCGAGGCGGACCAGGTTGTGGCGGCCATGCAGAAGAAAGGCATCCCGGTCACCTACGTCCTCTATCCGGACGAGGGACACGGTTTCGCCCGGCCGGAGAATAGCCTGTCCTTTAATGCCGTGGTGGAGGCGTTCCTGAGTCAATACCTAGGCGGGCGCTACGAGCCGGTAGGAAACGACTTCACGGGCTCCACCATCACCGTGCCGACGGGGGCCGGCGGCGTTCCCGGCCTGGAGGCCGCCCTCAAGCGGTAGTCGGGAGATGTTTTCAACTCGCCATCACGATGCGGAGGCACCATGCCGGCACCGACAATTGATCGAGAGTATCTGGTCGGCACGCTAGCCGACCTGATTCGCATCAACTCCATCAATCCCTCTCTGGTTCCGGGCGCGCCGGGCGAGGCGGCCATCGCGACCTCCGTCGCGGACAGGCTTCGCCGGCTGGGCCTCGACGTGGTGATCCTTGAATCGCACCCCGGCCGGCCGAGCGTGATCGGCACGCTCCGGGGCGCCGGCGGGGGTCGCTCGCTCATGCTGAACGCCCATCTGGACACCGTGGGTGTGGACGGAATGCCGGACCCCCTGACACCGATCGTACGCGACGGCAAGATGCATGGACGGGGGGCGTACGACATGAAGGGCAGCCTGGCCGCCTGCCTCGCCGCGGTCAAGGCGCTCGTGGACGCCAACGTCGCCTTGCGCGGCGAGCTGGTCCTTGCGGCGGTCGCCGACGAGGAGTATGCCAGCCTCGGCACCACGGAGGTGGCCCGCCATGTCCCGGTGCACGCCGCCATCGTGACCGAGCCCACCGAGCTGGATCTCTGCATCGCCCACAAGGGCTTCGTCTGGCTGGAGGTGGAAACGCTGGGGCGCGCGGCGCATGGCAGCCGCTTTTTCGAGGGGATTGACGCCAACATGCGCATGGGCCGATTCCTGGCCCGCCTCGACCACTTCGAGCAGGAGCTGCGCGTGCGCCCGCCCCACCCCCTCGTCGGTCCTCCTTCCCTGCATGCGCCAATGCTGCGGGGCGGAACGGAGCTCAGCACCTACGCGGCGCGCTGCGTCCTCGGCATAGAGCGGCGGACGATCCCCGGCGAAACCGAGGCGGGCGTCCTGGCCGAGATCGCCGCGCTCGTGGAGCAGGCGGGCGCCGCCGATCCAAGCTTCCAGGCCGGCGTCCGCAGCCTTCTGGCCCGGAATGCCTTCGAGGTCTCTCAGGAGGCTGCGATCGTCCGGATCGTCGGCGAGGCAACCGCGCGCCACCGAGGCCAGGCGCCCAGCCTGATCGGCAAATCGGGCTGGATGGACTCGGCGATCCTCGCCGATGCGGGCGTGGAAACGGTCATCATCGGTCCCGTAGGAGGCGGGGCCCACACCACCGAGGAGTGGGTGGACCTCGGCAGCCTCGCGGACCTCGCCGCCATCCTGGCCAAAGCCGCGGCGGCCTACTGCGCCTAGCAGGCTGCTGGCACTCTCATCCCGCGCCGAGCGCCTGTCGGTTCAAACTCTCTCACGCATCATAGCTGATGATCACCACGTCAGCGGCCGTATCGCGGACGGCAATCAAGCCCTGGTAACTGTCAGAGTGATACCAGCGCCGCAGGGTGGGCTGGTCAGGAAACCGTATGACGACCGCGTGGTGGTACGGATGCTCACCGGTCAGAACCGCTGCGCACTTTCCCCGGAAGACGATTTCGGCTCCATAGGGGATCAGAGATTCCCGGACGCCGTCGGTGTATATCTTCCACCGCGCGGGGTCTTTGATCGTGATGTGGCCTATGAGATACGCGGCCATCGTCCTCCCCTCCTTGAAATAGGCACGCCCTGTGTCCTCATTGTAACATGGACACTGCGGACAGAACTGAACCCCTTTCCGGAACTCTCGCCGCGCAAGACAGCCGATCACGGAGGGAGAGGCCCGATCCGCGAAGGCGGGAAGCCTGGTGAAGAGCCAGGGTCCAGCGGGGGAAGGTTGGGCCGTCTGCAATCCCGGCTGACCTGAAAAAACACTTAGAGTTCCCGTTCCGAAGCCGCGTATAATGTTTTTTTGCTGAATCTTCGAGGGAGGGGGACGGCACGTCACCGCTGCACAGAGAGCGAAAGGAGACGCAGAGTCATGGCGATCGTTCCGAAGTTCAAAGTGATCGAAGGGTGGGAGAAGCTCCCCAAGGGGTACGTCCACAAGGACGTGGACGGCGTGGCGGTCGATTCCAAGGACAACGTGTATCTCATGACTCGACAGGATGCCCGGATCATCGTTTACGATCGGGAGGGTAACTTCGTCCGCTCGTGGGGCGAGGGTCTGTTCACGCCGCGGACTCACGGGATCGCCATCGCAGAAGATATGGTGTACACGGTGGATGATGGGGACCACACGGTGCGGAAGTTCACCCCCGAGGGGAAGCAGGTGCTGATGCTCGGCACTCCCGGGAAGTTCTCGGACACCGGCTACGACGGCAAGACCATCGCGAGCATCAAGCGCGGCGGCCCACCCTTCAACCGGCCGACCGACGTCGCCGTGGCTCCCGACGGGGAGTTGTACGTCTGCGACGGCTACGGCAACGCCCGCGTCCATCGCTTCAAGGGCAACGGGACGCTGATCCAGTCCTGGGGCGAGCCCGGCATCGGCCCCGGCCAGTTCCATCTGCCCCACGGCATCGGGGTCTCCCCGGACAACCGCGTCTTCGTGACCGACCGCGAGAACGACCGGATCCACATCTACTCCCGGGACGGCCAGCTTCTCGACACATGGACGCACGTCCAGCGGCCCACGGACATCAGCTTCGGCAAGGACGGCCTGGTGTACGTCTCGGAGCTGTGGTGGCGGGTCGGTCAGTCGTCCTTCGTCCACGGCGAGATCAAGTGGGATTTGCCCGGCCGGGTCAGCATCTTCGACCTTCAGGGAAACGTCATCACGCGCTGGGGCGGCGCCGACCGGGAGGCCCCGGGCTACTTCGTGGCACCTCACACATTGTGCCTCGATTCTCGAGGCGACATGTACGTGGGGGAGGTGACCTGGACATTCGGTGTCTCGCGAGGCGGCGTGCGCGAGGACGCCCATACCTTCCAGAAGTTTGCACGCGGGTAAGAGGCGGCCGAGCCTCCCACGGCCCAAGGGCAGCCCTCGCTGCTCCTGGGCTCGCCGGCGCAAAGGAGGCCATCCGTTGTCCCCAAGAGCCAAGGCCGGGGGGGGCGACGAATGCGTGGCCGCCCCGCGCCAGGGCCCTGTGGACATCCTGCTCAGCGGCCTCGGGATGCCGGAGATGTCCCGGCGGGACGTGGCTCGCGCCGTCAAGGCGACCGCCCCCGACCTCTCGGTGATCCCGTTGACCGGCTGGGGAGAACAGCCGACGAACCAGCCGGAAGATCCAAGCGTCGTGGACCGGATCTTCGCCAAACCGGTCCGCCTGTCCGATCTGTTGACCGCCATCCGCGAGGTCACCACCCCGGCGGTCCCCCTGTCGGCCTAGCCCCCAGATCGGGAAACGAGATTATCCGAGGCGGGTCGCGTGATGCAGATCGTCGGATAGATCAACACGGATCTATTGGGATGATGGGTAAGCATTGTCGGGAACCACAAGCCGGCGCGAGTCTTCCAATCGCCCTCCAAGTAATTACAGCTCATATTGTCTGAAGAACAAGACAATGATGGAGACTGTCCTTTATTCGGACGATCCCAATGATGGATTATCATTCGGTCATTGGTTAACCATTGCCCGTTATACCCGGAAGATGAAAAGCGAAGGAATGGCAAGGCCAGAGGTCATCGAGAAGCTGAAAGAGGTGAGACTTCGGACTCCATCGGAGGTTATCATCAAACAACTACAAGAACTAATCTCCGACGGCACCCTCAGGCCGGGTGATCGACTCCCCTCCGAACGCGAACTCGCCGGACGTTTCCGAGTCGGCCGCGGGTACGTCCGCGAGGCGCTCCAGCGACTCGAGTTCTACGGTATCCTCAAGACCTACCCCAACACGGGCACCATCGTGGCCAGCCTGGGCGTCAAAGCCCTTGACGGGCTGATCTCCAACATTTTAGCGCTGGACCGGAACGACCTGCAGTCGCTCCTCGAGACGCGCGCGGTGCTGGAAATCCACTCCGCGTGGCTGGCGGCACAGCGCGCCACAGACGCCGAACTCGCTGCGCTGGAGACGCTGCACCGGGAATTCCGACTCCAGGTTGAAGCCGGCCGGGTCGGCTTAGAGGAGGACATTGCCTTCCACCTCAAGATCGCGGAGTGTTCGCGCAACTCGGTCCTTCGATCCATGATCTCGCTGATCTCCACGGAAATCATGGAGGTCGCCCAGCACTATCAGACGTTCCGGGACGGTCGGGTAAACCAGTCGCTGGAGCAGCATGCCGCGGTGCGGCACCATCTTCAGCAACGGGACCCGGATCAAGCGGCGTCCGCCATGGCTGCGCACATGCAGCAGTTCTTGGATGCGGTCATGCCGGGCCTTCATCTCGCCAGTCGCCACGAGTCCATGATCACTATTGCGTGGCCGCCGGTGCCACTCGCGTCAGGGGCGGCGGGTGGCGTCCAGTCGTGAGCCTCATGAGGAAAGGAGTGACGCAATGAGCCGCAAGAGGTTGTTTCGTGGGATGGCGGGCGGGCTGGTGGGCCTGCTCTGCTTGTGGGCGGGCCCAGCGGCGGCGCAGACGGTGCGCGCCGTGATGCACGCCGAGGTCAAGTTTCTGGATCCCCACTCGAACACGGCGGACATCACCCAGGTCCACGGCTACATGATCTACGACACCCTCTTCGCCCTGGACGCCAAGGGGCAGCCGCAGCCGCAGATGGTGGACACCTACCGCCTGAGCGCGGACAAGCTCACCTATACCTTCACATTGCGAGACGGGCTCAAGTGGCACGACGGCAAGCCGGTCCGCGCCGCGGACGCGGTGGCCTCGATCAAGCGCTGGGCGGTGAAGGACGCCGCCGGCCAGAAGGTGATGGCCCGCGCGGCCTCGTTCGAGGCCACCGGCGAGAAGACCTTCGTCCTCAAGCTGAAGGAGCCCTACGGTCTCACCATCCGGGCCCTGGCCAAAGAATACAGCTATGTGCCGTTCATCATTCCCGAGCGGCAGGCGGTGCAGGATGCCTCCAAGCCGTTCGAGGGGGAGAAGATCGGCTCCGGCCCCTTCATGTTCGCGGAGAAGGAGTGGGTGCCGGGCGCCAAGACGGTCTACCTGAAGTTCAAGGACTACGTGCCCCGCAAGGAGCCCGCCAGCTTCTACGCCGGCGGGAAGAAGGTGAACGTGGATCGGGTGGAGTTCGTGGTCATCCCCGACCAGTCCACGGCCGTGGCGGCGCTGGAGAAGGGAGAGGTGGACTACATACAACGGCCGCACATGGATCAGTGGCCGCTCCTGCGGAAGAACGCCAACATCGCCATGTACCGGTCGGACGTCTCGCAGATGCAGATCCACCCGAATCACCTGAATCCTCCCTTCGACAATCCGAAGGCCCGGCAGGCCCTCCTGGCGATGGTGAACCAGGAGGAGTACCTACGCGCCATCGCCGGCGATCCGGAGAACTTCCGGGTCTGCCATAGCATGACGGGGTGCACCGGCTGGCTGGAGACGGACGCCGGGGCCGACCTGCTCAAGAAGCAGGATCTGGAGAAAGCCAAGCAGCTCATGGCCGAGGCGGGGTACAAAGGGGAGAAGATCGTCGTGATGGCCCCCAGCGACTTCGCCCCGATCAACGCCGCCTCCCTCACCACGGCCGCCATGCTCCGGAAGATCGGGGTGAACGTGGATCTGCAGGTGGTGGACTGGGGCACGCTGGTGTCGCGGCGCGGCGTCAAGGAGCCGCCGTCCAAGAACCCCGGCGGCTATCACATCTTCCACACCTTCTCGGGCTTTGCGGCCGTGAAGGATCCCTGGGGCCACGCCAACATCTCCACGGCCTGCGACAAGGCCTGGTTCGGCTGGGCCTGCTCTCCGCGGGCGAGCAAGGCGCTGGAGGAGCTGGGGCAGCTCACCCCCGGGACCGACGCCTTCAAGAAGGGGCTCGCCGAGTACCATTCCGCCCTCATGGAGAATGTCACCTATGTGCCGCTGGGCGAGTTCTTCCAGATGTCGGCCTATCGGAAGGACCGCCTGAGCGGGATTCAGGAGACGCCTCACACCGTGTTCTGGAACCTGGTGAAGAACTAATCACGGCGCCTCGCGCGGGCGACGTCACGCCGCCCGCGCGAGGCACTATTTTCCCGGGGCGACCTCTTCTATGCTGGCCTACACCCTCAAGCGCATCCTGGCCACCCTACCCGTCATGGGCCTCGTTGTGGTCTTCGTCTTCCTCCTGGTGCGAATTGCGCCGGGAGATCCGGCCGCCATCCTCGCCGGCGACTACGCCACGCCCGAGAACATTCAGAAGATCCGGACGGGGCTGGGGCTGGCTCGGCCCATCCACGTCCAGTTCGCCCTCTACGCGGGGAACCCCCTGCGGGGCGCTCTCGGCCAGTCGCTCCACTCGCAAATGCCGGTGCGCCAGCTCATCCTCCAGCGGCTGGAGCCCACCGTGGCGCTGGCGGTGAGCACGCTCACCTTTGCCGTTCTGCTGGCGATCCCGCTGGGGATCCTGGCCGCGTGGCGGATGGGCTCGCTCCTCGACCGGGCGGTGATGGTGTTCGCCGTGGGGGGATTCTCCATCCCCATCTTCTGGCTGGGATTCCTGCTCATCTACGTGTTCTCGATCCGGCTGGACCTCTTGCCTGTGCAGGGCTACGTGAGCTTTCACGAGGGACTGGTGCCGTTCGTCAAGCACCTCATCTTGCCCACGCTGGCCCTGGGTATGGTGTACATGGCGCTCCTGGCGCGGGTTACCCGCGCCAGCGTCCTAGAGGTCCTGCAATCCGATTACATCCGGACGGCAGCCGCCAAGGGGGTGCCGTCCCTGGGGTTACTCTTCCGCCACGCTCTGAAGAACGCGGCGGTGCCGGTGGTGACGACTGTTGGGGTGGGCTTCGCCCTGCTCATCGGGGGCGTGGTGATCACGGAGAGCGTCTTCGCGCTCCCCGGCCTGGGGCGGCTCACCGTGGACGCAATTCTGCAGCGGGACTATTCGATCATCCAGGGCGTGACCCTCATCTTCGCTTTTGCCTACGCCCTGGTGAATCTGGTGGTGGACCTGTCGTACACCCTCTTCGATCCACGGATCCGGTACTGAAGGCGTTGCCCATGGCCCTGACGCGCGAGCCGACCAGCACTCCCTATGACGCACTGACGCGGTGGCAAAAGGCGCGCCGATTCGTCCGGCGCAACCCGACCATGGTGGCAGGGGCGATCCTCCTCGGTCTCATGGTCGCGCTGGCCGTCCTGGCCCCGGCCCTCCGGACGGTCAACCCGGTGGACATGAACCCCGTGCAGCGCCTCAAGACACCGGGGGGGGCGCACTGGTTCGGCACCGACATGTACGGCCGCGACTCGTACAGCCGGGTGATTTACGGCGCCCGCATCTCTCTCTTCGTCGGCTTCGTGGTGGCCCTAGTCACCTCGGGCGTCGGTCTGGTCATCGGCCTGGTGAGCGGCTTCGTCCGGCGGCTGGACAATGTCATCATGCGCGTCATGGACGGGATCATGGCGCTGCCGGACCTGCTCCTGGCCATCTCCTTCGTGGCGCTGACCAAGGCCAGCGTGCGCAATGTCATCATCGCCCTGGTGATCCCCCAGACGCCGCGCGTGGTCCGCCTGATACGCAGCATCGTCCTCACGCTGCGGGAGCAGCCGTTCATCGAGGCGGCCCAGGCCATGGGGGCCCGCCTGCCGCGTCTCCTCTTCCGGCACCTGTTACCCAACACCTTGGCCGCCCTCATCGTGCAGGGGACCTATGTGATGGCTTCGGCGGTCCTGATCGAGGCCGGCCTGAGTTTCCTGGGGGCCGGGACGCCGCCGGAGATCCCGAGTTGGGGCAACATCATGGCCGAGGCGCGCTCCTACGTTCGCGTCGCCTTCTGGCTGCTCCTCTTCCCCGGCCTGTTTCTGGCGACCACGGTGCTCGCCATCAACTTGGTGGGGGACGGCCTGCGAGACATGCTGGACCCGCGCCTCGCCAGACGGATGCGGTGACATGATTCTCGCCGACACGGCGGAAAGTCGTCGCTTCCTTTATTCTCCGCTTCGGGGTGGTAGCACGGTCGCGTGCGACCATGTCCATCGCCTGATCGCGTATCGTCCACACCAGAGGATCCACGCGATCGCCCAGTGGCTGAAGGCATCAGGTCGCGGATGCGCCTGCAAGAGTTTGCCCACCTCCACCGGCAGGGCTGGGGCCGCCACTTGTGGGCCCGGGGCCACTTCGCGGTCACCTCGGGCGCCATCACGGATGCGATGATCAAAGACTACATGGCAGAGCAAGAAGGGGAACCGGTCCAGGACGACAGTCGATTTCGAATCAACGACCGCCCGAACCTACCGCCTTCCAGGCGGTAGGTGTTCAGTGTGCCGTCGGATTGCACGCTTCCGTCGAGTTCGAATTCACTCACGCCGAAAGGAGGGGGGAATGGATCAGCAGACGATGCGGGACCGGATCAAGGCGAAGCGATTGGCGAAGAAGGTCACGCTGGCCCAGGTCGCCAAGGCGGTCGGCAAGAATCCCACGTACGTTGCCGCAGCGCTGACCGGGAACCATCGCTTGACCCCCGACGAAGCCAAGAAGGTCGGGAAGCTGCTCGGCCTCGACACGGACACCACCAGTTCGCTCACCAAGTTCCCCGTCCGGACCGACTTCCCGAACACGACGGATCCGTTCAAGTATCGGCTGCTGGAGATCATCGGCGTCTACGGTGATGCCCTGCGCGAGATGGCCAACGAAACGTTCGGCGACGGCATCATGAGCGCCATCGACTTCACGATCGACATGGAAAAGGTCACCGGAACCCAGGGCGAGGCCCGCTGCAAGATCACGCTGAACGGGAAGTGGCTGGAGTATAAGCGGTTCTGACCCGTCCCGGGCGCCACGATCGTCGGCCGCTGGCAGATCGCCGCCAAAGGAGGAATCGCGGTGGAATTCCGGCGATGCGGAAAATCGGACCTGAACCTGTCTGCGCTGGGGCTGGGATGCTGGTCCTTCGGGGGTGGGGCCTACTGGGGCGACTGCAACCAGAAGGACGCGGACGTGGTGGTCCGTCGGTCGGTCGAGTTAGGGATCAACTACTTCGATGCCGCCGAGGCGTATAACGCCGGACGCAGCGAGGAGTCGTTGGGCCTCGCCCTGAAGGGTCTGCCGCGCGACACGATCGTGGTCGGCACGAAGGTCTCGCCTTCGAACTGCTACGCCAGGACGCTGCCCGACCATTGCGAGGCGTCTCTCCGCCGCCTCGGCCTGGATTACATCGACCTCTACATGATCCACTGGCCGATCCACCCCCACTCGATCCGCCACTTCACGGAGGATCCCGCGATCATCGCGAACCCTCCGACGGTTGAAGAGGCCTTTGCGACCTTGGCCGACCTGAAGCGGCAAGGGAAGATCCGCCACATCGGCGTCAGCAATTTCGCCACGAACCGACTCGACGAGGCGCTGCGCGTCTGCCCGGATATCCTGCTGAACCAGCTCCCTTACAGCCTGCTGGCCCGGGCCATCGAGCTGGAGAGCCTCCTCCAGTGCCGCCGACTCGGGATCGGCGTGATCGGGTACATGACCCTGATGCAAGGGCTCCTGGCGGATCTCTACCCCACCCTGGACCTCGTCCCGCCGTACCAGCGGCGCACGCGCCACTTCCACTACACGCGGTGTGAGCTGACCCGGCACGGCGAGGCGGGTGCCGAAGCGGAGACCGGCACCGCCCTCGCGGCCATCCGCCAGATCGCGAAGGAATGCGGCATGACCATGCCGGAGCTGGCCACCAAGTGGGCGCTGGCGGGACAGGGGATCACCTGCTGTCTGATCGGGGCCAGAAGCGTGCGCAAGCTCGAGGAGAATGTCCGCGCCGCCGCAGAGCCTCTGACCCCGGAGGTCGTCGAGAAGCTCGATCACGCCACCCAGCCACTCCTCGACAAGCTCGGCAACAGCTTCGACTACTACGAGAGTTACGAGAACAACCGCACGCGCTGAGGTCCGCTAGGCCCCGGGAAGATCCGGACGGACCGCCGACTCCTCGCAGACTGTCCCGGAAGCGCAGCGCCACATCCGACGCCCCCCCCCGGGGGAATCCCAAGGATCCGCCGGACGAGATCTGCTTGACAGGTTTGGAGGCATTGGTTAGCCTCGCCCCGGAAGGGGATCAGTATATGCCTCCCAAGACGAAGGCCGAGCTCGTCGCCGAGAACGCCGCCTTGCGTGAGCGGCTGGCGGCAATGGAAGCCAAGCGGAGCGAGGAACCACTGCCTCCGGAGATCGAGTGGTGGTCGCGCCTGATAGCCGAAAGCCGCCACGACCTCCTCTGTCTCCACGACCTGGAGGCCCGGTACCTCGCCGTGTCTCCGGCCGCCCGGACGATACTGGGCTACGCACCCGACGAGCTCCTGGGGCGGAGTCCTGCTGAGTTCCTCCACCCGGACGACGTCCCGGTAGTCCTGGAACCCTCCCACCGGAAAGTGCAGGATGGCGAGACTACCGACCTGGTGGATTTTCGCTTCCGCGCCAAGGACGGCAGCTATCGCTGGCTGCAAAGCCACGTCCGGCCCATTCTGGACCCGCAGGGTCGCCACATCCACTACCTCACCATCTCGCAGGACATCACCAGCCGAAAGACCGCGGAGGTGGCCCTGCGAACTCGGAGCCAGCAGCTTCAGATCCTGAACGAGCTGACCCAAGGCCTGGCCGCCCTCCTCGATACCCAGCGCGTCGCCCAGGAGATCCTGACCGCGATTCAGGTCCTGTTCCCTGGAGTAGCCGGCCGCCTCTGGGAGCAACTGGAAGGCGGCGAGACTCTTCGACTCGTTGGGAGTATCGGGTTGCGCGATCCCGAGGGAGGTCGCCGAGTCAGGTTCCGGCGCGGCGAAGGACTGGCTGGAATCGTGGCCGTGACTCTCGAACCGATGCAATGTCCGGATATCGCCTCCGATCCCCATTTCGTCAACAAGGAGTGGGCAAAGGCCGAAGGCCTGACCTCGGTGATCGTTGTTCCGTTGATCCGGGGAAAGAGCTATCTCGGGAACCTGGCGATCTTTACCCGCGAACCCCACGCCTTCTCACCCGACGAGGTCGCCCTCCTCCGGTCCTTCGCCGCCCACGCCGCCATCGCCCTCGAGAATGCGCGGCTCTTCGGGGATGCGGAAGGCCGGCGGCGCGAGGCGGAGGTCTTCGCCGATCTGACCCGGAATCTCAATACCTCCCTGGACGTGGACACCGTGCTCCAGCAGGTGGCTGATGCCGCTCGGACCTTGTGCCGCTGCGATCTCGCCGCCATCGCGCTCCGAGACGCCCCGACCGGGGAGGTGTTCCTCCGCTACCGGGCGGGGTCCCCCCGCCAGGATACGGTGGGGTACCGCATCGCGCCCGGCCAGGGGATCGGGGGACAGGTCCTGGCAACCGGTCTCCCCTTCCACACGGAAAACTACGCGGAGGACCCGCGCGTCAGCAAGGACCTCCTTCCCATCGCCCTGGCGGAGGGGATCGTCGCCGAATTGGCGGTCCCCATCCGGATAGGCGAGGGGGTGGAAGGGGTCCTCTTCGCAAGCAACCGGACGCCGCGCCCGTTCACCGATCACGACGAGCACGTCCTCCAGCGGCTGGCCGATCACGCCGCCATCGCCATTCGGAACGCCCGCCTCTTCACCGCCGCCCAGCGGGAGATCGCGGAGCGCAAGCAGGCGGAGGGGGTCCTACGCGCGCGAACGGAGCAACTGGGGGCTGTCCGCACCGTCAGCGAGGAAATCGCGCGGGAGCTGGATCTGACCGTGCTTCTGCGGGTCATTCACGCGAGCGCGACGGCGCTGACCGAAGCAGACAACGGTGTGGTGTGGTTATGGGACGAGGCCGCGCAGGTCTTGACCCCGCAGAGTTGGCAGGGATTCGGGGCGTGGTTGGCGGACGTGCGGATGCGGTCGGGCGAGGGGGTCACCGGCACCGCGGCGGCCCGGCGGGCGGGGATCATGGTCAACGACTTCCGGACTTCCTCCTATGCCACGCCCTTCTGGCTCGAGCACTCGCCGCATGTGGCCGTGCTGGCCGAGCCGCTCCTCTACCGCGACCGCCTGGTGGGCGTGATCGCGGTCAGTCGGAATGGCCCGGCGCCGCCCTTCCAGATGGAAGATCAGCGGTCGCTGAGACTTCTCGCCTCCCAGGCGGCCATCGCCATCGAGAATGCCCGGCTGTACGCCGAAGCCCAGCGGGAGATCGCGGAGCGCAAACAGGCCGAGGGGGCACTCCTGGAGCGGACGCGGCAACTGGAGGCTCTGCGCAGCCTCGGCGAGGAGATTACCCGCGAGTTGGACTTGGTGCGGCTGCTCGGATTGGTCGCGCGCCGGGCCACGGAGCTCGTCGCCGGCTCGAGCGGCGGGATCTACCTGTGGGACGAGCAGGCGCAGCAGCTCATGCCTCACGCCTATTATGGCCCCAGCGCGGAGCGGATGCGGTTTCCCCGGCGTCCCGGCGAAGGACTGACGGGGCGCGTCGTCCAAGAGCGGCGCGGCGTCATCATCAACGACTACCGTTCTTCACCATACGCCCATCCGAAGACCCTGCAGAGCACCAGTCTCACTGCTGCGCTCGCCGAACCCCTTCTGTATCGTGACCGGCTTCTCGGCGTGATTGCCGTCCACCATGAGATCGAGGGACGGACCTTCACCGAGAGCGATCAGGAGGTCCTCCGGCTGTTCGCCCCCCAAGCCGCCATCGCCATCGAGAACGCCCGGCTCCACGAAGCCACCTCGCGTCGCGCACAGCAGCTCTCGGCGCTGATCGAGATGACGCAGACCCTCACCACCGAGCTCGACCCGCACGTCGTGTCCCAACGGATCCTGGCCGCGGCCCAGACGCTGATCCCGGGCTGTGTCGGCCGCCTCTGGGAACGGACGGAGACCGGTCGAACGCTCCGCGTGATCGGCAGCCTAGGCCTGCAACAGCCAGAGGGAGGGCAGGCCTTCCAGCTCGTCCCCAACGAGGGGCTGATCGGAATCGCTGAGGCCACGCGCCAGCCGGTGATCAGCACAGATGTGAAGCGCGACCCTCGCTTCAAGGACCCCAATTGGGCCGTAGCCGAGGGACTCGTTAGTTGCATCATCCTCCCCCTGATTCACAAGGAGGAGATCGTCGGCTTTCTCACCATCTACACCCGCTCATCGCACGACTTCACACCCGAAGAGATGGACTTGCTGCGCGCATTCGCCGCGCAGGCCGCCATCGCCATCCGGAACGCCCGGTTGTACGCTGCCGCTCAACAGGAGCTTTCCGAGCGCACCCGCGCCGAGACGGCGCTCCAGGAGAAGACCGACGAACTGGATCGATTCTTCACGATGGCCCTGGACCTCCTCTGCATCGCGGACACGGACGGCCTTTTCCGCCGTGTCAATCCCGCGTGGGCATCCATCCTGGGTTACGACCTGCCAGAGCTGGAGGGTAAGCGATTCCTCGACTTCGTCCACCCGGACGACCTCCAGGAGACCCTGGCGTCGGTCGGACGGCTGGCCGCCCAGCAGGAGGTCCTCAACTTCGTCAACCGCTACCGGTGCAAGGACGGCTCCTACCGCTGGATCGAGTGGCGCGCCTGTCCGTACCAGGGCACCCTGATCTATGCGGCCGCCCGGGACATCACCGAGCGCAGGCAGGCGGAGGAGGAACGGCGTCGAATCGAGAATCAGATGCAGCACGCCCAGAAGCTGGAGAGCCTCGGAGTCCTGGCGGGCGGCATCGCCCACGACTTCAACAATCTCTTGGTGGCGATCCTCGGACACGCCGAGCTGGCCCTTCTGCAGCTTGACCCCGGCGCCTCTGCTCGCGGCCATCTGCAGGAAATCGCGACCGCCTCGCACCGAGCAGCGGATCTCTGCAAACACATGCTGGCGTTCTCCGGGAAGGGCCGCTTCGTGGTGGAAGCCCTCGATCTCTCCGCGATCGTGCACGAGATGGCGCAGATGCTCACGGTGGCGATCTCGAAGAAGGCGATTGTGCAGTACTATCTCGCCCCTGACCTGCCCGCCATCCAAGCCGATGCCACGCAGCTCCGCCAGGTGGTCATGAATCTCATCACCAACGCCTCCGAGGCCATCGGCGACCAGCCCGGGGTCATCCGGGTGACCACCGGCACCACCCGGTGCGATCGGGCTTACTTGCAGGAGCTCGCGCTCGTCGAGGGCCTGGCGGAGGGCCTCTACGTGTACCTGGAGGTCTCCGATACCGGCTGCGGGATGGACGAGGCCACGCGTGCGCGGATCTTCGACCCCTTCTTCAGCACCAAGTTCACCGGCCGCGGCCTGGGGCTGGCTGCGGTTCTGGGGATCGTGCGCGGCCACAAGGGGGCCATCAAGGTCTACTCGGAGGCGGGACGGGGGACGACCTTCAAGCTGTTGTTCCCCGCCAGCGGAGAGCCCGCCGAGCGGGCGCGATCCACCCCGACCGCCGGGGACCAGTGGCGCAGCCAGGGGATCGTGCTGCTCGTGGATGACGAGGCCGGCGTGCGCGAGACCGGCCGTCAGCTTCTCGAGTGGTTGGGGTTTACCGTGCTCACCGCGGCGGACGGCCGCCAGGCTCTGGAGATCTTCCAGACGCGGGGAGAGGAGATCGTCTGCGTCCTCCTCGACCTGACCATGCCGCGCATGGACGGGGAGGAGACCTTCCGCGAACTTCGACGCCTGCGCGCCGACGTCCGCGTAGTCCTGTCCAGCGGTTACAATCAGCAGGACGTCACCCAGCGCTTCGCAGGGAAGCGCCTGGCCGGCTTCATCCAGAAGCCGTACCGTCTGGAAGATCTGCGCCGCACCCTGCGTGCGGCGCTGGAAGCTGAAATTGGTTCGCGTGCAGGAGCCGAGACCGCACAGGACTCGTCCTCGCAGTCCTGAGCCGCTCGGTCCACCGGATCCGGCTCAGGCCCCCGGTCCGGCCAGCGCCGTGACCGTGATCTCTACATGGGCTCCAGCCGGAAGCCCTTTCACCTCGACCGTGGTTCGACCCGGCGGGGTCTTGGTGAAGTACTCGGCGTAGATCGCGTTCATCTTGGGAAAGTCGCCGAGGTCCGTCATGAAGACGAAGCTGCTCACGGCCAGATCCATCTCAGACCCTGCCGCTTCCAGGATGGCCTTGATGTTTTCCAGCGTGCGCCGGGTCTCCGCCTCGATCCCGCCGGGGACGATCTTCCCGGTCGCGGGGTCGATCCCCTTCTCGCCGGCCACGAAGACGAAGCCGCCCGCCCTGATCCCCTGATTGTAGGGCCCCACGGGAGGGCCGGCCTTGTCGGTCTTGATCACGTGGATGGGATTCCGCGAACCATCTGTCATTCCCCTGCCTCCTTTTCCCCGTGTTCTGCTTGATGATGCCCTCGCGAGCTGACGCGCGGCACCTGGGTGCTGGCCCAAGGTATTCCCTCGCCAGGACAAAGGCAAGACGAAAGGCGGCGGCCGCATCGAGGCGTGATTTCAGTCGCACCGGACTTCTCCGTTGACATGGGGGAGGCCAGCAAGTAGCCTATCTGTTATCGGTACCCATATACCCTCCGCGGAGGCCTATTCCCGCTCTGGCATACCCAACCGCGCTGAACCCCCGGCACACGCAGCCGGCGTGGTTCTCTCGATCACCCCGGGTCGATCGCGACCCGGACCGACGGGGACCAGGCGTGACAGAGAGCGACGCATCCCGGGGCGGGGCAACCCACCCAAGAACACTCCCACGTCTGGCCCTGACGTTTCTGATCGTGTCCGGTGGTCTAAGCCTCTTCGAGCTCACCAAGGGCGTCATCCACCCCGATATCACGCTCTGGCAATCTCATCTGATCACGATCCTCTTGGGCTCCTTCGCGGCCGTCGCGGCGGCCGCGCTCGTCATCCGCAGACTCCATGTCCTGCTTCACAAAGCTGATAGGGAGAATGCCGAGCGTCAGCAGGCCGAGACGACGCTCGCCGCGGAGCGCAATCGGCTCCGCGCCGTCCTCGATGCGGTGCCCGATCAGATCTATGTCAAAGACGATCAGTGCCGCTTCCTCGTGGTCAACGACAGCCAGACGCGTGCCCTGGGCGAAACACGCCCAGAGGCACTGCTCGGCAAGACGGACCGCGATTACTTTCCCCCGGACCTGGCCGCTCGGTATGCCGTGGACGAAGAGAGGATTCTCCGATCCGGCGAACCGCTCATCAATCAGGAGGAGCCTGCCTTCGACGCTCCCACGGGACGCCCAACCTGGCACCTCACGACCAAGGTGCCGGTGCGCGACCACGCCGGAGCCGTCGTGGGCATTGTCGGAGTGAGCCGCGACATCACCCTCCGCAAACAAGACGAAGCGGCCTTGCGCATCCACACCCAGCAGCTCGAGGCTGTCCGCGCCGTGGGCGAGGAGATTGTCCGAGAGCTGGATCTCGCCACGCTCCTCAGCCTGATTCACCGGCACGCGACCAGTCTGCTTGGGACCGGGATGGGAACCGTGTTCCTCTGGGATGAGGCAGCGCAGATTCTTGTCCCTCGCGTGCGACACGGATACGGCGATTCGGCGTGGGAGTTCCGCCCGAAGCTCGGCGAGGCAGTCGCAGGAGCGGTTGCCCAGCGCCGGGAGGGGATGATCGTCAACGATTTCCGCACCTCGCCCTACATCACGCCTTATCTTCTCGAGCACACGAGCCATGTCGGTGTCATCTCCGAGCCGCTGATCTACCAGGGGAGACTGCTCGGGGCGATCTCCGTCGACAACCCCGATCCCGGGCGTCGTTTCACCGAGCAGGACCAGCAGCTCCTCCGCCTCTTCGCCGGGCAGGCCGTCATCGCCATCGAGAACGCCCGGCTGCACGAGGTCGCGCGCCGCCGGGCCGAGCAGCTCGCCACGCTCAATTCCATCACGCTCGCGTTGACGACCACACTCGATCCCGCTCAGGTGGCCGAGCAGATCCTGAATGCGGTTCAGGTCCTGATCCCCGAGGCCGTCGGACGCCTGTGGGAAATCGGGGCGGCGGAGGAGACGTTGCACCTGGTGGCCAGCCTCGGTCTCAAGGAGAGGACGGGACCTGGCGCCCTCCGCTTCCACAAAGGCGAGGGCCTGATCGGTCTTGCCGCCGAGACGCGTCAGCCCGTCACCAGCCCAGATGTGCGCCAGGATCCCCGTTTTCGCGAGCGAGCCGACGCCGCCGCACAGGGCCTGGTGTCGTGTCTGATGCTCCCCCTGCTCGCCGGAGACCGCCTGTGCGGTGTCCTGGCGATCTTCACTCACACCTCGCACGAATTCTCCACAGAGGAAGTGGACCTCCTGCGCTCCTTCGCCGCGCAGGCGGCCATCTCCGTCGAGAACGCGCGGCTGTACGCCGAGCTGAAGCAGACATACGAGGGCTTGCGGCGGGCGCAGGATGAGCTGGTTCGCTCCGAGAAGCTCCGCGCCCTGGGGCAGATGGGCGCGGGCATCGCCCACGACCTCAACAACGTCCTGGCGACGGTTCTGGGCCAGGCGGAGCTCTTGAAGCTGCGCGTCGCGGATCCGGAAACTCGGGAGGGTCTTCTCACCCTGGAGACGGCGGCGGCCGACGGGGCCGACGTCGTCCGGCGCCTCCAGGATTTCTCCCGACCGCGGGGGGCGAGCCCTCTCGTCCCCGTGGCGCTGCCCCGGATCGTCACCGAGGCCCTGGAGATGACCCGTCCCCGCTGGAGAGACGAGCCGCAGCGGCGGGGAGTGCGCATCGAGGTGCACACCGCCCTGGCCGACCTTCCCCCCATTCTGGGACACGCTCCCGAGGTGCGGGAGGCCCTCACGAACCTCATCTTCAACGCCGTGGACGCGATGCCCCAGGGCGGTATCCTGACCTTCACCGGAACCGCAACCTCCGAGGAGGTCGGGTTGGCGATCGCGGACACGGGCGTCGGGATACCCGAAGAGGTGCGTGCGCGCGTCTTCGAGCCGTTCTTCACGACCAAGGGGCTCCAGGGAACCGGCCTCGGGCTTGCCGTGGTGTACGGGATCATGGAGCGGCACGGCGGCCGGATCGCGGTGACGTCCACCCTGGGCCAGGGCACGACCGTGACCCTCACATTCCAGGTCGCTCGCGAGGCCGAGGCCGCGCCAGAGCCCCCCGGCCTCGCGCCGGTGACCCCGCGGCGGGTCCTGATCATCGACGATGATCCCATGGTCCGGCAGACGGTCGTGAGCCTCCTTCGGGCGGCCGGGCACTCCGTCGTCGAGGCCGACGGGGGGGCGGCGGGCCTCGTCCGACTCGCCGAGACTCCTGTGGATTGCGTCCTGACGGACCTCGGGATGCCGGAGATGACCGGGTGGGACGTCGCCCGCGCGGTGCGGGCTCTACATCCGAACCTCCCCATCGTCCTGCTGACGGGATGGGGAGAGCAATCTGCCGGCGAGGCCGACCATCAAGGCCTTGTGGATCGCGTCCTCGGGAAGCCGGTCCGGCTGGAGGAGCTGCTCCGGGTGATTCGCGAGATCACGGAGCGGTCGGCCGCCTGACCCTTCCACATTCCCACCATCCTTTACCCACACAGGGGGAACCATGAAGGTCATCGCATTCAACGGCAGCGCCCGCAAGAATGGAAACACCGCCATCCTTCTCAATACCGCCCTGGCCGAGCTGGAGCGGGACGGCATCCAGACCGAGCTCGTCCAACTGGCCGGTCTCACCCTCTCGGGCTGCGACGCCTGCTTCACCTGCCGAGACCGGAAGGACAAGCAGTGCGTCATCGAGACCGATCCGGTCAACGAGTACGTCGAAAAGGTGCTGGCCGCGGACGGAATCCTCCTGGGCTCGCCGGTGTACTTCGGGGACATCACGACCAACATGAAGGCGCTCATGGAGCGTGTGGGCCTGGTCGTGCGCGTGAACGGCGATCTGCTCAAGCGGAAAGTCGGCGCGGGCGTGGTGGCCGTCCGGCGGGGCGGGGCCATGCACACCCTGAACAGCCTGAACCACTTCTTCACCATCGGCCAGATGATCATCGTCGGCTCCAGCTACTGGAACATCGGAATCGGGCGGGAGGCGGGCCAGGTCGAAACGGACGACGAGGGCATGCAGACCATGCGGACCCTGGGGCAGAACATGGCCTGGGGGTTGACGAAGCTGAAGGCGTAGCCCGGCCGGACAGCCACAAGCAAGCCGGGGCCCGGTCGTATACCGACTGGGCCCCGTTCTCTTGCTGGTGTTGAGGCTAGAGCGCCTTCTCCAGGATGGCCTTGACGTCCTCGACGCGGACCTGCCGCGGGTTGTTGGCCAGGAGCCGGGTCACCTTCATGGCCCCCTCCACCAGATCCGCGAGGTGTTCGGCCTTGATCCCGACCTCTCGGAGCGTCTGGGGGATGCCCACGTCCAGCGACAGCAGCCGGCAGGCTTCCGCGCTCTTGGAGGCGGCGGCACGGGGCGACAGGCCTGCGATCGGTTCGCCAAGCGCCTCGGCCACGGCGGCGAACTTGGTCAGGTTGCTGAGCGCGTTGAACTCCATGCCGTAGGGCAGAAGCAGCGAATTCGCCACCCCGTGGGTCACCCGATGTTGGCCCTGCAGCGGATAGGCCAGGGCGTGCACGATGTTGGTCCCGGCGTTGCCGATAGCGATGCCGGCGTACATGCTGGCCTTGGCCATGCCGTCCCGCGCGGCCAGGTCGCTACCGTTCGCCACGGCGGTGCGCAGATGGGTCCCGATCAGCCGGATCGCCTCCAGGGCATAGAGATCGGTCATGGGCGAGGCGTTCTGCGAGGTGTAGGCCTCCACGGCGTGGCTCAAGGCGTCCATCCCCGTGGCCGCCGTCACCGTGGGCGGGACCGTCAGGGTGAGCAGCGGATCCACGATGGCCACGTCGGGGATGGTGAGGGGGCTCACCACGGCCTTCTTGTCCCGGGCGGCCGGGACGTAGAAGAGGGCGTTCGGCGTGATCTCGGCCCCCGTGCCGGCGGTGCTGGGTATCAGGATCGAGGGGACACCCCGCCGCTTCACCAGCCCGATCCCGAGATAGTCCTCCAGCGACCCTTCGTTTCGCATCAGCATCGCCACCGCCTTGGCGGTGTCGAGCGAGGTCCCACCGCCCAGGCCGACCACCAGATCTGCGCCTGACTTTTTCGCGGCCGCCGCGCACGGCGCCACACTTCCGACCGAAGGCTCGTACTCCACCTCGACGTACACCGTCGCCTTGATCCCCTGGGCCGAAAGCGAGGCCACGATCTTTTCCGTGGCCCCGAGCTTCTGCAGGATGGGATCGCTCACCACGAAGGCGTGGGTGCCTCCCAGCCGTTTCGCCTCCGCCCCCGCGGTCTCGGCCGCACCGCAGCCGAGCGTGATCTGGGCGGGTATTCTGAAAGTCGCCACTTTGCCCGTCATGAGATTCCTCCCTCCGGGTGAAGATCGATCCGTTCGCGCGAGGCGCTCGGATTGTCCGTCCGGTCAGCTCCGCTTCGCGCCTGGAAGCGGCAGCCCCGCCGCGATACTGGCGGCGAGGAACTTTTCCGCATCCGGGGGGGCGAGGCGAGGCAGCGGCGAGCAGACGGTATCTCCCGTCAGTCCCATCGCCTTCAGGGCGATCTTGAAGGTATGGATCGGGGCCCGGCCGCGCAGTCGCATCAGGGCATCCAGGCGGGCCTGGCACGCCATGGTGGCAGCCACATCGCCCCGCCGGCCGGATGCCACCAGCTCCGCCAAGAGCTTGGGATAGACGTTCGCGTGGCCCGGCACCAGCCCATCGGCCCCTGTCAGCATGCTGATTCCGGCGTAGGTCTGGTTCCCCTGAAGCACCACGAAGCCGGGGGGACGGCGTGCGGCCAGGATGGCCTGGACTTCGACCCAGTCCCCCGAGCTGTCCTTGAGCCCGGCGACATTGGCCGTCTCGGCGAGTTTCAGCGCCAGCTCCGCTCCGAAGGCGACTTTGGTGTTCTGCGGGATATTGTAGAGCAGGATGGGAAGATCCGCGGCCTCGGCGACCCGGCGGAAGTGGGCAGACAGGTCCTCGGTATTGTACCCGCCGTAGTAGAAGGGGGTGGTCACCACATAGCCGCGAAGTCCTCTGCCAGCAAGAGCCCGAACCTCTTCGATGACCCGGCTCGTGCTCGGCTCCAGGGCCCCGGCGATGACGGGCACGCGGCCCGCCGCCGCCTCGACGGTGGCCTCGGCCAGCTCCAGACGCACCGCGGGGCGCAACATCGGCCCTTCGCCTATGGATCCGAGAATGAAGATCCCGTCGACACCGCCCTGGATCACATACTCCACGAGGCGTCCGAGAGCGGGGCGGTCGAGTCGCTCGTCCGCCGTGAGCGGGGTAACCATCGGCACGATGACACCAGTGAAATGGGAACTCACGTCTACCTCCTTATGACACGAGAATGGATTCGGGATTTCACATTCAGGAGTTCGCATTCGAAACTATCAACAAGCCATGAGACCGTCAAGAAGCTTGACTCCAAGGAATTTGAAGGAGTGGAGAACCATGCAACTGACGAGAGGTCTCTCGGCTGCGCACCTGGCAGGAAGGCGTTCGCCACGGCCCCCCGAGCTCATGCCGATGGGGAGGCGGATCCGATCGGGTATACCGGATGCTTCAGCACCTCCATCTCGTGACTAGGCAGGATCACGTCGGCCGCCGCGCGCATCCGGTCGAAGGATCGGAGGCAAGCGGCCACGTCGGTATGGATTCCGGGCGCGGGGAGAAGCACCGTACGCACGCCGGGAACAACGTCAATCTCCCCCCGAATCACCTCCAACCGATTGAACGCCGCAAGCCAGGGCGGATTCAGGCCGGGAATCCCCACCTCGTACGGGAATCGCTGGGTGGGGATCGGGTTCACGGCGGCGCGAAGCTCCTCCGCCTGGACCAGGAATCGGGCCGCCGGAAAGAGGTCCAGGTTGTAGCAGTGGTCCCAGTGAAGATGCGTCAGGATCACGAGTCGAAGCGACGCGGGGTTCACCCCGGCGGCCCGCAAAGCCACCTCGGGTACCTGATTCGCCGATCGTTGTGTGCGGGAATGCCAGCGGTTGGCCGCCTCGGGGGACGACGGACCCGTGTCCACCAGGATCGTCTCTGCCCCGGACTGGAGCAGCCAGACAAGAATGGGCGCGCGGATCTTCTCGCCCGCGTTCCGCAAATAGGTGAAGCCGGACTTCTCGAACTCGGGGAACTCACCGAAGCAGAGCGGCCTGATTGTCCACTGATTTGCCACGACTCTTCCTCCGCGCCCATCCGGGTTGACGACCGACTTCCGATCTTCGTCTGGCCGGCACACAATGCGCCGAGCCCCGCCTCGGTTCAGAGGCTTGCCTGCACGACCCCGCGTCTTCCGTTGACCAGCCAGGCAGGGTCCCCCGCCTGGAGCCTCTCCGCCTCTCCCGGCCGCAGCCCGACGATGATCTCCGCCTTCAGCGTGCGTAGCGCTACCAGGGGCGCGGGAAAATAGCCGGTGGCCTGAGCAAACGAGGTCGTGGGCGGCCAGTGGGCGTCGCCCAGCAGGCGCCGGTAGTTCGCGTCGCCCTTGACCACGACCAGGTCCATGCCGGAGAGGATGGCGCGCAGCTCCTCGGGGAGCTGGAAGTAGAACAGGCTCGTCCCGTAATGCCAGTGGGTGAACAGGTGCAGGCGCCCGGAAGCAAGATTCGCTCGAAGTCGCCGGACGAGCCCCCGGGTCGCCCCATCGGTTCTTTCCAACGCCTCGAGACCGGCAAAGACGTCCTGAAACATCGCGTCCGAGACGAAGAATGGACACGGCTTCAGGTGAAGATGCACCTCGGCCGCCAGATCCTGGCCGAGCAGGAAATCCACCAGCAGCAGGTCCATCAACAATTCCGTTCCGGCGTTGTCAGCCAGGACCGCGAGGCGGCGGCACCGCCTGGTCTGCAGAAAATCCCACAACGCCAGCGTGTCATCCACCAACAGATTGGTGCCTTCCTCGCTGGCGCCGGTTGGACGGCCCAGACGCGCGGCGACCTCGTGGCTGAGATCGCTCCGGTTGCCCCACAGGCTGGCGTGCACCAGCATCTCGAAGCGGGCCTTCGTCTCCTCGGGCAGGAGATCCAGGAGCGCCCTCGCCGCGTCGGGCGCCGCCTCCGGCACCAGCTCCGTCGCCTTCTTTGGGCCGAAAGGGTCCACCGATCGCCAGCGGCCGGGCCGGAAGTACCGTGTGGCCTCCAGCAGGCGGCGGTAGAAGTAGGCCTCGCCCCAGTACCACGGCACATCCAGCCAGCTCCGGCCGAGGTGAGGAGCGGACACCGCGTTCCAGAACCCCCGATCCGGCGCTTCCTCGCGGACCTCGCGGACCACGCCCCCGGTCAGCTCGGCATGCAGCTCTTCCAGCGCCCTCTGGATCTCGTCCGGGAAGTCGCTCAGCGCGGCGGTCTCTCTGAGAATTCCTGGGAGGCGCTCCGTCAGCGTGTAACGGGCAAACGAGCCGGGATCCGAAGTGCGGATCGCCGGCGGAAGATCGGAAAGCGCAACCTGCGATGGCGGGACGATGAAGGCAGTCAAGACGCTCCTCTTGTCGCAGCTCCCTCGGACAGCTTTCAATGAGTTGTCCGGCGGCGGCGGAATTCGGATCAACACAATGCGGAGGGCAATGGCATATTGCGGGAAGACCCGCTTTCGCCCAGGCTGCTCAAAAAGGTCCAGATGCCAGGCGGCGCACGCAGGGCCGAGTGAGGCGTACTACAGGTACGCCGCAACGAGTGCCCGAGCAAGCGGGTACCCAGCCGCAGGCTGGGTGACCGCAGATGGGCCTTTTTCAGCAGCCTGTTAGGACAGCTCCACGAGCTGCGAAGGCTTCATCAGCCAGGAGAGCGTGCACTCTCCCGGCTTCAGCCTGCCGTGGACTTCGAGCATCAAGACGCCCCCCTTTTTCAGGGTGATGAATGACCCCAGCGCGGCGGAGAGGCAGTACGATGCAAACTCGCTCAGGGACGATTCATGACCGACCAGGGCCACCCTGTCCACAGGGTCCAGCGCGTTCAGGCGGGCGATCAGCTTGTCGAACGACGCACCGGGCTTCAGGAGATCCGTCCTGAGCGGCGCTCTTCCGTTCCCGCAGTATTCATCGACGATTTCGGCGGTTTCGGTCGCCCGCGCGAGCGGGCTGGTCAGGATGACGTCGAAGCCGACGCCCAGCCTCTTGAGTCCGCCCGCGACACCTCCCATCTTTGCCTTTCCCCGCGCCGTCAGGGGCCGCTTCTCGTCGCGGCGCTCGTCAATCATCCCATTGCCCGCCAGCCCGTGTCTGATGATACAGAGCTCTTTCATGAATCCCCCCAAGATTCCCACTGCGCATATATCAGGCTGCTGAAAATTCCGCTTCGCCCAGGCTGCTCAAAAAGGTCCATATGCAAGGCGGCAAGCGATGGGTCGAGCGAGGCGTACCCCAGGTACGCCGCAGCGAGCACCCGAGCGCGCCAACGCAGCAGATGGGCCTTTTTCAGCAGCCTGCCCCGCCTGCGCGAAAGTGCCCCAGGACGTCGCCGCTGTCAACCGGAAAGGGCGTGCATCCTCAGCCGGTTCCCCCTTGACAGCGTCCGCCTTCCTGCTCCATGCTCCAGGCGTCCCGTCGGCGGGACGCCCGATCCGCTTTTCCAGCGGAGCTCGGTGCCCGCGCGCTTCATCCGCTCTGCCATCGGGGCGTCGTAGTCACGCCAGGAGGAGTCTCGGCCATGACCAAGTTCGTCGGTGTCCTCACATCGGGGGGCGACTGCCCCGGGTTGAACGCGGCGATTCGTGGGGTGGGCAAGGCGGCGCTCGGCTTCTACGGCATGCAGGTGATCGGCTTTCTTGACGGGTTCCGCGGATTCATGGAGAACCGCACCATGGAGCTCGACGGCGAGACGATGTCGGGGATTCTGACCCAGGGCGGCACTATTCTCGGCACCAGCCGCGACAAGCCGCATCGCATGCCCGTCGGCGGCAAGGTGATCGACGTGACCGACGTCATCGTGGACAACTACCACAAACACCACTTGGACGTGCTGGTGTGCCTGGGGGGTGGCGGGACGCAAAAGAATGCGCATCGTCTGGCCCAGAGAGGCCTGAACATCATCACAATGCCAAAGACCATCGACAACGATGTGATCCTGACCGATGTCACCTTTGGCTTTGACACGGCGCTCAGCGTCGCGACGGAGGCCATCGACCGGTTGCACAGCACGGCGCACAGCCACCATCGCATCATCGTCGTCGAGATCATGGGAAACAAGGTCGGCTGGCTGGCGCTGGGCGCGGGGATCGCCGGCGGCGCCGACGCGATCCTCATCCCGGAGATTCCGTACGACGTGGAGAGCATCGCCGACGCCATTCGCAGCCGTAGCCACCGGGGGAAGCGATTCAGCCTCGTCGCCGTGGCCGAAGGCGCCATCTCGAAGCAGGATGTCCAAGCGATGCGGGCGGCGGAGGAAAAGGTCGCCAAGACCAAGTCGCGGGGCGCCCAAGTCAACGCCGAAGCCGAGTTGACTCACCTCGAGGCCCAGCATGCCGGCAACACGATGCGACTGGCAAAGCAGTTGGAGAAGTTGACCGGCCTCGAGTCGCGCGTCACCATCCTCGGGTACCTGCAGCGCGGTGGGACGCCATCCGCGGCGGATCGGCTGCTCGCCACACGACTGGGCACCGCCTGCGCCGACCTCATCAACAAGAGTCGATACGGCGTCATGGTGGCGGCGCGCGCCGATGTCACCAAGCCCGTACCGCTCGAGGACGTCGCCAGAAAGCTGAAGTTTGTCCCGCCTGACCACCCGTGGGTCGGCACGGCGCGCCGAGTCGGAACCTGCCTGGGGGATTAGCGCCAGGCTGCTGAAAAAGGCCCATCTGCGGCGTTGGAACACTCGATCACTCGTTGCGGCGTACCTGGAGTACGCCTCACTCGGCTCTGCGCGTTCCGCCTTGCATCTGGACCTTTTTGAGCAGCCTGGCCGAAAGCAAGTTCTTCAGCGGCCTGCTATTCGGGAACGGCTTCGGACGCCTCACCCACGGGTGACCGCGGCACCGCGCCTCCCAGAACCGCCGGACACCTTCGCACCGAGGGTCGATCGAACCGGGCCCAGAGCTTGGCGAGACGCCCGTGGCGGTCGCGCGCGATCTCCCGCTGCACCTGGATGAGGCCCCCCAGATCCAGGAGCCGCTCGGGGGCGAGTGCTCCGCGCCGGACCATCTCCTTGACCAGGTCCTGGATCCGGTCCATGGCCACCACGGCATCCTGGTGCTCCCCAAGACAGTCCTGGAAACGCACCATCGCCTGGAGGTAATCCGCCAGGGGATCCGTGCCGGAGGCGGGTTCCGCGAAGGCCTCCTGGAAGAACTCGCAGGCGTACCTCAAGCGCTTGAAGAGGATCCGCAGCCGGTGGAGATCGGTGGCGGGCGAGTCGGGGCCGATGGTCCTCCCCAGTTTCAGGACCCGCTTCTGGGCCTTCCCGATCAGCGCCGGTGCGGCCTGGACGACCGGAACGCCCTGGACACCCCGAGGGAGACGGGGAGGCGGGGAGGACGCGAAGGCGTCCAGGCGGCGCATGAGGTCGCGGAATCGCCGGGAAACCAGGGCCGCCCCGAGGGCCTCGCGCTCCGGCACTCGCTGCCGACCCAACTCTTCCGCGAGCAGCTCCGCGATCGTCCCCGCCTCGCCGAGCCGCCGGGCCTGCGCGCGAAGGTTCCCGATGAAGACGTCCAGGTCCCGCACGGCGCCCAGCAGCCGACCGATCCAGTTCAGCTCCACGCGCAGGGAGTCGCACCGCTTGGGCCCGAGCACCTCGGCGAAGAGCCGCAGGGCCGAACGCAGCCTGCGGGTGGCCACGCGAAGGTCGTGGAGATACTCGGGGTCCAGATCCTCCAGGGTGCCCTGCACGTTGACCCGCATCTTCAGAGCTTGCCGGCCCACCACCTTGCGAGCCGCCAGCGCCTGCGGCTCCTCGGCGCGGATCGAGAGGCAGGCCGGGACGGGGGCGCCGGGCTCCGGGAGGCCCAGGGACTGGAGCCCCGTGCGGCACAGGTCGCCCGAACCCGCGGGCAGGCCCAGGCGGTCGCGCAGATACGTGGCCAGGTGAAGGAGCGCCTCCGGGCTCCCGTCCAGCAGACGGATGGTGAGGAGGCCATGAGGCCACGCCCCTTTCGGCCAGCTCTCCCGCGGCGGAGCCGCGGTGAAGCGCTCCGTCCGGAGCGCGAGCACGCTCCCCGACGGACTCTGGAGGCGAGTTTCCCAGGCGAATACTCTCAGACGGACGAGAGGAAAGAAGAGTCGCCCGCCCGCCAGCTCCCCGGCCGCGAAAGGGATCCCGGCCGCATCCGAGGAGAAACACCGAGAGGAGACGTCGCCCTCGAAGGGCCAGTCGCTCTCTCCCTCGGGGTCCGAGATGCGCCAGGTGGCTCCGCGCCTCCCCTGCCGGATGGACAGCCGGCAGTCTCGCCTGCCCAGTCGCCCGTCCTGGGTCTCGAGGAAGACGCATTCGTACCGCGAGATGACCGGCAGAACGGCGAGATAGCCCGCACGACGGAGGGCACGAAGCAGCCTCGACGGGGTAGTCCCCGCAGGAAGACCGAACCATCCGACCACGCTTCCGGTGTCCATGCGCGCCTCGGCTGGGTCCACCCCGCCGCTACTCGTGATTGCCTTTGGTCCCCGTGCGATAATCCTGAGGCAGGATGCCCTTGACGCCCCGGGCCTCGAGGTCCGCGATCACCGGCTCCACGGGGTAGGCGAATCGCGCGATCCGGCAGCGCACCCGACCCCCGCCCGGGAAGTCGCACAGGGCAAGGGCACCGCGCGGGTCTCCGTCCACGGGCCGACCGGCGGATCCGCAGTTGACGACGCGCACCCCCGCGATCTCCCTGGTGAAGGGGACGTGGCTGTGGCCGCAGACCAGGACCCGCGGACGGACCTCTCCCAGCTTGGCCGCGAGGGCCAGTGGGGTGATGCTGGGATAGACGAAATCCGTGTCCGACAGAGGACTGCCGTGAACCACCCAGACGTCGGCCCCGCCCGCATCGAAACGCAACTCCGCGGGGAGCGCCGCGAGCCAGGCGCGCTCCGCCTCGCCCAGGGCCAAGGCCGCCCACGCCGCAGGCCCATGCGCTTTCTTCTCCAGATGCTTCTTCAATTTCTTGGGAGACTCCAGGAGGGCGAGAACCTTTCGGTCCACGTTTCCCCGGATGGCCTCGACCCCCTGCTCCGCCAGGAGGCGGACCACCTCCGTGGGGTGGGGGCCGTGACCCACGATGTCGCCCGCGCAGATCACCCGGTCGGCCCGATTGCGCTGAGCCCACTCCAGGGCCCTACAGAGGGCGGGGAAGTTGGCGTGAATATCCGAGAGCAACGCGACCCGCATGAGCACCCCCTGTCCCTCGCCTTCTCGGCTCGCGGCTCGGCTCTCACCTCGTAACTCGGCTCTCAGCTCTCGGCTCGTAGCTCGTGGCTCGTGGCTCGTGGCTCGGCTCTCAACTCGCGGCTCGTGGCTCGCCCCTCGTCGTCACGCCCCCGGAGGTATTCGAGCGGAGAGCGATTCCAGCAGGGTCTCGAGGCGGCCCAGGTCTTTCACCCGCCCCTTCTTTGGCTTCACCTTGAGGGCCTTGATGTCGGCGAGCATGGCGATCAGAACGGGAGGCTGCGGCAGGACAGGGCGCTCGCCGTGCAAGTCCTCGCCGCCAAGCGAACGGGCAAGCCCGGCCAGTTCGCCATCCAATCGATCCACCAGCGCGCTCCCGATGTCCTTGAGAATCGGCCGGAGCTTCGCCATCTCCTGCGAGGCTTGCCGGCCCAGCGCTTGGCGGGAGGGCTTCTTGACACTCTTGCGCTTCTTTGCGGCAGGGTTCTTGCCCACACTTTCTTTCGACTCGTTCCGCTTCCGGTTCGCCACGGCGACCGGCGCTTTCCGATCTTTCTTGCCCTTGGTTTTCTTACTGACTGACCCGGCCACGGCTCACCCTCCTCGCCCCGAGCTTCTCGGCTTGATTCAGGACCAGCTGAATTCTTCCTTGCAGGTCCCGGTCCACGGCGGCGACACTCCGGTTGGCGTTCACCAGCTCAAAGTCGTATTTCTTCTGCATCTTGAAAAACTCGCTGCGGATTCTTCGCTGGTAGCGCACGAAGCTCTGGAACCAGTCCCGGCTCAGGCCGCAGTCCATGCCCGACTCCCAGTAATCCAGCTCGGAGTGGGCCTGGAAGGTCCGCTGCACCAGGGTGGAGAGGGAGATCGTCATGTAGAAGACCGCGTCGGGGACGATGGCCATGGAGTAGACAGAGGCCACCCACTCCGGCTCGGCCCCCCGCACGATCGCCCTGGCCATCAGCGTATAGATGTACCGGTCCGCGAGCACCACGAAACCCGCCCGCAAGGCCGGGACGATGCGGTTCTCCATCTGGTCGAAAAAGTCCGTGGCATAGAAAAGACCGAGCGTGCGGGGGCTGAGGATGTTCCCCCGCTTCGCCTTGTCCAGCTCGGGGCCCACCAGGCTCGACCGTCTGAGGCCGACCTGGGCCACCGCATGGCCCTGCTCCTCCAGCCACTGGGTCAGGAGGGCGATCTGGGTGGAGCGCCCCGAGGAGTCGGGGCCCTCGATGGCGATCAATGTGCCCGAAAGCTTCCCCAGGTCCACGCTGGCCGGTATCATGCCGTAGGTGTGCTTGGGGCTCATTGGATGTACCTCTTATGGAAGAAGCCCAGGTCCACCCGATCCTGGATCAGGCGCCGTACGGCGGTCTGCTGGCGGTGGACCGGCTGGGTGGCGTCCACCACGGTGAAGCCGAACTCGTCCACCATGCGCAGGTATTCGGCGAGGACCCGCCCCTGGAAGATCCGGAAGCTCTCGGTGGGGTCGGGGCTCAAGTCAAGATCCATGCCGGCCTCGAAGTACTTGAGTTGCGGCCTGCCTTCCAGAATCCGCTCCAGCGCCACGGCGAGGGGAAGCTTGAAGAGCATGGTGATGTCGGGAATCCGGGCAAAGCCGTACATCTTCCGCAGCCACGCCGGGTCGCAGCCGCGCACCGCGTCCCGGGCGAAAGCCGTGAAGATGTATCGGTCGCACAGGACCAGATAGCCCGCCCGCAGGAGGGGCAGGATCTGCCGCTCGTAGCGATCGGCGAAGTCCGTGGCGTGAATCAGACTGAAGGTGGTCGGGGTGAGCAGTTGCCGCTTCTTCCCCTTGCGCGTGGCCTCGCGGACCAGGACGGAGGAGTTCCACTCCGAGAAGAACACCCGGTACCCCTTGCTCTGCAGCCACTGGTGGACCAGATGAATCTGGGTGGACTTGCCCGACCCGTCGAGGCCCTCCACGGCGATGAGCTTGCCGGGGAGCTTTTCCTCCATCGCTCTCGTCATGCGTTCCCTCTCTCCGGGGTGAAGGGCGCGACCGGCACCGCAAAGACCGCGATCTCCGCCGCCTCTCCGGCGCCCACCTGATGGCAAATATGTACAATGTCCCCGCGATTATTGCAAGACGATCTCCGGTGCGAGGGCCGATCCTCGCCCTCCAGGCTTCCCGTGTCGCGCTGCCCGGGACGGCGGGGAAACGTATCCGGGTCAGTCCCCCCGGCCAACCACGGCCCCTTTCCCGCGGCACCAAAGCACGGCCTCTTCGAGGATTTCCCTCGGGCCGATGCCGCTCCGAGTCTTGCCGCGGGGCAGCCCCCCCGGCTGGCTGGCACGCTCCCCCGCGGCGGCGACCTCCCAGAAGCTTTCACCGAGACTGGACCCGACCACCGTGATCCGGCCCTGCCGAGGCAGCCAGCCGCGGCGCAGCGCCTCGGGGATCGCGCCGACCAGCCGGTGGGCCAAGGCGAAGCACTCGTTGAGCAGCGCCGTCGATCGTTCTCTCTCCGCGGACCCGCCGCCCCAGCCGATCTGAAGAAAGAGCTGGAGCGGGCCCTGCACGAGGAAGTAGTGCAGCGCGGACGAGCCGACCCCATGCCCCGCCTGCGCGATCAGGACGTAGTCCGGAGAGACACCCGCGATGGCCTTGCGCACGAAATGCTGCAATTCGGAGGGAGACACCTTGAGGGCGCGGGTGCAGAAGCACCATTCCTCCCGCTCCTTGAGCCGCGTCCTGGCGTCTGCGGGCATCGGCGGCATGCCCACTCCCGACTCCGCCAGGAGCGCCTCCACTCTCGCGTAATCCCCGCTCTCGCCCTTTACCTTTGGCATCCTGATGTCCCTCTCCGTACGCGTCAGGCGGGCGCGCCCTTTTCGCCCAGGTCCCAGAACAGACCCGCCATGATCGCGAGTCCCTCCCGCACGATTGGGGCGAGCAGGTGCTCGTCCGGGGCGTGCTGGGAGCAGGCGGTGTAGGAATGCGGGACCCACAGCGTGGGCATCCCGAGAATCTCGGCGAAGACCTCGTTCGGCAGCGTGCCGCCGATGTTGGGCAAAATCGTGGGCCGCTCCCCGATCGTCTCTTCGATGGAGCCGGCGGCCCACCGCACCCACGGGTTTTCCGGATCGAGCCGCGTCGCCGAGAAGTACTCCTCCCGACGCGGGCCGAGCGTGACCAGGGAGAATCCGTGGGCATCCAGGTGTCGTCGCAGGGTCGGGAGGAGCTGGCGGGGGTCCGTGCCGGCGACATAGCGGACCTGGCAGGTGGCCCTCGCCTGGGGCGGAATCGCATTGGCGGGATGCTGGGGATTGCCGGTGCTGAAGGCCAGGACCTCGAACGTGTTCCAGGCGAACACCTTCTCGGCCAGGGTCAGCCCCGGCTCGCCCCAGGTCGGGTCGATGGCGGGACCCTCCAGCCGCTCCACCGGGCAGTCGGCCAGCACCCGGCGGATCGACGCAGGGATGTCTCGGGGCAGAATCTCCGGAACCAGGACCTGGCCAGTCTTCGAGACGATCGAGGCGATCGCGTGCGCCAGGATCACGCCCGGGTTGGCCAGAAGGCCGCCCCAGTTCCCCGAATGATGCCCGCCCCGGCGCAGTTCCACGCTCATGTCAAAATTGAAGCTTCCGCGGCTGCCGGTGAAGAGTGTCGCCCGTTCGGTCAGAAGCCGCGGGCCGTCGCTGCCGATCAGCACGTCCGCCCCGAGGGAGTCGGCGTGTCGGCGCGCCACGTCGTGAAGGCCGGGGGAGCCCATCTCCTCGCCGGTCTCGATCAGGATCTTGGAGGTGAAGCCGAGCGAGCCCTTGACGGCCAGCACGGCGGCCAGGCCCGCGATGTTGATGGAATGCTGCCCCTTGTTGTCCGCCGTCCCCCGGCCGTACCAGCGCTCCCCCTCAACCGTGAGCCGCCAGGGGTCCAGCCCGTCGCGCCAGTCCTCCTCCATGCCGCGCACCACGTCGCCGTGCCCGTAGGTGAGCACGGTCGGTCGGTCGGCTCCCTCGCGGCGCTCGGCGAACAGAAACGGCATGCGGGGCGTCTTCGGATTCTCCAGGCGGCGACAGGCGTACCCCAGCGCGGTCAGCGCGGGTGCGATCTCGTCCTCGAGATAGGCGGCGAGCTCCGCCCCGCGCGCGGGGTTCTGGCTTTCGGTGGGGATGGCCACCCGTCGGGCGAGATCCTCGAAGAACTGGCCTCGATCGAAGTGCTGGGCGGCCCAGGCGATGACGCGGTCGCGGCTCATGGCACCTCCGATGGCAAGCGGTCGATGGATTCCTTCCCCTCACCTTAGGAGCCGTTACGAAATAATTTGTCCATTCTTTGTAATTTCGTTACGGCTCCTTATGCCGTTCCCGGAATGTCTCCGGTCAAGTTATTCTTTGACAACGGCCTACTCCGCCGGGACGAACTTCCCGTTCTTCACCTGCACCATCACCATGGAGTCGACACCCAGGCCGTTGTGATCCTCGGCGGTCAGATTGTACACGCCCGACACGCCGACGTAACCCTTCGTCTGCTCGATGGCTGCACGCAGGGCCTTGGGATCGGTCCCAGCCTTCTTCATGGCGTCAGCCACGATGGCGATCGCATCCCAGGCATACCCCGAGTGCGTGTTGATCGGGAACTCCTTGTCATGCTTGTAGACGCCCTGGTAGAGCTGGACGAACTCGGCGATGACCTTCTTCTGCGGATCCGAGCTGGGGAGCGTCTCGGCCACCATCAGCTTGGTGGCCGGCATCCGGTCCCCCTCGGACGCCTTCCCCGCCAGCTCGACGTACTTCGGGTCGGGGAGCCCGTGGCACTGGAAGAGCGGAATGGCGATCCCCAGCTGCGCCTTGTTCTTGGCCACGATCGACCCGACCGGACCGATCGTCCAGGTGATGATCGCCTGCGGTGCGGCGCTTCTGATCTTGGTAAGCTGGGCGGTCATGTCGGTGTCGGAGGGACCGAAGGATTCCTTGGCCGCGAAGCTGATCCCGAACTCCGGGGCGAGCTTTTCCAGCCAGCCCAGGCCGTCCTTCCCGAAGGAATCCGAGGCGGTCAGGAGCGCCACCTTTGTCAGGCCCTTCGCCTTGAGGTACCCGTAGAGCTTCTGCGCCGCCGTGGACGACCGCTGGGGAGACTTGAAGACGTACGTGTAGGCGCCGAAGTTGCCCCCCATGATCACCGGGTCCCCCCCGACGGTCATGAAGATGGGGACCCCGGCCTCCTCGACGATCTTCTTGACACTCATCCCCTCGGCCGTGGAGGTGGGCCCGATGATGGCGGCCACCTTGTCGCTGAAGATGAACTTCTTGGCGATGACCGCCGCCTTGGCCGGGTCGCTTTCCGTATCGCCCACGATCAGCTCGATCGGCCGCCCGTTGATGCCCCCCTCCTTGTTGATCTTGTCCGCGGCCATCTGGGCCACCAGCTTCGTGGGCGTGCCGATGTTGGCTGCGGGGCCGGACAGGGCAAAGAAGGCCCCGATCTTGATCGGCTCCGCGCCGAAGGCCGGCGCTACGGCACAGCAGACGGCCAGCGCGACGATGACGGCGGTGTGTATCCTCATGGTCGTTCTCCTCCCTCGATCACGAGTTGACTAGATCACAGCATCCTGGATGCGCGTATCGAATACGCGCTTCGTCTTCCGCTCCGACCGCGGAAGCGAAGCGTAGTCTACCACCTCAACCACCGGCGTCACCATGACCTTGTGCTTGATCGTGTGGACGATCTCCCGCGTGAGCTCCTCGCCCCGCCCCTGCTCCACCCCCTCCCCCCGCTCCACCACCACGCGCAGATGGTCGCGGAGCTCTGCGTCGCGGGTGAGGTGGACCTGGTACTCCGAGCCGAGACCGGGGATGGACGAGAGGATTCGGTCGATGGTGGAGGGATAGATGTTCACCCCGCGGAACTTGAACACGTCGTCGGTGCGCCCCCGGATCCTCGAGTGGCGCGGCAGGATCGATCCGCAGGTGCAAGCCCCGGGAATGATCCGGGTGATGTCGCGGGTTCGGTACCGGATCAGCGGCGCGCCCTCTTTCGCCAAGCTGGTGACGACCATCTCGCCCCACTCGCCCGGGGGGAGCGGCGTGAGCGTCTCCGGGTCGAGAATCTCGAGGAGGTAGTAGTCACCCCAGTAATGGATGCAGTCGTGGTGCGGGCACTCGATCCCCGTGCCCGGACCGTACAGCTCGGTCAGCCCGGGGATGTCAAACAGCTCCACCCCGCCCAGGAGCTCGGAGATCTTCTTGCGCATCGAGACCGACGAGCGCTCCGACCCGTAGATGACCTTCTTGAGGTTGATCTTCTCCGCCAGACCGCGCTTGTGGACCTCTTCGGCCAAGAGCAGCCCCATCGAGGCGGTGCAGCAGTAGACCGTGGACTGGAGGTCCACCAGAAACTCGCACTGCAGGTCGAGGTTTCCCGGGCCGGTGGGGACGGCCAGCGCGCCGATTCGCTCGCACCCCGCCTGGAAGCCCACCCCGGCCGTCCACAGCCCGTACCCCACGGCGATCTGGACGCGGTCCAGCGGGGTCACCCCGGCCATCTCGTAGCAGCGGGCGAAGATCCGCGCCCAGTCGTCCACGTCCTTCTGGGTGTAGCTGAGGATCTTCCGCTTCCCGGTGGTCCCTGACGACGAGTGGATGCGCACGATCTGCTCGAAGGGGACCGATCGCAGCGGGAAGGGATAGTCGTCCCTGAGATCGTCGGCGGTGGTGATAGGGAGCCGCGCGAGGTCGTCCAGGGAGCGGATCCCCTCCGGCGTGATCCCCGCGGCGTCCAGCCGGG
>JAPLLC010000119.1 GCA_026387775.1 Candidatus Methylomirabilota bacterium | reverse complement strand
TTACCGCTTCGTTCGTCGCAGCCGTGTGTGCCTGGAGGCTCGGCCGAACCTTGCCATCCATGGAGGTCCATCATGCGTGACACCCGTCGAGCGAAACGGCATTGCCCACGCAGATCGTCAGGGCTTCTTATCGCTCTCTTCTTCGCCGTCTGCACAGGCGTGGTTGCCGGGGGAGACAATGGGGTGTTGCTGCACCTCGCGAGCATGCCTTCGGCCCATGCGACGGACTCGCAATTCAAGAAGGCACCCGCCTTTTCCGCTCAGGACGTGGAAGGGAAGCTCCGAGCCCTTGCCGACTTCCTGGGGGCCAAGCCAATTCTGCTCGAGTTCATGGAGCCCACTTGCCCGCATTGTAGAGACATGGCGCCGATCCTGACTCGTCTGCAGGCGGCCTATGGGGAGCGTGTCCAGTTTCTTACGATGGCCTTCGACAAGAACGTGCAGCGCATCCAGGGCTTCGTCGCGAGGGAAAAGCACGCGTGGCCGTACCTTGTGGGCAGCCAGGATATTGTAAACGCCTACCGACTGGAGGGGGTGCCCACGTTCTATTTCCTGATACCCGATGGCACGATGATCGACGTGGTGGTCGGCTCCCTGCCGGAGGACGCCTTGCGACAGAATCTTGAAAACCTCCTGAAAGCAAAGTGAGCTCCCGGGAGGCATCCAGCGTTGCACTGCCGTCCGCCTCCCGGCAGCCATCACGTGTGCGCTCAGCCGAGACTCTGGTTCCGTGGGAGAAGGAGGCATCGCATGGGTGAGGGGGGAAAGGGGAGGGAATCCATGAGTACCTTTGAGGGAAAGCGGTTCGGGTTTCTGGGCGCCGGAGTGATCGCCGAAGTCTTCATTCGGCGGCTGATCGCCAGCAGGACTGCCAAGCCGGAGCGCATTCTGGCTCACGACATCAACGGCGCCATCCTGGAGCGTCTCGCCGCCGCCCATGGTGTCCGCGCCATGGGGAGCAATGCTGACGTCGTGGCCGGCTGCGACCTCCTCTTTGTCGCGGTTCCGCCACCGGCGGCTCTCCCGGTGCTGCGGGAGGTGGCGGCGCAACTTCGACCGGATCAGATTGTGATTTCCATGGCGGCGGCCGTCTCGACGGCCCTCATCGAGGCGGCTATCGGCAAGCCGGTTCCCGTGGTACGCCTGGTCCCCAACACGCCGTCCTGGATCGGGCAGGGGATGAATCCGTACTGTCTGGGAAGCCATGTCGGCCCGGCCGAAAAGGAAGTTATCCGGGAGTTGCATGGGGTGTTCGGTATAGCAGTGGAGATCGCGGAAGAGCGGATGACCATCGCAACGGCCTTGACCGCGGTGGGGCCGACCTACATCTTTCCGGTGATCGCCGCCTTGGCGGATGCGGCGGTGGCGCATGGCCTTCCGCCAGGGTTGGCCCTATCTGCCGTCTGCCAGGTGGTCTCCGGTGCGGCGAACCTGGTAAGGGAGACCGGGCGCAGCCCGGAAGGGCTGTCCCTGATGATCAGCACCCGGACCCTGGATGAGGCGGCGGCAAAGAAGCTCTTCATGCAGGCGATGGAAGATGCGCATGCCAAGATCCTGGCGGCGGAAGCCAAGATCGGAGCGGCAGCTTCCAAGGCCTGACCCTCTGTATGCCTCGCTGCAACGCAGAACCGGAGCCCACACGGGCTCCGGTTCTGCGTTGCGTTCTCGTTGCGTTGGTGGATCCGAGATTATCCCGCCAGCTTCGCCTGAAATCTTCCCGCCGCCTGGATCGCGGCAACCATCTGATCAGGGGAGGCGGCACCTCCCTCGATGGTGACGCGCGCTTCCTTCTTGACCCGATCCGCCGCCGCACCCTTCACGCCTGCAAGCCTCTCCAAGGCTTGTTTTACTTCTCTCTCGCAGCCGCCTCAGGTCATGCCGGTGACAGTGAACAGCAGCTCCTTGGTCTCGTTCATGTTCTCCTCCTTTATGGGATGGACACAACCGCAGTTGGATTTTAGCGCGGCCGGTCCCGGCGAGGGAAGCAGATTCGTACCCGTTCAGCCAGTTTGCCTCCGGTTTGAAATGCTCTCCCTGAAGCTCCCGGGTAACAGACTTTGTGCGGACTTGGGGTACCAAGGTACTTCGCCCTCACCAGGGCGCACGGCTCGCAAAGAGCATACCCCATCTTCATACGGCGCGGGTGGGCGAAAGCCCATGATGACTTTGTGGAAGTTTAACCTGTATCAACTGCACCTCGAAGGGTAACGACCAATCCACATCTCTATTATCGTTGGTAAACCCAAGGCGTGCCGGAACTCGTGCTAAGGGGGTTATGTAGGTGAGGCGGGATCACAACCTCACGTGTCCTTTGCTGACAGAAAGCAAGTGCCGGCTTTGCCTTCAAGCAATCTGAAACGGGGAAGTGCAGGGCCATCATCGTCTCGGCATTCACGCCGAGGCACACGGCACAGAAGCAGAGACCGGCCCTACAATCTCGCCACTCAACCATTGCATCTCCTCCGCGTATCCTGCGCTATTCCCTTTGTTCTTGGTCGGGTCGGAGGCCCAGAGTCCTTCCTTGCCGCGCCTGCTTCTCGATCACCTGGGCCGATACGTCGAAATGTTCGAGTCCGCCAATTTGCCATACACATTCGGCGAGGGTCGTATGCGCTTCCTGCTGCGACACCCGCAGCGACTCGTTCCTGGCGACGTTCGGCACGCGGTTCTCTGACTGCCCCGTTCAGATCGATGCTGGCATTTAGCTCTGAGGAAAGAGATACCAGAAAAGCTCATCCGCCGGTCGTTGTTCGTTCCTCGGTATTCATTGGCTCAAACGCACGCGTGTCTCCTCCTCGCCCCAGCTCTTTGGCGTTCTCTTCCCACGAATCTGTCTTCCGTCACGCCGGGTTCACTTTTGTAGCATCTAGGCTCATATTGTTTTCCGCATTAACCCGTTGCAGGCCAAGCTTTGCCACCGCGCACACGCCAGTGGGATACAGCTCATTCTCGGACGGCCCTGTGCTCGCTGCGCCCAGCCTGAACTCAACGGACAGTCCCCAAATCCCTTCGTGGAGATTCTCTTTTTTGATGAGCAACTCCACGACCTCTTGCAATTCGTAAATATAGCTTTTCACCACTTCA